>CAZZHQ010000009.1:0-50375 GCA_964654015.1 uncultured Dehalococcoidales bacterium | reverse complement strand
AAGAGGACATTTCTATCGAGTTTTCTAGAGGACATTATCATGGAGTTTCAACAATAAATGTATATAATAGCTAAATATTAAAATGCTGATAGCATATGGCAGTTGTCGAGACGCCCTTTAGGTTGGGCATTTTTTATTTACATGTATTGACTTAGGGAAATAATATATTTAAAGCTGATATGGAATATGTAACCAGGCTACTGGTACTCACTGAAGCTGAATCATGGAAGTTTGGTTCAGGTACCATAGGAGTTATCCACATGGTGAAGAAAATACGGTTATCATGGATTTCGTTACCGTGAGTTGGGAAGGAAGTCACGAGGAATTACAGCGACGGTATCGTCGTCGCTGGCTAATCTGGCTCGTAGCCGTACTGGCTCATACAATAGGCACCTTCAACCGAGCGGCGATGGCACCTATGGCAGATCGTCTCATGGCTGATTTCGAAATTAGTGCAGTGGCATTTGGAGGCCTTGGAGCCGTCTTTTTTTATACATATGCGCTCATGCAATTGCCTTCTGGGACCCTGGCAGACACGCTGGGACCAAGAAAAACTATCACATCAGGTCTATTGCTGGCTGCACTTGGGGCTCTCGTAATGAGTGCGGCCCATTCCTTCAGTGTTCTTTATATTGGACGACTAATTGTTAGTCTGGGAGTTTCCGTAGCATGGGTCAGTATTATGAAAACTATCATGGAATGGTTTCGCAGCAATGAAGTAGCTACTGTAACCGGTTATTCCAGTGCGATTGCACATCTGGGGCAATTAGCAGCCAGTACTCCGCTGGCTCTGCTGATAATATGGGGAGGCTGGCGTATGTCCTTTGTTGCAATTGCAGGTGTGAGCCTGGTGCTGGCAATTATTGGCTGGACGATAATAAGGAATAAACCTGCTGATATTGGCTTACCTCCAGTATCCGAACTGGGCAATAAAACGGGTAAAGCGCCACAAATATTTGAGGATACATTAAGTATCAGTCTGGCTAAAAAGTTAAAGATGGTTCTCGGCGACCGTCGTATTTGGTTTCTATTTCTGATTGGATTCGGAACATATGGAGCCTTTGCTACATTGTTCCATAACTGGACAGTTATCTATGTTATGCAGAGTTATCAGTTAACGAGGGATTTTGCCTCCATATTTAATTTAATCGCTACCATTGGTTTTATGATAGGTGCTCTGTCAGTTGGGTTTCTATCTGACAAGGTAATGAAAAGTAGACGATGGCCTGCTTTGATATTTACCAGTATGTTTCTCTGCTGTCTTTTAGTGCTTTCCTTGTGGAATGGAGGTCGTCCCCCCCTGCTGGCATTATATCCGCTATCCTTTCTCATGGGCATCGGTGGCAGTATTATCCCTGTAATATTTGGTTGTGTCAGAGACATAGTACGCCCTGCTACACGAGGAATAGCTGTTGGGCTGGTTAATACGGGAGGCTTCGCTGGAGCGGCCATAGCTCAGCCCCTGTTTGGTTTTATTCTTGATCACGGATGGCAAGGCGAAATGGCTGATGGTGTGCCAATTTATCCTCTGCAGGCATTTCAGAATGGTCTTTTTCTCTGTTGCGCGCTGGCAGCCCTGGGTGTTTTGGGTTCTTTATTGATGAAGGAGACTCACTGCCGACCAGTATATATTGTTGAAAACCCCTAATATCTGAATTAAGTAAAGAAAAAGGGAAAGTAGTAACAGATAAACTATATGGGGGTATTTATCCCTTTGTTCTTGTACCTGAATAATTAAATGAATGTTGCTTCATCTTTATCCCTTTTCCTTCATCGATTCCAACTAGATTGCCACACTGGCATCTGACTTCATTCCCATCTCGAATACTGTAATTCTCTATTATTCGCTCCTGCCAGCAGTATAATATTTTCCCTTTACCAACTTTGATGTACTTAAAGATTTTGCTCTTACATTTTGCGCATTTTAATACTATCATTTTAATTCGTGTGTCCCGCTCTTCAATCAAACTATCTTTAACATTATATTTGATTTTGTGTCTTTAGGGAGCTTTTTGAAAATAAATAACCAGGTTTGGGAAATAAGTGTATTTGCTATAGTATAATTATCAGCGAGGTTGACTCAACGGAAATAAATGTACGTTTTAAAAGGAGATAGATAATGGGTTGTTTTCTATGTAATTTATTCGGTGGAAAAAAGAAGCGAGGAGGGAAAAAGGACAGTACTGAGGACTGTGAAGAGAATAGACAAGAGGATACTGATGATGATCAGGATGATGATGACAACAACGATGATGGTGGTGATGATGACAACAACAATGATGGTGGTGATGATGATTAGGCTCGACCAAAGGCTATGAAGAATAAACATAAATCAGAAAACACCATCTTTATCTTGAGTTCCTTATAAAAAATGGAATTTAACATAGAGGAACAGAAGGCGTTCTGGAATAAAAGGTTTCACAATGAAGGTAATGTCTGGGGTGATGATCCCAGTGCTACTGCGACGTTTGCTCTGGAGATATTCCGTCGACATATGGTAAAGAACATCCTGATTCCGGGTTCCGGTTATGGGCGGAACACGAAATTATTATCCGGAAATGGTTTCCAGGTATCGGGAATCGATATTTCAGCGGTGGTCTGCGAACTGGCAAGGAAATTTGACCCGCTGACAGAGTTCCACAATGGCTCAGTGCTGGATATGTCCTTTCTTACGGATACTTATGACGCCATATATTGTTTCAACACACTGCATCTTTTCTATGAGAATGAGAGGGCAATATTTATTGATGAGAGTGCCCGCAGATTAAAAGAAGGAGGGCTGGCGTTCTTCACCGTTTTTTCCGAGAATGAACCAAGCTTTGGCAAAAACCGTAGTATAGAAGAGGATACTTACGAGAGCCGTCCTGGCAGGCCCACTCATTATTTTAGTGATGATGACCTGCGGTGGCATTTCAGGGATTTTATAATTCTGCTTACCGGGGTGTTTGATGAATGGGAAGACCACAGCCAGGGGGCACATGTTCACCGGTTGCGCTATGTATTAGCAAGGAAAGCGTCCTGAACATCGTCCCTGAGTTATACGTGTAGTTAATGATTCTGAACCAGTTTAGAATTACGTAATGGTAGCTGGTTTCCTCATAATCATAGAGATAAAGCTGCCAATTAGTAACAGCCCTATAATAACCATGAAGGCAATCGAATAGCTACCGGTAACGTCGCAGATATATCTCATCATATAAGGGGAAAAGGCGGCGACAACGAAAGCGATCGAGGAACTTATTCCAAGAAGACCGCCAAGGCAGCGCATGCCAAAGAATTCACCCACGATGCCAACCTCGGCAGTCATTGCCATACTAGTGAAGATTCCGCAGAGAAAGACGAAGCAATAGAGCATTGAAGTTGATTTTAGAAACAGTAACAGTAACAGGCATATCGCTGTGCAACACAGCGATATGCCATGACCTTTCGACATCCGATTTTCTCAGATAGGATGCCTGAAAGTAAACGTCCGGGGATGGATATTCCTCCAATAAGTCCCAGTGCGAGTGCCGAGGAGGTGGCACTTATACCAGCATCGGTGGTGTGGGGAACAAGATGGACGGCTATTGCCTGGAAGGTCAGTTCAGCGAGGCAAACCAGAAAAGTAATGCTAATGAATGGTAGAGTGGTTGCGATTTTACTTGTTGTCCATGAACTGCTGAATGAAGAAGATTTTGGTTCCAGTTGGTGATCTTCAAATTCGCTTTCGCTCACTTTATTCGGACTGCTCTTTATTATGAACGATGGAATAAAAATCAACAGGAAGGTGATGATGCCCAGAATCAAGTATGCTTGTCTCCAACCATAGTCAATGATAAGGTAGTTGGCCAATGGAGCGAATATTAATCCTCTGGCACCTGCCCCTGAGATAACGATTGCCAACGCTAGCCCTGCTTTGTCTCTTCCGTGGAACCAGCGCTGCACGGTTGAGCTTGGTACTGACCAGGTGGCACCAACACCCAATCCGGAGATGAAGTAAAACAGGCGAAGATGTTCGGTATTTTGTATTTGACTGCATAGCATTATTCCTCCGCCGGCGAGTGTTGCGCAAACCAGGAGGATGAGGCGGGCATTAAATCTGTCGACAAGTCTACCTGCTACAAAAGATGAAATTGCTACACCAATCATAAAAGTGGTATATCCTGATGAGATAAGAGTACGGCTTGACGAGAGCTCGTTCTCCAGTGGCTTGAAGAACACCCCCAATGAGTGAAATGTCTCACCGATAACAAGGGTAGCGGTGAAACAAGCTGCTACTATCAACCATGCCTGTAAATTCGTTTTACTTTGTGCTTCTTTCAACATGGAGTTTAAACCTGAAAAATACCAAACTTACTGGTAACGTTATATTGTTTTCAGAATTGTAACACATGAGTTGCTACCACAAAGACTCAGCAAGATAGGCTATACTATATGGATAATCCCACTGCATATATGGCAGCATTGATTTAAAACTGGTCAAGGAGAACTGGATAGATGTCAGAAAAAATAATTAAACTCATCTCAACGGGTGGAACTATCGCCATGGGGTTTGATGATAGCAGTGGAGGAGCGGTGCAGAAGCTTAGCGCGGAGGGTTTGTTACTGGGAATGCCGTCGCTGGATGGTATCGCCCGTGTAGAGGCTATAAACTTCTGTAGTAAACCTGGACCTCATATATTGCCAAGTGATGTATTTGAGCTGAGTAAAGTAATAGCCTCCCTTTTTAACAGTAAAAAAGTGGATGGTGTAGTGGTGACACATGGCACGGATACCATTGAAGAAACCGCCTATGCGCTTGACCTGCTACTTGCTGGCGACAACCCCGTCGTTGTAACAGGAGCAATGCGAAATACATCATTACTCAGCGCTGATGGTCCGTCTAATATGTTCAATTCGATTTTAACAGCGGCGGCAGATGATGCATGTGGTATGGGAACGATGGTTGTGTTCAATAATGAAGTACATCTTGCTCGCGACGTGACTAAAACCAGTGCTACGCAGCTCAACACATTTCGGAGTCCATTGTTTGGTCCAGTCGGTTTTATTTATGCGGACAGAGTGCAATTTGTCAGGGGAAGAGGCCCCAGGATAATGATTCCTGCTAAAGACGTCTCTGCACAGGTAGAACTTATCAAATTCACCCAAGGAATGAGCAATTTTCTATTTGAAGCGGTGAAAGACGCCCGGGTTGATGGAGTGATTATTGAAGCGGCTGGAGTGGGACATGTATCTATATCGGTGGCGAAAGAGATTAGGGAACTGGTCGAGATGGGCAAGCCTGTGGTTGTCACCAGCAGGTGTTATGAAGGACTTGTCCTGGGTAATGCTTATGCCTTCGAAGGTAGTGAAAAGGACCTGCAGGATATAGGCGTAATTTACGCTCCGGGACTCAGTGGGCAGAAGGCTCGTATAAAGCTGATACTAACGCTAGGCTATACGCGGGATATGGCCCAAATCCGCAATATCTTTGCTAAACCCATACAGTACGGCGGATAATAAAGCAGGTCGTGATGACTGGCGAATATGCTAGTTATTTAAGCTAAAAGGACAGAGCTTGTTGTTGACTTTTAGCTGTCACTCTCGCTTTCAATCTTGATAGGGTTTCCTGAGGGTACCTGTTTGAATTGAGTGGCATCGCCAATAATTTTACCAAATACTGAAACAGGGCTAGCTGGACGGACTTCCTCTCCCTGGCTCGCCGGAGTCGGACCAAAAAAGATGCAGAAAGCGTTTCCGGGAGCCCAGTACGCCAGGTCTCCTATCATCACCACGTCCTTTCCGTCTTCTGTTTCAAGATTCAGGGGAATGTTGAAGTAAATCTCATCTCCCCAGCGATTGGCATTCCCGGTGATAGGCAGTGCTTCCCAGATAGATTGAGATGTTTTGCTGTCATTCAACTCTGCTGACATCTCCACCGTACCAGCTTGTATTCGAATGATTTTAGCCATGTTAGTGTACCTCCGGTGAATTTTCAGATAACTGCAGAAGAAAATCCTTTCATCCCATCTTTATGAGTGTATCACAAATACAACTAAACTATATCAGAGGCATGTTGCCACAATGATTGTTGCCACAATGATACCAACACATTATAATAGCAGTTGACAATTGGATGCTTTGGGGTAGCTGTGGTAGAGGCGGAATAAAAAAACGAATTACGTTTGATCCAGGGCCTGTCAGGTTGCTTTGGGTACAAAAATAGGAGATTTACATTGATTAATCGTGTGAGCAAGTGGTTGTTATTAGTTTGTGCACTGTCCTTTGTCCTTAATCCGCTCTCTATTATGCTGGTTCCTCAGACGGTACTTGCCGAAGAGGCCAATGACCAGAATACCGAGTATGTAGAAAATCTTAAACACATACAAAACATGGGCGCTCGCAGTCTGGAATTGGATGCTAATGGCAATGCTCATATTGCCTATGGTTCTGATCATCTTTACTATGCGTATTATGATGAGTCGGGATGGCATTATGAAACAGTGGATAATTCGATGGGGGTTGGACAATATAGCTCACTGGCTTTTGGTACGGATGCCGCTCCTCATATTAGCTACTTTGATAGTAGTAGTAAAGATCTAAAGTATGCCTATAAGGATATAAATGGATGGCATACGGAGATTGTGGATAGTGATGGGTGGGTAGGTGAATATGGATCTATCGGACTCGACAGGGATAATTATCCACATATTAGCTATTTCGACTACAGCAGTGGCGAACTGAAATATGCTTATAAAGACTTTCGTGGTTGGAATATAAGAGTATTGGATCGTAACCAGGTTGGGATGCATACATCTCTGGTTATGGACAGGGCAGGTTATGCACATATTAGCTATTTTGATTATGGTGAGGGCTGCCTTAAATATGCTTATCAGGATAATCGTGGCTGGCATTACGTAACTGTTGATAGTGATGGAGTCGGGCAATATGGTTCTATGACGTTAGATAGCAATGGCAACGCTCGGATTAGCTATCTCGACTATAAAAACGGAGATTTGAAATATGCTACCGAGGAATCAAATGGCTGGCATATAGAAATAATAGATAGCAATGGCAATGTTGGTGAATACAGCTCATTGAGGTTGGATAGGAATGGTCGTGGTCATGTCAGCTATATCGATAGCGATACCAATGACCTGAAATATGCCAGCAATCAAGCCGGTAGCTGGCAGACAGAGATTGTTGAGAATGAAGGTGCTTCAAAATACAGTTCACTGGTCCTGGACGAGAATAGTTATGCCCATATCAGCTATTTTAACTTTGAGGATATGCATTTACGATACGCCCGTATTGATGCCGATGGATGGCAACGGGAAAGTATTGATAGCAGTGGAGACATCGGGGAATATTGTTCATTGAGGCTTGGCGCCAGTGGGGGTTCGCATGTTAGTTACTTTGATAGCGCCAACGCTGATCTGAAATATGCGTATGGGGATTCTAGCGGATGGCAAGTTGAGCTTGTGGATGGTGTGGGTGATGTAGGTGAGCATTGTTCATTGGCATTAAATAGTGAAGGGCAACCGTACATCAGCTATTACGATCAGAGTAACAAGAGTCTGAAATATGCGTATAAGGATGTCACCGGTTGGCATATCCAGACTGTGGATACAGGTGGAGTTGGCGAATACAATTCACTGGCACTGGATGATGAGGATAACCCTCATATCAGCTACTTTGATCGTACATCTTATCAACTTAAATATGCCTATAGTAGTGATGGTGATTGGAATGTGGAGACTGTCGATGATGAATCATGGTGTGGTTCATATACCTCGTTGGCGATTGATACCGACGGATATCCTTGTGTGAGTTACTATGGTATATGGGATAGTAGTCTGATGTATGCCGTAAAAGATACTACTGGCTGGCAGATAGAAACCGTGGATGATAGAGGAGTTGGCAAATATAGTTCTCTGGCACTGGATGAGGAGGATAACCCTCATATCAGCTATTACGGGAGCCGTGGCCGTGATTTGAAATATGCAAATTGGAATCCTGGTGGCTGGCAGATAGAAACTGTGGATGATAAGGGTGATGTTGGGGTGCATAGTTCGCTGGTATTAGATGAGAACGGTTATCCATATATAAGCTATTGCGGTTCGATTGGGAACAGTCTGAAATATATCCGCAATAATGGTGATGACTGGGTGTTGTTCATAATTGAGCAGGGAGCTGATGTTGCCCTGTGCAGTTCGATGGCGATTAATAATAAGGGATTCCCTCACATTATCTATTACAATGCGGGGGGTCACGACCTGGCATATTATTATGAATATTATACGGCAATACGTTCTATCGAACTGGCAACAATTATTGAAGCAGATGTGTTTCCAGTAGTAATAGGTGCTGGCGTTCCACCACAGGTGCTGATAGCTGTCGATGGAGAACTTCCAGATAGTTGTACCAGGTTTAATGAGATTACATCGAAGCGCTACGGCAACACTGTAGAAGTAACAGTTACTATAAGAATTCTAAAGGGAGACAACTGTGTCCCAACCGATGATATTTTTGAGAAAAATCTGAATCTTGGCGGAAATTTCAATAGGGGTGAGAGATACTTTGTCATTATTAATGGGGTGGAATATATCTACGACGCTCCTGTGTCTTGGTGAATAGGAGTCAATCGTAGCCTAATTTCACAGGTTTGTGCTCAATCACTTTCCCCATAATGTGATGAGTATTAATCCGGCAGCGAGGATTAGCGTGCCGATTATTCGAGGAATCTTTCCTTCCTCTTTATAGATAAAGAAGGCAGCGATGACACCGATGACAATGCTGGTTTGCCTGAAAGCCAGTATGTAACTGGCCTGTTGCATCAACTGGTATGCCCAGAGTATTAGCCAATACGAGCTAAAGTTCAATAAGCCACTGGTTGCTGGTAGTCTCCAGCCGATGGATTTTATATCTGGTATTTTTTTCTTTGATATACGCAAGCACAATGAGAAGCTTATATAGGCAAAAAAGAAAAAGAAATAACCGTAGCGAGCGGCAGTCGCTGGTCCCTGAACTACTATTTCTGAAGCGCTCTTATCAAGCAATGTGTAACCCACTGTTCCTAGGGCGGTGAACAGCATCCAGAGATTTGCACGGTTGATATATCGATGTAACTGGAATTCACGGATTGAACGGAGGGGTACCAGGAAACAACCAGAAACTACCAGCGACATGCCCAGCCATCCTACTGAGCTGATGCTTCTTCCTAGCAGTATGTCACCGATACCTACGAGGAGTACTGGAAGAGAACGGGCTATAGGATAAACTATAGTAAAATCTGAAGATTCGTATGACTGTGCCAGACAGAAGAAATAGAATCCACAAAAAGAGCCTGCTCCAATAACACAGAGCCAGGCCTTTATGGGCAGAGAATTTACTGTCAGCTCACTGATTAAGGCAGGAATGATACCTGCCAGGACGACCACGGTTATCATCCTGTAAAAGAATGCGGTTTCTGACCCTTTACGCCCTTTACGGCGAGCAAGCAAATTCCAGCTTGCATGCATCAGGGAAGAACAAAGGACCAGCACTATCACTAAAGGATTCATATCAAGATCTCTTTCCTGCCTGGATTATCAAAGCTGTTTATGGTAGCCAATTGGCTGTCTATGAAGATACTGTTCCCTTGTAACACTATAGCAGGAATACAATAACTGGTTATATGTTTGTGATTGTTTATGTATTATCTTCTTGTATGGTGGTTCTGAACTTGTCGATAATATCAGAGGTACGAGTCAATGGGAAGGGAGGCCTGCTAGTAGCTGGCGGAACTTCAAGACACACAAAAGTCGGTCCTGTCTTAGTAATGATGCTCTCTATATTGTCCTGTAGCTCTTCTATGGACTTGAACAGGGAGGCATTGGCGTAGCCAGCAGCTGTTGCCAATGCTACGAAATTTACTCTATGTGCGTGTGGAACAGGCTGGCCACCTGTGGTTCGGTATACCTGGTTTATGAATAAGAAGTGAATCAGGTTGGCAGGAGCCATGTTGGCGATGGTAATCAGGCTGCCAAGATTCATCATCAGGCTGCCGTCGCCATCCAGAACGATAACCTTCCTTTCAGGTTGAGCTAGTGCCAGTCCAAGCCCCAGTGATGAGGCTTTTCCCATGGCACCGCTGAATAAAAGGTCCAGTCCTGGTTTGCTGGATACCTGTGGCCATTCGAAGTTAGCCGTCATCGTGGGGATGACGATTGCGTTACCACGATATCGTGAAATTAACTGTTGGGCTTTGTAGCTATCTATCAAGGTTACTTATACTCCGTACCGATTAAAATCACCACCGGATTATTTGTCTTTTGGGCTTCTTCGTAGCCTGTAGCAATCTTCTCTGCATCTTCGTCGTTCTCTATAAGGTAGTGCCTGATGTTCCAGGCATTCAGTATAGGTTCAGTGAATATGGCAGCTGAATCCGTTAATGGGTGGTTTCTTTGCCAACCCCGGTAGCCAATCAACATCAGCAGGGGCAGGTGAAGGTCTAGTGACAGGCCTCGTATTGAGTCACCAGACTCGAAGAAACCGGTATTTTGGTGCAATACTACCACCTTTTTACCTCCCAGCATTAACCCTGCAGCAATGGCTATGGCTTCTCCCTCGCGACATACCGGAACGAGGGTGAACTCTGGTCGGCTTAACAGGGAGTCGTACATAAATCGCGATTCACTATCGGGTAGCCAGACAACATGAGTTATTCCACAGACGCTTAGCTGATCCAGAATCTTATTAGCTGTAAGATTTGCTTCGTTATTTATCAATGCTCAAAATTCCTTTTTTGCTGCCAGTGATAATGAATAAACCAGTGCCTATTCTGCTGTACATAATCACTAATCTTTGGAGGCTTATATCTTCTAAACCGATTGTATTTCAGCATGAGATTTCTGTCAACATATTCCAGATGAGAGACGTTGATAAATTACACTATTTATCCGTGTGCTGGGATACAATTTCGTTGGCGTGAGGTGTTTCTATTGTTCAAAGAATGCCTGGTAGTGTATAATATGGAAATTAAGTGACATTCTTTTGTTTGCTGGAGCTTAATTATTTCAGCAAATCTAGTACAACTGATCCTGCCGCTACAAAAGTAACAGATAAATTCAAAGGAGGAATCAATGAGTTCAAAGATATATCAGCTTACAATGCCTAAAATGATTAGATTTGGTGTGGGAGCTTTGGAAACATTGGCTGATGAGCTTATTCACTGGGGAACAAGTACTGCTTTGGTTATTACCGATGCTGGAGTTAATAAAGCTGGTCTTATCGAACCCATTCAGGAACAACTAACTAAAGCGGAAGTTGCAACAAGTATTTTTGCCGGGTCTGAGCCGGAACCGACGCTGTCCAAATTGGATACCATAGCTGATGAATATCGCAAGAAGAGATTTGATATATTGTTGGCTGTAGGGGGAGGCTCGAGCATAGATACGGCTAAAGGGCTCTCTGTCCTGATGACTCATGGGGGTAAGGGAATAGATTATCTTGGCACAAATTTGGTGCCGGGGCCCTGTATCCCTGTCGTTGCAGTTCCTACCACAGCAGGGACTGGCAGTGAGGCAACGAATATAGCCATCTTTGGTGACACTGAAAGACAGCTTAAACTTGCTATAGTTAGTCCATACATTTTCCCACGTCTGTCACTTGTAGACCCTACTCTTACTTATGGATGCCCGGCTAACGTGAGTGCTGCTTCTGGTTTGGATGCGCTTGTCCACGCTATCGAATGTTATACGGGCAAGAAGGCAAATACATTTACCGATGCACTGGCACTTGAGGCCATAAGCCTTATCGCTGGAAGCCTCAGGACTGCTGTAGCTGATGGTTCAAATGAGGAAGCGCGTAATCATATGTCCGAGGCGGCGATGCTGGGTGGTATCATGATTGTTAATTCAGGGACAACTGCTGTTCATGCCATGGCTTATCCTCTGGGTGCGCGTTTCCATGTGCCTCATGGGGTAGCAAATTCTCTACTGTTGTCGTATGTCATGGAGCAAAACTTCTGCTCTAACCTTGAGAAATTTGCTATGGTTGCCAGGACGATGGGTGAAGAGACCGATGGATTGTCACTCAGGGAAGCTGCTATGAGAGCGGTTGTGGCGGTTAAGGATATCTCTAACGATGTTGGAGTTCCTCAGAGATTACGAGATCTCGACGTTCCACAGGATGCGCTGGAGGGTATGGCGGTGGCTACTATGGAGGTAACTCGACTGATGTCTAACAACCCGAAGGAACTCAGCCTGGATGATGTACGTGCTATATGGAAGGCTGCATGGTAGCACTCTGATTATGTCGTTCTAAGAGTTACAGTCTGTACTCTGATTTGTCAGTTATAGACCTGCAATAGTGACGCAGGTAATTGTCCGGATCACCGTCTATTGATTCACTGAGCGTCGCTCAGTTTTGTACTGTGGCGCAAGTATTTGTAGATTGCAATGGTTGTTGCGGCAAAAGGAACAATCAGGATTATTCCCCAGATTCCGGCAATATAGCTTCCAAGTACAAGTAATACCAGAGTGATAGCTGGATGTATGCGCAGGTAATGACCATGAATTCTTGGGACAAGAAAGTTGTTTTCCAATAACTGAATTGCAAGGAACAGTAATGCTACCCATAAGGCTTTCTCAGGTACGGTGGCCAGGGCCACGAAGAAAGCTATGGCACCCCCGATCCAAGGCCCCAGTATAGGAATGAGCTCGGTTACCCCGGCAATAATGCCAAGCGTTGGCGCAAATGGCACTTTCATAATGAATAAAACCAGGAAGCAGGCGTAACCTACTATGAATCCGAGCACCAATTGAGCCCGGATATATCTTCCCAGAACCGTCTCAACAATACTGACAATGTTTTTAATGTGCTCAGCTAGCCATTGCGGTATGGCGGAGTAGAAACCGTTACTCAGTTTCTCAGAGTCCTTTAGCAGGTAGAAGAGGAAAACGGGGATACAAACAAGACTGAGCAGTGGGTTGAAGATGTTTGGCAGGGATAAAATTCCTCCTCTGAAAAGGCCCTGTATAGAACTGGCTAGGGAGGAACTAATGTCCGAGACGAGTTCATCCATCTGCTGCTGCAATGTTGGAGGTAATATCTCACGGATACCTTCAGCCCATTCTCGTAGCACCCCTATGCCAGATGAAACGAACTGTGGCGCGTTGGCTAGTAATGAAGAGAAGGTTCCAATGAATATATCTAATACAAGCCATATGACAAGCCCCACCAGAGTGAAGATAAACAAGATAAATAGAACTATCAGTATTATATGTTTGGCATCCCGTAACTTATCATGCTGTGGGAGTTTTCCCTCCGCCCATCTAAGCATTGGTAACATCAAGTAAGCTAGAACAAGAGCGATGCCGAAAGGCAACAGGGCTTGTCTTAGAGTCCAGAGAAGCACACATAGCAGCACCAGGCCTGTTACAAGAGATATCAGGCGCCATTGTTTTTTAAGAAAGCTGCTTGCTGTATTCAATGCATCTCACATGATTTATTAACTGAACTCCAGGGGCACTGCCATGTTTATAAACTTACAGACCCCTATGGGATTTCTCAGTTACAGGAAAAAGTCACTGCGGAACCAGTATCGTCTTTCAGTAGGGCACGTGCAACCCGTACTGATTTATCTCTCAATAAGGTCTATCGGGCAGCTTAACTCTCTTTTGTATGGGCGTGGGACTTCTCTATAGCCTCTGCCGTTACACCCTTAACATCTTCATAGGTCTCGGTAACCACCTCTCTCACATCATCAGCCATCTCGGCTGTTCGAGCCCTGACTTTTTTTGCCCCTTCCCGTACCACATCTCTGGTTTCTTTGCCAGGGAGAGGGGCAAAGAGAAAGCCAATGGTAGCGCCGACTAAGACGCCCATAACAAAGCCTGTGCTGAGTCCGGAGACTTCATTCTTATCCATCGTGTTTTCCTCCTTGCTTTTTTCTGTGTATCCTGTTAATAGTTTCCATTACTTTACTTATGCCCTGGATGAAAGACCCTATCCCGGCAAAAGGTGTAAAAATTTTCTCCCGTAATACGGAACTGATTTCTTGAAGGTTTTTCGAAGTGGCTTCTATTGAGAATAGTAAAGACTTGGATTTACGATATATAGTAACTGCTAAGACAGCAAGCAGTAGGAGTACCACAATTGCCACTATACCTGAGATACAGATTATCAGATCCCTGAGCCAGGCTATATCCATTGTTTCCACCTCCCTTGATAATACTACTTATAACTATTGTAGCATTTATTTGCAGTCTGTAAAGGGCGTCACTGGGAAAACAACAGTATGGATTCTTGATAAACAATTGTATTATTATCTATAATCAGTGGATAGGGTGATTTGCCCTTCAGAATTTATGTTAGCAAGGAGACTGATATGAAAATCCAGAACTATCGTCAGGTGAAAGGCAAGGAGGAATTACCAGGGGTGATGATGCATGTCGTGGCTGGTCCCGATGAAGGGGTACCGAACTTCGTCATGCGTGTTTTTGAACTGGAGCCTTCGAGTTCGACCCCATTCCATTCCCACCCATGGGAACATGAGGTTTTTGTTAGCTCAGGGAAGGGTATGGTCAAAGGCGAGCAGACAGAAACACAACTGAGTGAGGGAGATGCTATCTATGTTAAGCCTGGCGAGAAACACTGTTTCAACAATGTAGGGAACGATGTTTTTCGTTTTGTATGCCTGGTGCCGTTGATTGATGGCAAAATGCCCGGGTCACTTTCCGCAACGAAATCATCGGATTAAATACCAGGGTTCCCTGGTTACTCATATAAGTCTCGTTTTACTATAGTAACCGATGCTGTGTAACCCAGCATGTGGCTAACGCCAGATTTGGGTGAGTCCACCATCAACAAGCAGGGCTGCGCCATTGATATATTTTGCCTCATCTGAGGCGAGGAACAGCGCTGCGTAGCCGACGTCCCATGCTTCACCCTGCTTTCCTGTAGTGCACATGGCATCTCGTGTCTCCATCGCCATGTCGATGTCGCCACCGTAAGAGTCCATGATGGTGGCTGCGACCAGGGGAGTGTTCATTAGTCCGGGCAATATGGCATTTGCCCGTATTCCTTTCGCTGCATACTGGATGGCTATTTCCCTGGTCAAGGCAATGACTCCTGCCTTAGCTACTGCATAGGGTGTGCTGATGCAGCTTGGCAGTGTCCTTATGGCATTGAGCGATGAGATGTTTATCAGGGAACCGCTTCCCTGTTTTACCATATAGGGCAACACGTATTTAGAGGTCAGGAACATGCTTTTCAGATTCACATTCATCACCT
This sequence comes from uncultured Dehalococcoidales bacterium, assembly GCA_964654015.1. Taxonomy (GTDB): domain Bacteria; phylum Chloroflexota; class Dehalococcoidia; order GIF9; family AB-539-J10; genus JAUUZT01. The sequence continues at coordinate 35,141 of CAZZHQ010000009.1, read as the reverse complement.
TGTCCCATATTTCTTCAGTCGTTTCTACTACCCCGCCAGGTATCTCAATGCCAACGTTGTTGTGAAGAATATCGATTTTATTATAAACCTCGATGCATTTCTCTGCTATGCTCTTACAGTCACCTGGAATGGTAACATCAGCCTCGAAGGTAAAAGAGATACCACCCTCTCCTTCAATAATGTGCCTGGTCTCCTCGGCTGCTTTAAGATTGCGGTCGACCAGCATGACCGTGGCTCCCTCTCGAGCATAGAGGATAGCTGAAGTTTTACCATTTCCTGTTCCTGGACCTATAGAGCCAGCACCGGTGACAATAGCTATTTTCCCTTTAACACGATCTCCCATTGTTAACCTCCCTTTATTTTGAGTGTAGCCTAGTGTGTGTGGTCGAATACTAGCATCTGTTAATATGGCTATCAACCGGTACGTATCAGATTATATGGATAACCGAAACTATTCGTTTTTCAGGATAGCATGAAGCAACACATTATCGCTCATCTAGCTTTATTTAACCATGCTCTGTTAAAATAGCACGGGTGGTTTGCAGTTAAATACTAAGCCTTTTGGCTATCCTCTTGGTTTATTATGGGATATCTACGTCGTAGCCATGTTAGTTAGGGGTGTATCAAATCCATAAGGTGCAATAAATATCATTGCCTAAAATACTTAGATTGAGAAAAGGATTTCGTGAGTGGGGAGGTGGTACTGCCGCCTTCTTTGGCTATACACATGGCAGTCATGACTTGATTACCGGTCTCCTGGTGGGATTGCTACCAGTTATCCGTGAATCGATGGGGCTGAATTATTTACAGACAGGATTACTAATCTCTTCTTATACAATCACCTCAGGTATATCACAGTTCTTCGGTGGCTGGCTAGCTGATAAATTCACACGGCGGAAGATTATTGCCGTTGGCATGGGCGGTGTAGGACTCAGCGCTATTGCCATTGGTTTTAGTCCGACATACAGCATCATGATGGGCACCCTGGTTGTAATGGGCATATTTTCCGGTGGCTATCATCCATCTGCGACGCCGATGTTTACTAGCTATTTTGAAAAATCACATCATGGTAGAGTGATAGCTGTACATATGCTGGGTGGCAGTATTGGTTTCAGCGCCAGCCCTGTTCTAGGTGGACTTATTGCTGGCTTGTTTGGCTGGCGCTCCGCTTTTTTAATACTTTCTGTACCAGTTCTAATAGCTACTTTTTTAATAGTATTTAAATTTAAAGAGCGAAAACGACTGGACCTGTACAAGGATTCAAATATAGAAATCAATAGTTTGAAACCGGATGTTGTTATTGTTAAAACCAGACAGACTAACAAAATAGTGCAAATGGGACGTGCCCTTCGTCCCATTGCACCACTCGTTATACTGGCAATCCTTTTTCAGTTTGTAGCTGGTGCTGCCATGGCTTTCGTCGCTATATACCTGGTAGATAAGCATGGGATAAGCTCTGTTCATGCTTCCATGTGGCTGGGTATTATTAGAGGCGGAGGAATTGTTGGCAGTCTACTGGGCGGATGGCTTTCTGATAAGTGGGGGCGTGTAAACGCCCTAATACTGGTGCTGGTTGTTACTGGGCCTGCACTGTTTCTGGCGACCCGGTTGCCATTTGGAGTGGGGTTGATAGCAGTGCTGCTTCTTCTTGGGTTATTAATGAATATGAGGCAATCAACCATGCAACCACTAATGGTGGCATATACACCACCAGCTTTGATGTCAACAGTATTTGGTTTCTATTTCGGACTTAGTATGGAAGGGTCTAGCCTTATACAGCCGGTAGCTGGATACTTTATGGATATTGTTGGTATAAATGGCGTATTCAATTTTATTGCTATTATTGCTCTCTGTCTGTCGTTGATTGCGTTGGTACTGTGGAAAAGACCGCGGCCCATTCAATAATAAAATAATAAAGCATACGTTCTGACTAATTTATTATAGTCCTGTGTAATGACTAGGAGGTGTTCTTAACCTATTCCTGCGATACGTTGTTATCGGCGTTTTGCTCTGTTGATTGTGGCGTTTCTGTAGACCTTAGCCAGACTTCTCCCGTGCAAAGGCATCTTCTTTCGCTTCTTTATTCTACGCTCTTCGCGATGCTCCTGCCTGCTTTCTTTCAAGCTTCACCACTTGACTTCGTATGAATCAAGCACGAGGTCGATGCTTTCCTGAAGAGAATTGACTGTCTTCTGGGACACAATGCTTTCATCAAAGCTCATAAGCATTTGTGTTTCACCGTAAGGAGTACCAATAATGTGAACGCTGCCACACTCTTTTTGCTCAGTTCTTGTCTTCAAGCTAAGGGTGACGCGTGATTGAGTTGCTCCGCTGGGTAGTGAGTAGGTCTGCAATTTATCTTCCCCAGATAGTATTCCCCGCTCCTGCAAAAGGTCACGTATCTCGTCGAGAAACATCTCAGCATTGATGCCTTTATAAGTCTTTTTAAATTGAATTGTCATTTCATCCTCCCAAGAACTTGCATAATTATAACACCTCGGAAATTGTTATGCCTGCCGGGGTTTCAGCTTCCTATATTCCTTAAATAGCAACGCTGGTGCTATAATCCATAATTGATATGAATAAAGAACTAGTGGAGATCCTTGCTTGCCCGGTTTGCAAGGGAGAGTTACAACTCAGCATTGAGAAGCAGGGGGGGGATGAAATTATCTCTGGTTCACTGTACTGTTCTGACTGCCAGCATTTCTACCCCATCGAGGACTCAATTCCAAACCTGTTACCGCCGGAATAACTGCAATACTGTCCTACCGACTGTAAGATACTCCGGTTGAGGGAGATTCCCATATCTCTACGTGTGTCAGGGTAACTGGCAGTCCCGTGAATTGAGGTAGGAGTTCGTCATACAGTGTAGCGGCGATGTTCTCACATGAGGGTTCTATAATGTCGAATGGTGCTATTTCATTGAGGAAGGCATGGTCATAGCGAGCCAGGGATTCTCTTAAAGACTTTTTTAAAAGGGCGAAATCGTAAGCCAGTCCGTTTTGTTGAAGCTTTGTCGTCTCCAGTCGTATGACAACCTTGAATCGGTGCCCGTGTGTATTCTCGCACTTGCCGTGATAATCGCGTAGAAGATGAGCAGCATCAAAATGTTCCTCTACGAATAATTGGTACATTATTGGACCTCCTTATTGAAAATACTTACCCCATCCTGTCCATTTACGCTACGGGCTAACTCAGCAATACTTCTTCCCAGTTCAGGATGAGCAAGATTTTGGGTTATCTCTGCCAGTGGGATGAGGACGAAAGCACGTTCAACGAGGCGAGGATGTGGTATAACCAGATCTTTCATTTTCATAATTGTGTCGTCATAGAGGAGGATGTCGATGTCGATGATACGGGGGGCATTGCGAAAACTGGGTTTCCTGCCTAGATTTTTCTCTATTTGTTTTATTGACCGAAGTAAATTAACTGGTGTCAATTCGGTCGAGACCTGGCAGACCATGTTGAGAAAAAATGCCTGCTTTTTATAGCCCACTGGTTTTGTTTCATATATAGAAGAAGTTTTAATAAGCTGGGTTTCCTGTCCAAGCAGAGACAGTGCCTTTAGCAGGTTTATTTCTCTCTCCCCCAGGTTTGACCCAAGGCCAAGGTAGGCGGTAGCCATTTTAGATATGTCCTCTGATGACAGCATCGCTTATCTGACAGACACGCACTGTTTCTTTAACGTCGTGTACCCTGACCATATCAACACCGCTGGCGATACCGACGGTTATGGTAGCTAGTGTCCCTTCCAGACACTGTTCGGGTGGCAGGTTGAGTATAGAGCTTATCATCGACTTGCGGGAACTGGCCAAAAGAATAGGCTTTCGCAATACCCGCAGTTCATCAAGACGCCCCATCAGTTCTATGTTTTGCTCTTGTGTCTTGCCAAAGCCGATTCCGGGATCAATGATAATGTTTTCTTGGGGCACTCCAGCTCTGATGGCTTGCTCTATACTCTGCTTCAGGCATGAGAGCACAGTAGAGATGATGTCAGGGAAAGTGATTTCATGTTTAGGGGAGATATCTCGCTGGTTACTCATCAAGATGATGGGCACTCCTTTTTGAGCCGCGAGCTCTGCCAATTGCGGTTCATGTTTCAGTCCCCAGATATCGTTTATCATATTGGCGCCTGTCTCTAGAGCTTGCTGTGCCACCTCAAGCTTGTAGGTATCGATGCTTACCGGCAGTGATATCTCCGTTTTCAGCCTCTCCAGCACAGGAATTACACGGTGCAATTCCTCATCTACTGGTATAGATATTGACTGCGGACGGGTAGATTCTCCTCCAATATCGATGATGTCAGCTCCTTCAGATACCATCTTTTTTGCCAGGGCAACAGCCGTCTCGACATTGCTGTTAATACCATCACCTGCGAAAGAATCGGGAGAGACGTTGATAATTCCCATGACGTAAGTTCTCTCACCCCAGCGGAATGTTGAATTACCACAGTGGGTATGGGAGAGGTTCGTTTCTTTGTATCTGCTATGATATAGCATAATATTGATTATAGCAGGGTAAGCTATAAAAAATATCAACATCAATAAATATGAAGGAATGATTATGGATAATAAAGAGAGATTGACTCAATTGAATGAATACAGGGAGAAGGCAAAGCAGGGTGGTGGCTTAAAGCGGCTTGAAGCACAGCATGGAAAGGGTAAATTAACCGCACGAGAACGCCTGGACCTTCTCTTTGACGGTGGGACTTTTGAGGAAATAGACCCTTTCGTCACTCATCGTTGTATAGATTTTGGTATGGCAGAACAGATATATACCGGTGACTCTGTGGTTGTTGGGTATGGGAAGATTAATAATCGTCTCTCCTTTGCTTTTTCCCAGGATTTTACTGTTTTAGGTGGATCTCTGTCGGAGGTTGCCTCCAAAAAGATATGCAAGGTGATGGATTTGGCGGCGAGTAGCGGAGCGCCATTTGTGGCTATACTGGACTCAGGTGGAGCGCGTATTCAGGAAGGTATTGATAGCCTGAATGGATATGGCGAGATATTCACCAGGAATACCCTGTATTCGGGGGTCATTCCACAGATTTCAGTGATAGTTGGACCTACCGCTGGGGGTGCTGTTTATTCTCCGGCAATAACAGATTTCGTTCTAATGGTTAGAGGACTGGGACAGAGCTACATTACCGGGCCTGATGTTGTTGAAGCGGTGACCGGAGAGAAGGTGAGCCTTGAGGCTTTAGGTGGAGCAGCTGTTAATGCCAGTAAGAGTGGTAATTGCCATTTCCTTTATGAAAACGAAGAGGAGTGTTTTCTAGGTGCCCGCCGGTTACTGAGTTTTCTCCCACAAAATCAAAAAGAGAGCCCAGTCACTGTAGATTGCGATGACGATCCCGGTCGCCGGGAAGAAGGGTTAATTGACATAATACCTGATAGCTCAGCTCAGGCATACGATATGAAACAGATTATTTTGAAAGTAGTTGATAATGCCGATTTCATGGAAGTGCATCAGAAATTTGCTGGCAATTTCATCGTAGGTTTTGGACGGCTTGCAGGTGAAAGTGTCGGAGTGTTGGCTCAACAGCCGTCTCATATGGCAGGGGTGCTTGATATAGACGCCAGTGATAAAGCAGCAAGGTTTGTGCGTACATGTGATTGCTTCAATATTCCATTGGTTACTTTTGTTGATGTTCCGGGATATATGCCTGGAACTGACCAGGAGTTCAGGGGAATTATAAGGCATGGAGCAAAGTTACTATTTGCCTATGCAGAAGCTACAGTTCCCAAGGTGAGCGTGATTGTTCGCAAGGCCTATGGTGGAGCATATATCGCTATGAGCAGTAAGAGCTTAAGAGGAGATATTAACTATGCATGGCCCATGGCTGAAATTGCTGTCATGGGGCCCGAGGCTGCGGTAGGTTTTGTTAATCGCAAGGAAATAAATGAGGCGACAGACTATACTGAGACAAAGCAGAGGTTAACTGCGGAATACCGTGAAAGATTTGCCAATCCCTATATGGCGGCAGCGAGAGGATATATCGATGACGTCATTGATCCCTGCGACACGCGATGCAAGCTGATAAAGGCATTGCAGATGTTGAAAAACAAGGATGTTACCAATCCACCCCGAAAACATGGTAATATTCCTCTGTAGAGAGACAAACTCAAAGCATGTTGGCGTCTAATTATCGAAGTTGACCGTAATAACCATAGAATAGTATATTAAATTGCAAGGAGACAGGATGAATTTGATCAATAACAACACACCAGTAAAAATTACTGATCTCACCTTACGAGATGGGCATCAGTCATTACTGGCGACCAGAGGGAGAACTGAGGACCTGGTAGCCATCGCTTCTGATATGGATAAGATTGGTTTCTGGTCTATGGAGGTTTGGGGTGGAGCAACCTTCGATGTCATGACAAGATTCTTGAATGAAGACCCCTGGGAGAGGGTACGTATACTAAAAAAACTGCTACCCAATACGAAACTGCAGATGCTTTTGCGCGGGCAGAACCTGGTTGGCTATCGCCACTACGCCGATGACGTAGTTACCGCCTTTGTTCACCATGCAGCGGATTGTGGCATTGATGTGTTCCGTGTCTTTGATGCCGTTAACGACGAACGTAACTTCGAAACTTCATTCAAAGCAATAAAGGATCGAAAGAAGCATATCCAGGGGGCGTTGAGCTATTCACTTACCCAACGAAAACTGGGGGGACCCGTTTACACTGTAGACTATTACGTTAACAAGGCCATTATACTTCAGGACATGGGGGCTGATAGTCTTTGTATTAAGGATATGGCTGGTTTACTTGCCCCTGACGATGCTTATAGATTGATAAAAGCGCTTAAAGAGGCATTGACTATACCTGTTTCTCTTCATAGCCATTTTACCAGCGGTATGGCTGACATGAGCATGTTAAAAGCCATTGAGGCTGGAGTTGATATTGTTGATACATGTCTCGCTCCCTTTGCTCTGCGTACATCCCATCCCGCGATTGAACCGCTTGTAGTAAGCCTGAGCGGCACCTCCAGGGATACAGGAATTAGTTTAGACAAACTGCTCAAGTTGGGGGACTATTTCGAATCCATTGCCCCCAAATACCGAGATTTCCTGGCCCAGACGCGAATGTCAGTGATTGATACCGGTGTATTGTCACATCAAATTCCTGGAGGGATGTTCTCCAATATGGTATCCCAGCTCAGGGAAGCCAATGCTATCGATAAAATAAATGAAGTGTATAAGGAATTGCCACGAACAAGAGAAGAATTGGGAAACCCTCCTCTGGTTACTCCTACAAGCCAGATTATAGGAACTCAGGCAATTAATAACGTTCTCTTTGGCAGGTACAAGGTTATTTCCCAGCAGGTTAAAGATTATGTATATGGTCTGTATGGGAAAACGCCAATGCCTATTGACTCAAAGGTGCAGAAGTTGGTTCTCAAAGGTTATGAGAGGGGTGAGAAACCTATAACTTGCAGACCTGCAGACGTACTGGAGCCCGAAATGGAAAAGGCTAAGAAAGAAACAAAAGATATTGCTAAGGATATTGGAGATGTACTGCTGTACACTCTTTATCCAACGACTGGAATGCGTTTTTTGAAGTGGAAATATGGTCTGGAGCAACCTCCGCCTGAAACCAAAGCCAAGACACTGGAGGATATCCATCGCGAAGATGAGATAATAGCTAAAGCCAAGGCAGGCGAGTTGGTGGATAAATCAGATGTGAAGGTCGTAGCCGCTCCGGCAAATATTGGTTTCGATGTTTTTATTGATGGCAGAAGCCACAGGGTGGACATCTCCCTGGGTTCAGGCTCTCCCGTGATACCAGCGTCTCCGAGGGTTGCTCCGGCTTCACCGTCGGATGGGAAAGGAGAATCAGTCAAGATGGACGATATACCAGCTGGTGCGACTCCTGTAGCCGCGCCTATGCCAGGAACGATAATACGATATTTGGTTGAGAAAGGTAATAAAGTTGAGCCTGGAGATGGTATCGTTGTCCTGGAAGCGATGAAAATGGAAAATGTACTGCCTGCCCCTGAGGGTGGAAAAATTATTGCCGTAAACTATTCAGCTGGCGATAAGGTCAATATGGATGACGTGCTGGCGGTTATAGGATAAATTTGCAGATGGGTAAGACACTGACTGAGAAAATACTATCGGATAAATCCGGAGGTGACGCTCTTGCTGGGGATATAATTATCTCCCAGGTAGATTTATCCTTCATACAGGATACTACTGGCCCATTAACATTGAGATTATTTGAAGAGAGTGGCTTTGAAAAGCTTGCTAATCCTTCTCAGGTAGTAATGTTCCTGGACCATGCTGCTCCCAGCCCTATCAGAGCGTTTTCAAATGACCATGTGTTTATGCGCCGTTTTGCTGAGGAAAAAGGGGCGCATATTTATGATGTAGGTGATGGTATCTGCCACCAGTTAGTAGCGGAGAATTTTGCTAATCCTGGTGACGTGATACTGGGCTCGGATTCACATACCGTTACTGGTGGTGCCCTGGGGGCCTTTGCAACTGGAATGGGTTCCAGTGACGTGGCGGTGGCGTTAGCGCTTGGAAAGACATGGCTTAAAGTGCCCGAGAGCATTTTATTAAATCTAAGCTCTGCGTTCCAGAAAGGCGTATATGCTAAGGATCTCATACTTTATATCATTGGAAAGATTGGGGCTGATGGTGCCACATATAAAGCACTGGAATTTGCTGGTGAATCTCTTATGGATATGTCCATTTCACAGAGGCTGACCATATCGAATATGGCTGTAGAGGCAGGAGCAAAAGCAGGACTATTTCCCAGTGATGAAATTACCAGAGAATTTCTGATTAGACAAGGAAGAGGGGAAAATTACAAACCGATTTATGCGGATGTAGATGCGAATTATGAGAAAGTTATCTCATTAAATCTTGGACAACTTTCACCAATGGTTTCTCGCCCTCATACCGTAGATAATACTTCACCTGTGGACGAAATCAAGAGTGTCAAGGTAAATCAGGCATTTATTGGTACATGTACCAATGGACGATTGGATGACCTGGCCGTGGTGGCTAAAATGCTAAAAGGCAGGAAACGTCACCCGCGTACAAGGTTGTTGATATCACCTGCTTCTAGAACGATATTAGCCCAGGCGGTAGAGCAGGGATATATTAGTACCCTGATTAAAGCAGGCGCTATTATCTTACCGCCTGGTTGCGCCGCCTGTCTTGGGTTACACCAGGGAATTTTGGCGGATGATGAGGTATGTGTCTCAACAGCAAATCGCAATTTCAAGGGCAGGATGGGTAATCCCGAGGCCATGGTATATCTGGCAAGCCCAGCTACGGCTGCCGCCTCTGCGATAACCGGGGAAATCAGCGACCCCAGAGAATTTATATGAATATAGTTTATGAATTCTGACTTCATCTATTACTATTACCAGGTAATTGGGTTGGTCAATAAACTGATGAGCATGAGGTGAACAAAAGGGTGAAGATGACAAAAACGTTATTTAAGGGAAAAACTATCAAACTGGGAGATAATATCTCAACCGACCATATCATACCTGGTCGCTTTGCCTATCTAAGGAGCAATTTACCGGAGTTGGCCAAACATGTTCTGGAGGATACTTTACCCGATTTCAACTCCAGGGTGAAGGTGGGAGATGTGTTGGTTGGGGGTAATAACTTTGGACTGGGCTCAAGCAGAGAGCATGCACCTGTAGTGATTAAGATGGCAGGGATTAGTGTTATTCTGGTCAAATCGGTAGCTCGTATATTTTTTCGAAATGCCATAAATCAGGGTATGCCTGTATTGTTTTGTGACACAGACAAAATATCTGACGGTGATGAACTTGAGATAGACGTATCTGAGGGGAAAGTTACTGATGTCACCAACGGGGTTGTACTGAAGACAAGTAAGATGCCGCCATTGATGTCCGTTATTGTTGGAGAGGGTGGACTTATCCCTTACATTAAGAAACATCATGATTTTATACTATAATGTTGCTATTCGTACCAATCGTTACAGAATTATTAGATAATTAAGGTTACTGGATAGGACAGCAACAAAAGAATAAACATATTACATTTTTATCAATATTATTGAGGTGTGAAATTAGGAGAGAGTAGATATGGAGCATAAAGTCACTTTTATTCCCGGTGATGGAGTTGGTCATGAAATAGCTGAAGCGACGCGTAGGGTACTGGAGGCCACAGGTGTATGTTTCCAATGGGAGGACGCAATAATAGGTAGCGAGGCCTATGAGAAATTTGGCTCGGTTCTTCCAGAGGACGCCTTGGAGTCAATAAAAAGAAACAAGGTAGCCATCAAAGGGCCTGTGACTACTCCTATAGGAAGCGGTTTTCGAAGCGTGAACGTCTCATTACGAAAGAAGCTGGATCTGTATTGTTGTCTTAGACCATGCAAGAATTATCCTGGAATCCAAACCCCGTATCAGGGAGTTGACATCGTTGTTGTCAGGGAAAATACTGAAGACCTCTATGCCGGAATTGAATTCGATCTGGGTGCTGAAAATACCACTGAGTTAAGGCAATTGGTCGAAAAGCTTACAGGTGATTACATACGTGAGGATTCTGCTATCAGCCTGAAGACAATTTCTTACACGGCAAGCCGTCGTATTGTTGAATTTGCCTTCGATTATGCCAGGCGTAACAACAGGAAGAAAGTGACCGCAATACATAAGTCTAATATACTTAAATTCTCCGATGGTTTATTTCTAAGGACTGCTCGTGAGGTGGCTGAGGAGAATAAGGACATCGAATTCAGTGACATGCTACTGGACGCCGCCTGTATGCAATTAGCAAAAAGACCGTTACAGTTTGATGTCATGGTACTGCCAAATTTCTATGGTGATGTCGTATCTGACCTCTGTGCTGGACTGGTTGGTGGTCTGGGTGTTGCTCCGGGAGCTAATATTGGAGAAAGCATGGCTGTCTTTGAGCCAACTCATGGTAGTGCTCCTAAATATGCAGGGCAGAACAAGGTTAATCCAATGGCTATGATGCTATCGGGGGTTATGATGCTTCGTTATCTTGGGGAGAACGTGGGTGCTAATCTCCTGGAGAATGCAATCTCTACGGTTACCGCCGAAGGTAAGAATGTTACCTATGATTTGAAACCTGACCGCAATGACACTACTGCAGTAGGTACCAGCCAGTTTGCTGACGCTGTAATAAGTGCAATGAACAAATGAATTTAACACGTTAGGGAGGGATTAAAAGGCATGTCAGCAAAGGATTCAGAGGTATTTACCTCTTCATCACTTGATTATTCTCATCGCAAATGCGTGGGATTGTTGCCACTATTTGATCCACTTGAGGGCGTAGTGGTTGTTGAACCACCTGGCAAGGAGGAAGGGTTCTGGGCAGGGGGCTCCAGTGCCACCTTCGATGATCGTACCAATCAGTTTTATCTCAGCTATCGTGTACGCACACAACTCCTGGAACATGGGTTGAAAGGCCGAGGTGGAGAGACAATTGTTTCCGTCAGTTCGGATGGTAAAAGCTTTCAAAAGATATGGGCGGGAAGCAAAGAAGCTTTTGAGGCACTGTCAATTGAAAAGTCGTCCATAATGCTCACTCCTGATGGGAAATTCAGACTCTATGTAAGCTACATTTCCCGTCATGATTTTCGCTGGTATATAGATATGCTTGAGGCAGATGACCCGAGTAATTTTAATCCTGCTTCTCGTATCAATGTCCTCTCTCCAGGAAATACGGGTACCGAAGGTGTTAAGGACCCGGTGATTATGATTATAGGTGGATTATGGCATATGTATGTTAATTTCGCACCACGACCGTTGACGGATGACTGGGGAAAGTTTGATCGCATGCACCGCACAGGTAATGCCTTTGTCTCAGGTGAGGTGGCTTGTCCCACAGGACTGGCCACCAGTTCCGATGGTGTAAGATTTTCCTGGGTAGGTGAGGTGATTTCATGTGGCGATGCCTGGGACCGCTATCTGGCAAGAATAAGCGCATTGGTCTATACACCACCATTTTTCACAGCAATCTATGATGGGAGGCCTAATTCAGGTGCGAATTACTCGGATAGCCCCAGCCTGGCTATAACCAGTGACCTGCGAACTTTTCATAAGGTGGATTATGGGCATGGTATTTTGCGCTCGCCATATGGGCATGGCACGTGTCGCTATGTAGAAGCGTTACGGGTGGGCGAAACCATGCATTATTTTTATGAGATGGATAGGAAAGATTTCGCACATGAATTACGAAGCATTGCTGTGGCGTTGAGATAGCATAATAGCTAACAATCCTTAATGATTTACCGCGTTGATAACTGATATGGCTTATACCTGGTGGTTTTCACATAAGTTTGTCAATCGTTATTGCTGTGAGATTATTTCCCTGGGCTAATGTAGAGGTAAGTGAGAAGGGCGGCAATACTCTTGGCATCACATATCTCTCCTGAATCAATAAGTTTTGAAATCTCTGTTTTTGGAATTCTCACGATCTCAATTTCTGCGGTATCCTCTGCTAGTAATTGACTGTGTTTGAGGTCAGTGGCAAGATAGCAGTGCAGGTATTCTGTTCCATAACCAGGAGAAGAATAAAAGCCTCCCAGACTTTCCAGTTTACCAGGCAGGTAGCCAATCTCCTCTTGCAGTTCACGCCGAACGGCCTCAACAGGGTCCTCACCGGGCTCAATACCGCCAGCCGGTATCTCCAAGAGTGATTTACCCACTGCGTAGCGGAACTGTCGTTCCAATATTATGTTATCGTGCTCATCCAGTGCTACTACGGCAATACATTCACTGTGTTGTACTACTTCTCTGGTAGTTTCTCTTCCATCAGCCGTTGTTACGATATCAACGCTTAAACTTACAGCTTTACCCTGGTAGACGAGTTTACTTGATATTTTCTTTTCAATAGACATAACAGTTTCTTTCAGACCGGTTTATTTAGCTGAATTGACCTATTACTTTAAACAATTTTAACATGGTACTTCATTGATGAAGCTTGTTTTCTTTTATCCAGAGCAGGAAGAGGAGTAGTGCTGCTGTGCTCTTGGCATCGCCGATCTCCCCTGAAGTGATACGACGTTCTAATTGTGTAAGGGGAATTTTTACTATCTCAATGCTTTCGGTATCATCCGCTGTGAGTTGACTTGGTATGAGGTCTGAGGTCAAGTAGCAGTGATAACATTGTGTACCATAACCGGGTACGGCATAGAAACTACCCAAATTTATTATATTCCCCGGTAGATATCCAATCTCTTCCTGTAGCTCACGACGTACGGCGCTAAGAGGTTGTTCTCCTGGCTCTATTCCACCAGCTGGTATTTCAAGCAGTGATTTTCCCACTGAATAGCGAAATTGTTTTACCAACAGCACATTGTCCTGAGGATCTATTGCTACCATTGCTACTACATCGCTATGTTTCACAACTTCCCTGATAGTCTTTTGTCCGTCAGGGAACTCGACTTTATCTTGGCTCAAGGTTATAGTAGTACCCTGATAAATCTGCTTGCTGGAAATTAGTTTCTCTGTTTTTATCATATTCCTTGTTGTATCGGCTGCATCGATTGTCGATACCTCCACTCTGTAGATTTATTAGAACTGGCGTTTGAGGGCTACCGAATCACAGTTGGGATACTTTGGGCAGCGATAACAATCAGTCCATATCTTCAGTGGTAACTCTGTTTTATCCGTCAGAAGAAATCCCTGTTTTAGAAAAAAATCTGGTGTTTGTGCTAGACAAAATAACGAGTTGATTCCCAGTTGATGAGCTTCATCAAGACAGGCATTAACGAGTGATGTAGCAATACCCTTATGTTGATTGCTCTCCTGGACAGCCAGCGAGCGTATCTCGGCCAGATTAAGCCAGCTCACGTGGAGCGCTACACATCCAATAACCTGCCCATTATCGCTGGCGACATAGTATTCTCTGATTCCCTCATAAATATCGCTAAGGGCACGAGCTAGCATACAACCCTGTCCAGCGAAGTAATTTATTAATTGCTGTATTCCAGTTACGTCAGTTACATTTGCCTTGACGATTTTCATTGTACTCCTTTTAGCTGTAATTTTTGCCATAAAGACTGGTAGAAATATTCCGGTGGGTGTAATTTCAGGAAACGGGTTACGAGTGAACTGAGCTTAATGGTGATAGTTTGCTCTTCGTGTAAGGGGATTTCGATTTGTCCGTCGAGGATTAATGCGGCTCTGTCTCCACTGCTCAGCTTTAATTCGACGACGTTATTATTAGATAGCACCAGTGCACTGTTTTGTCCAAGATGGCAGCATATTGGTTTCAGGACGAATTCCCGTGATTGAGGGTTGAGAATAGGACCACCTGCAGCCAGAGAGTAGCCGGTGCTGCCAGTGGATGTGGCCAGGATAATACCATCTGCCCGATAAGTAGTTAATGCTGCGCTATCTATGCATACCTTGATATTTATCAATCGTGGCGTGCCACCCCGTAGCACTACATCGTTCAGGATGTGGAAGCTTTGCTTGTCTAGTGTGGTTTCCAGCATGGCTCTCTGTTCAATCCATCCTTTTCCATCGAGTACATAGGATAGCTTGTCAGCTATTTCGTCGCTACCTAGTTCAGTGCTGAAACCTAGCCTTCCTAGCTTAATACCCAGAATGGGTATACCTGTTGAGGAAACAATACGCGCTACCCTCAATAAGGTACCATCCCCGCCGATACTTAGGACAAGATGTGAGCCAGTACACTTTACTCTGGCTTCTTCTTCCTCCTGGGTCGAGCATTGCCATACGGAAATCCCTTGTGAGGATAACTGCTTATAAAGATGGTTGGACAGGATTCGTGCTTTGTCACGAAATGGATGGAAAAGAATGCCAACCTTTTCTACCGGTAAGGCGAGCCTTGATTGACTGCCTGCTTTATCTGTTAACATATACGTGGTAACAACTCTCCTGACATCATTTCTACAATTCTTGAAGCGCCTAGCTTCGTTCTCATTATAACTTTCCCGGGGTAATTATTTGTTACTTCACCAATGATTCGTGCATCCCGTCCGTAGCAGTTTTGTTGCATACGATTCAGTATCTTATCAGCGGCAGTGGCAGCTACCACAGCAACAAGTTTTCCTTCGTTGGCAATATCAATGGGATCTAACCCCAGGAGCTCGCAGGCCGCCTTTATCTCCTCCTTTATCGGTATTGCCTCCTCTTCGATGATGATACCAATATTGTGAGACTGTCGAGTGAATTCATTTAGTGTGCTGGATAGACCTCCTCTAGTGGGGTCACGCATACAATGAATATCTGTGGGGTTTTCTATTAATGCAGCTACCAGCTTATTTAAAGGGGCACAATCACTTTTCACTGGCACATCGAATTTCAAGCCCTCCCGTTGGCTCATTATAGCGATACCATGGTCTCCAATGCTACCACTAAGGATTATCTTATCGCCTGCCATGGCATTGGACCCAGAGATATCACATCCAGGAGGAATTATACCTATTCCAGAGGTATTGATAAATAGCTTATCGGCTTGCCCCCGGTTAACCACCTTGGTGTCGCCGGTAACAATGCTTACTCCAGCCTCATCGGAACTGCTTTTTATCGACATAACTATGCGGTTAAGGTCCTCCAGAAGCAACCCTTCCTCGATGATTATGGAAAGGCTCAGGTATAGTGGTCTGGCACCGCTCATGGAAATGTCGTTTACCGTGCCACAAATAGCCAGTTTTCCTATATCACCGCCGGGGAAGAAAATGGGACTTACCACGTAGCTGTCGGTGCTAAAGGCGATCTGTCCGTCGATTTTGAAACTGGATGAATCATCCAGTTTATTTAACAAGGGATTACCAAGTAATGGAAGTATTTGTTTCTCTATCAGGTCATGACTCAGCTTACCGCCACTACCATGAGCCAGAAGTATGTGGCTATTCATCCTCTATCCTGTAATGATAGTATGCAGAACATGCTCCTTCACTTGAGACCATACATGGTCCGGCTGGTGATTCTGGTCTACAGGACTTGCCATAGAGCCTGCATTCAGTTGGTTTGGCTACACCGCGAATAATATCTCCACAACGGCAGCCTGCGGGTTCTATCACCGGTTTTAAGGTTACTTGGAAGGCTACATCGGCATCGAAGTGTTTGTAAGCTGGTTTAATATTCCAGCCGCTCTCTGGGATAACTCCGATACCTCGCCAATCGGCCTCTCCAAAATCGAAAGCTGTCGTTATAATTTCCAGTGCCTTTTTATTACCTTGCGGCTTCACTGCACGGCGGTAGGCAATTTCTACGCGTGGTAGATTTTCCTCGCTTTGTTTTACCAGCTTGTCTATACACAGTAGAATATCGATTGGTTCAAAGCCAGAGATGACACAACCGATACCGTAATTCTGGGGGATAAATTCATATGGTTCAGAGCCAATGATAGCGCTGACATGTCCGGGACCGATGATGCCATCCAATCTAATTTCACCAGAGTCAAGCAACGCTTTTATTACCGGTGGAGTGCGCTTGAGTAGGGAAAGAACGTAAAAATTTGCTATGCCTTCCTGATATGCCTGTATTATAGAGGCAGCGATGGTAGGGGCAGTGGTCTCAAATCCAATGCCAATGAGGATAACTGGTTTTTGGGGGTTGCTCCTGGCTAAATCTATCGCATCCATAGCAGAGTAAATGACACGTACATCAGCTCCTTCGGCTTTAGCCTGCTGTAAACTGGAGTAGCTACCAGGAACTCTTATCATGTCTCCAAAAGTGGCTATGATAACACCGTCAATTTGCGCTAAGGCGATAACCTTGTCTATATCAGCATGCGAGGTGACACATACTGGGCAACCTGGTCCTGACCGCAACTCCACTGTCCGAGGCAGCATCTCACGGATACCATATCTCATGATAGCGTGGGTATGTCCACCACAAAATTCCATGATGCTGATTTGTTTGCTGGAATTTGTAGCGATGCTTGTAGCTAGCTTTTTAGCCAGGTTTATGTCCTGGTATTCATCAATAAACTTCACTGATGCCTTGCTATTTCATTCAGCAGTTCCAGAGTTTCATTTGCCTCAGCCTCATCTATCACGCTTATAGCATAGCCAGTGTGAAGCAATACATAATCACCTACTTTAGCCTCGGGGGTGAGTATGATACTGACCTTACGCTTGACCCCTGCTATTTCTGTCATGGCTTCATTACCTTCTATTGAAACGACTCTTACTGGTACTGCTAAACACATGGTTCTATTATTTTAACTGATGCACTTATACAACACAAATATACATATTTGAAAATATTAAATAGAGGTACATGTAATATTTCATGTGTAGCTAAAAAACTTTGATCTTTTGCTGTCATGCTATGTTGCAACTGACGAAATTGGCAATTACCGCCTGTCCCAGGGAGATGCCGCCATCGTTGCATGGCACTTGCCTGTGAGTCAACACCTTGAAGTTGTCTCTTTCCAGCAGATTAACAGTTTTTTGTAGTAGAAGACGATTTTGAAAGACCCCACCGCTTAATGCTACTTGTCTGATTCCAGTTCGCCTGGCTATCAACTCGCACATCTCGCCGATTATCCTGGCAATGGTATTATGGAATCTAATCGATATCGTTGACTGAGAGTATTTTTGCCTCATGTCTTCCAGGATGGTTGAGAATAAATTGCTTAGCTTAATGATAACCATGTTTGAGTCTTCCAGTATTTCATAAGGATAACATTCATCATTATTATTATATTTCCCATCGTAAGCCGACATTTCCAGTTCTATTGCAGCCTGACCTTCGTAGTCTATGGTACCTCTTATCCCTATCAGAGCGGATACGGCGTCAAATAATCGCCCCATACTGGATGTCATCGGCGAGTTTAATTTCCTTTCTATCTGGCGCCTGATGATTTCAATCTCAGTTTTACTGGAGAGGGGTGTAAAACCTGTTTTGGTTGACCTGTTTCCTTTTTCCTGATACTCAGCGCTTTGACTCAGCATAATGGCTTTCTCCAATGCGTTTTCACCAAGTAGTTTGAGCAGGTAAGCAACGGCAATGCGATATGGCTTTCTGGTGGCTGCATCACCTCCTGGTAGAGGCAGGTATTCCAGGTGTCCCATCCTATTGAAGCTATTATAGTCTGCTACCATGAATTCTCCACCCCAGATATGTCCATCCGTACCCAATCCAGTACCATCCATGACCACTCCGATTACTGGAGAATCTAGCATGTTATCTGCCATACAACTTGCAATGTGGGCATGGTGGTGCTGGACACCGATGGTATTTATCCCTGAAGCGCCGAGTTCTTTTGCGTAGCCGGATGACAGGTAGTCTGGATGCAAGTCATGGGCTACAATCTCGGGATGAATGTTGAATAGACGCTGATACAGGGAAATTGTAGTAGTGAAATGCTCCAGAGTTTCTACGTTTTCCATGTCTCCAATATGCTGGCTAATAAAAGCATAATTATCTCGTGTCAAGCAGAATGTGTTTTTTAACTCAGCACCGCAGGCAAGCAATTGCCTGGCTTGAAATCCCAGGTGAATAGGGTAAGGAGCATAGCCGCGAGCCCTCCTCACTAACTGTATTGTCTCTCTTTCTACTATTGCGACGCTGTCATCATAACGGGAATAAATATCCCGGTTATGCAGCAAGAAATAATCAGCGATACCTGAAAGCCTGCGCAACGCTTCATCATTGTCTTTAGCTATGGGCTCTTCGCTAAGGTTACCACTGGTCATCACGATGGGAAAACCAGTGTCTCTGACCAGCAGATGATGCAGGGGAGTGTAGGGCAGCATGATGCCAAGATATTTTTGATGTGGGGCTACATCCTTTGCAATAGGTGAATCTTCCTTCCAGTTCATAAGAACTATTGGGCTTTGGGCAGAGGAGAGCAACCTCTCCTCCTTTTCTGATATCTTACAGTGTTCTTTTGCCTCATCCAGGTCTCTGACCATTATGGCGAATGGTTTAAATGGTCGATGTTTTCTTTGACGAAGAGTAGCGATCGCCGATGCATTGTTGGCATTGCAAGCGAGCAGAAAGCCTCCTAGCCCTTTTAAAGCAACGATTTTACCTCTTTTTAATAACTGACTTGCATGTAGAACAGGGTCTGAGCAGCTTATGATGTCACCACTTACATTTACCAGCTCAACACCGGGGCCGCAGTAGGGGCAGGCATTAGGTTGCGCATGAAAGCGGCGGTCGAAGGGATTATCATACTCTGCCTGGCACTGCGGGCACATCTGGAATTGTCGCATGGTGGTTCTGTCACGATCATAAGGGATTCCATCGATTATAGTGAAGCGTGGTCCACAATTAGTACAGTTGGTAAAAGAGTAACGGTAACGCCTGTCCTGTGGATCTAATAACTCACTTAAGCATTTCTTGCAGGTGGCGATATCGGGAGAGATAAGCTGATATTTACCTTCTTCAGCAACACTGTGACGTATCTCAAATATCTTGTGACCAACTGGTTGATGATGGCTAATGGTTATATTTTCGATATGGGCCAGTGGAGGGGTTTCCGATTGCAAGGCCTGCTGAAACATCTCGATTGCATTTCTTGGTCCTTCTACCTCAATCTCCACAGCTTCGGAACTATTAAATATCCATCCCTTCAAGCTGTATCTGAATGCAAGCCCATAGACAAATGGTCGGAAGCCGACTCCTTGAACAACACCTCGAATGCTTAAACGTGCTAATATCAGCGCACTATTTGGTACACTCATAACTCTTGTATACAATAATATTTGATAACCAAAGCCATATCGCTAAATGGATATGGAATATGGAAATGGTCTCTGACTGTATAAAGAAATTTAGTATCTCTACTCTTCAAGCGACTATCACCACTACTATATTTTTAAAGATAGCGCAATAACTTTCATCTAATGTATTTATAGAAGGGTGTATTTTAATAAACTATAGTACTTCAATGGTACTTTTAGTTTCTTTTTCTAACCAGGCGCACCACTCTTCGAGTCCAGAACCTGTCTTGCAGGAGATTTCGAAAATCTTCAGTTTTGGGTTCAAATTCAACAATGTTTCCTTGAATAATTGCATGTTAAAGTCGACATATGGCATAAAATCCATTTTATTTATTAAAACTACGTCGGCATTGAGAAATATCAGTGGATATTTTATTGGTTTGTCATCGCCTTCCGGCAAGCTTGTAATAACAACTCTTTTATGTGCTCCTAAGATGAATCTAGAGGGACAAATGAGGTTGCCGATATTTTCGATGAAAAGTAAATCTATGTCATCCAGTGGTAGCTTTGGCAGAGTCTGGTTGACTACATTGGCTATTAGTGAGCAGGCTATTGAATGGTATTGTGTATTTACCTGTATTACTGCCTTGGCTACCCCTTCCAGTTTCTCAGCATCTACTGAAGAGGCAACATCACCTTCCATAACGGCTATATCATATTTATCCCGTAGTCGTAATATAGTTGCCAGGATTAAACTGGTTTTACCAGCCCCTGGAGATGCCATGATATTTACAGCCATTACCTTGTGACTGTCTAATAACTGTCTGTTTGTAGCAGCTACGGTGTCGTTGACCGACATTACGTCCTGAACAACTTCTATCTTCTTCATTCTACCTCCAAATCTTTAATATAGAATTCTTGACCCCCAATAACCTCCATGTTCTGGCTTTGGCAATTGGGGCAAATCCATAGCATTCCTTCAGGAGATGAGATTGTTGAACAATCGCGGCAGCGGAACCGAGAAGGAATAATATTGAAATCGAGCTTCGCCTTCTCGGCGATTGTCTCTTTACTAAGTGATTCAAAATAGAATTCGATACAGTCAGGTACAAAACCTGATAATTCGCCGATAACTATACTAATCTTAAGAATTTTGCTGGCTTGTGCTTCCTCTGCTTTAGACAGAGCGATATTAACGATGCTTTCAGTTACTCCAAGTTCGTGCATTTTATATGTGGCTTCTAATGCTGTAGCATTATAGCATGAAAGAGCTGATTCTGGCAGTTGGTAATACCGTGAACGGAGATGATGGTATTGGTTCCTATATTGTCGAGCAGGTTAACCGATATATTTATGAGGCTGTAAAAACTGCTACTATCTCAAGTTTTGGGGAGATAGTGACTATTGATTGTGGTACTATCCCAGAAAACTATACCTCTGTTATTAGGAAACAGCGACCAGATAGGTTGGTGATGGTGGATGCAGCCGAACTGGGATTAAGCCCTGCCTCATATCGTATTGTTAAACCGGAACACATAGGGGTTATGACTATGTCCACACATAATATGCCACTTTCACTTTTCGTGTCATACGTAAATCAATTTTGCAGAGAAGTGCTGTTGCTGGGCATTCAGCCAAAGAGGATAGAATTAAATACAGAATTATCCCCAGAGCTTTATAAGGCAGGGGATGAGGTTGCCAGGTTGATAGTAAATGGAAGGCTCAGTGACATAAAGTTATACAAACCAAACACAATAACATAAAAGAAAATCGAAGTTCGCCAGAAAGTATATTTTTTAGTGTGTGACTATTAGTTCGTCTGCAAATTTATCATAGTTGGAGAGCATAAACTCTTCTGTCATAGATAAACAGTTTGAGGGACAAATGTCGTTACACTGGGAGCAAAAGCAGCATCGCGAGACGAATATCTTTATCTTCTTTTCATCAGGGATGAATTCAATAGCTTTGGTAGGACAAACCCTTAAACATAGCTTACATCCGGTACATGATTCTCTATCGTAAGCTATTTTGCCCCTATATCTATCAGGTACTGCGACCGGACCAATCATGGTGATACTATTATCACCAACTTTTTTAAGGAATTCAGTGGCGGACTCGGGAGCGTATTTGGCTGGAAACATGTTTGTAGCAGGTCGTAGAAAAAGCTGTTTAAGTAATATCTTTATCATTTTCATGTTTAAATTGCCTTATATAAGAATATCTAAAATAATCAGAGCCATCCCCAAAACACTGACGGCACCTATTATCCATATATAGAATTTGCTTGCCTGATCAATTCTGAAACGTGCTAACGCTGAACGTATCAATGTCACACAGATAAACATAATAACGAAGACCTTGACTAAAAAGAAGAGCAGGTTCACTATTACTGCGGGTATGGTTGCTGTAATGCCAAGCAGGGGTGATAAAGGGTAAGGGAAGAACAGGGCTACAATAAGTGCAACTATTGCAAATGATTTAATTGCGCTAGCCACATAAAAGAGTGCCAGGTTTCTTCCTGAGTATTCAACTAGTAGTCCGCCCGCAAGCTCTGTTTCAGCATCGGCTACATCAAACGGTATCTTCCCCAACTCGCCTGGCGTAACTACTAACATGACAAATAGTAGTATTAGAAAGCCTACAACACCCAATGGCCCTACCAGACTCCATACGGGATAAGCCGCCATCGTGGAGAGCATGAATGGATTAGCAGTAGTAACAAACCCAATACGCCAGGCAATAAGAACAATAACCATTGCCAGCGGCAATTCATAGCTCATCATCATTACCATTTCTCTTTGTGCGCCTACAGTAGCGTATGGAGAGCTTGACGAGAAACCGCCGATTACCATTGCCAGGGAAGGGATAGTAATCAAGTACATAATCACTATAGCATCACCGAAACCAGTTAGCATGGCATTCTGTCCGAACAAAGGAATATAGAGTAGCATAGCTGAGGCTCCAACTATACAAAGTATTGGAGCACTTTTAAATAGCCAATAAATAGCACTATCAGGGATTATGCTTTCTTTCATAAGTAATTTATCGACATCACGAAATGGCTGGATTATCGGAGGACCTATTCTTCCCTGCATATGCGCCACCAGTTTGCGGTCGATACCGAGATAAAGAAGGCCGAATACCGCACCAAGAATCGCTATGATAACCGGTCCAACAATAAGTACTAAAACGCTTAGTAGTGTATTAGTCAACAAGGTTTGCTTCTAACCTCCTTGTTTTTTCAATAGATAATTTAT
The DNA here is from genome assembly GCA_964654015.1 of uncultured Dehalococcoidales bacterium. Classification (GTDB taxonomy): domain Bacteria; phylum Chloroflexota; class Dehalococcoidia; order GIF9; family AB-539-J10; genus JAUUZT01. Next base: position 12,268 of record CAZZHQ010000009.1, on the reverse strand, counting down.
GTAAATCCTCGTTCTCAAGAGAGTATTTTCTACCGGTACCAATATCTACTATCATAGCCCTGTTAGTGCATGATATACAGGGGTCAATAGAAGCAAAAGTTATCGGAACATCTGCAATTTGTCCCCCTATTAGCATGAACGGTATTGGCATGAGATTTGCATAAGTGGGAGCTCTTACTTTCCAGTTAGCAAGAGTTTCTTCTCCTGCAGCCATACGTACATAATGGAAACACTCACCCCTGGGGGCTTCAGTTCTACCTATTCCTTCACCTTCCGCCTTTTTGAGTGTAGCTAGAAGTTTTACCAAATTCGGTTCTGAAGTTATTTCACCTTCGGGCATTCCTTCCAAACATTGCTCTATGATTTCAACAGACTGTTTTACCTCCAGCAGACGAACAATTATTCTGTCGTAAACGTCACCTACTACAGTTCCAGTGACTATATCAGGAGTTATGGCTTTTATATCTAAATCAGCGTAAGCCCCGTAGGCTTGATCTTGTCTAACGTCCTTGGGGATACCACTAGCCCTGACAGTGGGACCTGCGACTGAGAATCTCAGAGCATCTTCTTTAGTAAGGATTCCTATATTTCTGGTACGGAGTTTAATGCTTACGTCATCTAAAAACACTGTTTTTAATTGACCGAAAATTGACTTGTAGTAATCTAGAGATTGTATAATTCTGGGAAACTGCTCTTTAACGATATCACGACGAACACCACCTATCATGTACATAGCTTTGGTATTACGATGACCGGTTATATATTCAGTGAGATCCATAATTTCTTCGCGAACACGCCAGACGAGGTAGAATACTGAATCAAAGCCAATTTCATGAGCAGCTACACCAGCCCACAATAAATGTGAATGTATTCTCTCTATCTCTGCAACAATAGTTCGAATGTAATCTGCCCTTTTTGGCACCTCAATATTAGCGGCACGTTCGCAGGCCTGTACAAATGAAAATGGATGAGTTGCGGAACATATTCCACAAATACGTTCTGCCAGATATATATTTTGAATAGCATTATTGCGGTTCATTCCTAACCATTCGATACCACGATGAACCTGCCCTGCAATTATGTCTACATCTACTATCTCTTCGCCATCAATGGTGAGGTCAAGCCGAACCGGTTCATGAACAGCCGGATGAATCGGTCCTACCGGTATAGTAAAAGTTGTTTTTGTTATACCTTCAGTCATTATTTTATACCTTCTCTTCCCGGCAACACCCTGATCATCTCTGGTTTTAGGCCAGCCTCATCATTTCTCCAAGGATAAACACCCGATGGGAAATCATCAGGTAAGAATAAACGTCTGTTATCGGGGATATTCGTTACCTCGACACCCATCATTTCTTGAGTCTCACGTTCTGCGAATATAGTAGCAGGTAAAATATCCGTAATTGTGGGTATTTTTAAATCGTTTTTAGGTAACATTACAGTCAATAGTAGCGATATCTCCTCGAGATGTAGCCCATAATATATTGATATGTGATATATCAATTCAACCTTATCTCCCATATCGCTGGAAGATATTACAACAAAATGTGGATACTCCTGCAACTCACAGATATGCCTGACTGAGTCTCTGAATGCTTCTCTCTTTACGACTAGTGAAATTGAGGTAAACAAGTTTCCTTTAGTAGCAACCTCTTGTCCAAATATATTGGAATCAACCAGGCCATCTCCTATAGAGGTCTTGAAGCTGTCTACGATTTCTTCAGGACTAAGTATTTTCATTGCTCCACCTTTTCTGCTGCGGGTTTTTCCAGTTTCAACCATGCTTTGACAACAGCTTCAATAATTGCCTCCGGTCTCGAAGGGCAACCGGGAACGTATACATCCACCGGTATAATTTGGTCTACAGGGCCAGCCAGATTATAAGATTCATGAAAGACAAGACCCTCAATACCACAACCACCAATTACTATTACCATTTTAGGGTCAGGTACCTGGTCATAGATACGCTTTAGCCTGGGGACCATCTGATTGGTTACGGGGCCTGTTACCAGCAGTACATCGGCATGGCGTGGTGAGCCGACAAGAACTATGCCGAAACGTTCCACGTCATATCGCGGACACAGTGCTGCCAGAATCTCAATATCGCAGCCATTGCACGAACCCGTATTAAGGTGGTATACCCACAATGCTCTTTTGAATGAGTTAAGCCCCATGCTCTCTCCTTAGATATATATTATTCATAATTTACTAATTAAATTGACCCGGAAACAAAGACTATTATGGCCATTAGTGCAATAAGACTCACAAACCATAATACGTAGTCATTAATTATTCCAGTATGCGCCTTGATAGTTGGCTCATAGTAACGTTTCATAGCTTCGAAGAATCCCCAGTACATGTTATGAGATTTGACATGACTGACTTCTGCATCGGGTTCTTCTTCACCAGATAAGAATATCTTAGTCTGGCCGGTCCCTTTCTTATAAGACTTTTCCCCACGATCTCTAAATACGTAAGCCATAATCAACAATATCAGGAAGGTTAGCAGCAGAATTAAGGGGCTCCAATAAGCCAGTGCACTCATTATGGTCCTCCCATTACTGCGGATATGTATCCCGCCTGGTCAATTAATGCTTCAGTAGCCGGGGTAACTATGGTATTAACAACAAGACCTGGGAATAGACTGAAGAAAATGATTAGCACAGCCAGGATACCCATACCAACTAACATTGGTTTTGGAACCTCTTTGACCAGTCTATATTGGGGTAGAGCTGGCCCTGTAAAAGCAGACTGAAACGCCTTGGTGAATGACGCAAGAGTCAATATTGACACCAGCATAGCAATAATAGCCAACACTGGGCTGAGCTGATAAACAGATTCATAAATCATAAGTTTTGAAGTAAAGCCATTAAATGGTGGGATACCAGATATAGCAAGTGCCCCGATTATGAAGAAGATGGTAGTGTACTTCATATTTCGTGCCATACCGCCCATTTTATCGAGGTTCCTGGTACCCAGAGAGAAAAACAATGCCTCTGCCGTTAAAAATAGCAAGCCTTTATATAGAGAATTATTTATTATATGGAAGATACCTCCACTTATAGCAGCTTTGCCATAGGAGGCAAGCGCTACCGGGTCAGCAAGCACTGCCAGACCAACACCAATGCCCAATAGCATATAACCACTTTGTGAGACAGCATGGTAAGCCATCAAACGTTTGATATCGGTTTGCTTGACCGCCACCGTAACGCCAACGAACATACTAAGTAATCCGAGCACAATCACTATCCATCCTATGGTAGTGGTGTTCATGGTTACTCCATACAGGGAAAAGCAAACTCTAATCAAGGCGTATAAGCATGCCTGGCTGGCTACATATATCATAGGGGTGGTACCGGCAGGAGCAACACTATAAGTATCGGGTGCCCACATGTGCATAGGCACTGCGGCCAGTTTCATACCGAAAGCCATTATAATCAGAATCAGCGCCAGTTGGTCTAACGATGTATATTGCATTACCTTTGCCAGCGCAGCTATGTTAAGCAAATTATATTGGCCATAGAATATGCCCACAGCGAAAAGAATGACAAGGGCACCGATTGCTGATATAACAAGATATTTAAAGCCACCTTCTACCGCATCCGCGGATCTTATTCTGAAGCCTGCCAGAGCAGCTCCAGAGATGGAAAGTATCTCTAAAAAGATAAACATGTTAAACAGGTCACCGGTGAATTCAAGACCAACCATGCCTACCGTCAAAAGTAGTAATAAAGTGTAGAACTTAGTTCCGCCAGTTTCCCTCTTCATGAAGGAGATAGAATAGATGGCTGCAGCTAAAGCAACAGTAACTGATATAATCCCCATGAATATGGACATAGCGTCCACTTCCAGTACTATTCGAACTGGTATCATAAAATTCTCTGGCGTAGCGAGAGTCGGCGATAAGGCACCCAGAGTGTATACATGTAAACCTGTTGCGTAAATGTCTCGTGCCAGTATCAACACAAGAAATTCAGTGAATGCCAGTGCTGCTATCACCATAGTATCCCTGGCTCTACTTCCGAATCTGCTTATTAGAGGTGTAAGAAACGCAGCCAGCAAAGGGATAGCAACCGCTAATATAGGAGAGTGAATTATAAGGCTCTGCAACTCATTATCCTTTCAATTTTCTCGACTTCTCAGAATCAATGTTACCGGAGTGACGATAAATAAGTATTATCATAGACAACATCAGAGCAGTGACGGAAACCCCAATGACAATGCTGGTAAGTGTTAACGCCTGAGGCACTGGCAATACCATAAGCTTTTGAGGAACGTTTGTAAATATAGGAGCAGCGCCACCGCTTCTGTAACCTAGAGAAACCAGGAAAAAGTTTACGGCTGACTCGAGTATCACGATGCCCATTACCAGTTTTATCAGGTTTCTCTGGGTAATGATTATATAAAGTGAAATACATACAAGGGCTGCTATTGCCAGGAAAGGGATATTAAACAAGCTTTTTGTCATTCTTCAATCCTTACGTTGCTGGAACTCAATGCCATTACAAGGACGATAGCAGATAATCCAGCGATAACTTTCAATCCCACGGCAATATTCATAAGTGGGATAACACCCGCTGTCCAAATAAATCCAGGATTGGAACCCTCAGGAGGAATCTGGCCAAAGATAGACGACCCGACAAGAACGTTGCAGAAGAAAGTTATTGCTATTCCCGCAAAAGCCAGGCCGATAAACATCAGTGCCCCACTACTTTCAATAGTAGAAAGATGATGCTCCTTTAAATATCTCTGTACAGTAGCGGAATTAAAAGCGACTATGAGCAGAGCTACTCCAGATGCGAATACTGCACCACCCTGAAAGCCTCCTCCCGGCGTAATATGTCCGTGCACGATGACATAGAGACCAAACATAAAAATAAAAGGAGTAAACAAATTAGTTATAGTACGAACGATTTTAGACATCTTACTGGATTGTTTCCTCCTTCGTTGCTCTAAACAACATCATTACCGCAGTGACAGCAGTGAAAAGGATAGTTGCTTCACCCAGAGTATCATATCCTCTATAATCGAAGACCACTGAAGTCACGACGTTATTGGCACCGGTCTCAGTCTGAGCATTATCAATTATATAATCGTCCATGTCAGCTGGCGGTTGTCCAAAGGGATGTATTAGCATAGCGCAGGCTACAAATAGGATAATTACTATTCCCAGAGATATTATCGTAGCAGTTTTTCTCAAATCCTCTCCTATTTCTTCCTTGTTGCTTTAATGGCGATAACAAATATAGCAGTGGTAATAGCAGCCCCTATGCCAGCCTCAGCAATAGCTACATCAGGAGCCTGCAAAATATAAAATTCCAGTGATAAAAGCAGGCTTAAAGCCGCTAAAGCTATAGTCGCACTTATTAGATCGTCGAACTTCACAACTAACAAGGCACATATCACAATCATAATCGGTATAGCTATATGCAGAAATCCTGACTCAATCATGTACTTTAGCTCCCTCAAGATCATCAACTACTGCTCTGGCAGGTTTAACTCCGCTTCTATGACCTGCCCTGGCTATGGCATGAGCACCAGTGGCATTTGTTAGTACGATGGCAATCAACGCCACAAAAGAATGTATCACTATTACTGATTCAGGGGAAGAGGCACCTTCTGCCATCCACGTAGCTATAGATTGTACTATTACTGCTATTATCAAGAACATAGCGCCAAAAGTGGTACATTTAGTTGCGGCATGTAGTCTTGTATAGAAATCAGGGAAACGATGAAGCCCAATGGCCCCCAACAGGTTGAAGAAACATCCAATGCCTATGAGTATGTAGAGGGCGACATTCACTAGAAACTCCCTTTTTCTATATATTTCGCAATAAAAAGCGTGGTTATAAAGGAGAGAAGTGCATATACTATAGCGACATCTATAAGGAGCACCTCTTTAAATGCTGCTCCCAGAATAACCATAATAACTATCACGATTGTATTGACAGTATCCAGAGCTACCAGGCGATCAGGGATAGTCGGACCCAGGATCAGCCTGATTAAAACGACGACTACGAATACTGCCAGGGCTATGGCTGCTGCAATCCACATCATCCCGCTATTCTCCGTGCCCATTCCGGGAACTTACCACATACATATTTAGGATCCCTGGGCATTTTTTTCAGCGCTTCTTTATCCACATTAATCCAGTGCACGTAGAGCGCATTTGTTTTTTCATCTACATCTACGCTAAGGGTGCCTGGTGTAAGTGTTATGGAATTAGCCAATATCATCAGGCTGAGATCGTTTGGTAATTTTGGTTGAATTTTTACGATACCCGGGTTTATTCTTCCTGTTATTACACGATAGGCAACATCAATATTAGCTACTGCCAGTGCAGGTAGCCATACGATAAAAAGGTAAACTATAAACAGGAAGAATCTACGTGGACTAAGCATACGAAAGTCTTTTTTAACGAAGATCTTTTTAGTGACAGTGCCCACAATAATTGATAAAACAACGCCGATAACCAATTCTTCCTTACTCCACAATAAAAGGTTACCGGAAGCCGTGGTCATAAGCAAATAAAATACAAAAACCGTAAAGGAGGTTACTATAAATGCCATAACAGTTAACTGATATTCAGACTACCTTTCTGATTTTTAATATGCTGGCCGATTATAAAAATAAGAAGAACGGATATTCCTAAAGGTTAGCACCTATAGTTATCCTTCTTCTCCTGACATGGACGCTATTATAAACCAACGAAAATATAAAAAACAAGAGGATAGAAGGATTTTTCATTGACCAAGGACTGATTCAATGAGTAAAATTAGCTGAGTTCTACGTTTGCAGATAAAAAAATAAAGAAAATAAAAAAGTGGAGGAAAAATATGGTTCAAGAGATAATCGATGGACGTAAAATCGCTGCTGATATCAGGGAAGAATTAAAGGGTAAAATTGCAGAGTTGAAGAAGAAGGGAGTTACCCCTGGCCTGGCTGCGGTATTACTGGGGGAAGACCCGGGTTCGTTGTCCTATCTACGTAGCATCGCTAAAGGCTGTGACGAGGTTGGCATTTTTACCGAGACAATAAATATTCCAGAGAATGCCACCCAGGAAACACTTGAGGCAGAGCTTGAAAAACTAAACAATAATCCTAAATTCCATGGCATCATCCTTCAGCTACCTCTACCAAAACATCTGAACACGCTCAGGGCTGAAAGCACTATCTCTCCTGAGAAAGATATCGATGGCACGAATCCGATGAGTACAGGAAAGTTGCTTTTGGGGGAGGATACTTTTTTGCCATCAACCCCCAGTGGAGTTCAGGAATTGCTAATTCGCAGCGGGCATAGCCCGGAGGGAAAACATGTTGTTATATGTGGCAGGAGCAATATCGTGGGGAAACCATTGATGGGCATCCTTATTCAAAAGAAGGCCGGAGCTAATGCTACTGTTACTGTATGCCATACAAGGACTAAAGACCTTTCAGCGATAACCAGGCAGGCAGATATTTTAGTTGCTGCTATGGGGAAAGCTAAAGTTATTACCGCGGATATGGTAAGTGAGGGGACCGTTGTAATAGATGTTGGCGTGAATCGTATACAGGATCCTGAAACTGGCAAATCCAGATTGGTGGGTGATGTAGATTTTGAAGCAGTTAAAGAGAAAGCCGCCGCAATAACACCAGTACCTGGTGGTACAGGTCCGGTAACCTCTGCCATGTTGTTGGCCAATACTGTTCGTGCAGCGGAAAAGCTTAGCTCATAAACTGGATAATTATTAAATATATTTTGGAGGTGAAGTAGTGGTAGCTACAATAATCGATGGTAAGGCGATTTCTGCCAGTATAAAGGAGGAATTAAGAGAGAGGATTGACAAGCTTTTACAGAAAGGTGTGACTCCTGGGTTGTCGGGTGTTCTTGTTGGAGAGGACCCAGAGTCAGCTTCTTATATTCGAATGAAGGAGAAAGTATGTGCTGAGGTTGGTGTCAGTTCGGCGATGTTGCGCTTGCCTGCTGATATCACGCAGGAAAATTTACTAATTGAGATCAATCGACTTAATACTGATAAAAGTGTACATGGAATCTTTCTACAACTTCCACTGCCCGTGCATCTCGACGAAAACATAGCGTTAAGTACAGTATCTCCGGATAAAGATGTCGACGGTTTTAATCCCGTAAATATAGGCAAAGCATGGATGGGACAGCCTGCCTTCATACCTGCTGGTGCCGTGGCTATTCATGAGATGATGTTACGTGGTGGGTATGACCCTGAGGGAAAGGATGTTGTAATAGTTGGCGTTGATGAGTTGGTAGGGAAGCCGCTAGCATCTATTTTAGTACAGCCGAGGCAAGGAGCGAGAGCAAATGTTACCCTTTGTGACCCGTCTATCGGAGACCTGGCTCACTATACAAGACGGGCAGATATTCTTGTAGTTGCGGTGAACAAACCACGGTTTATCGTTGCAGATATGGTAAAAGAGGGAGCTGTGGTACTGGATGCTGGCTCGAATTGGCAGACAGACCCTGTTACCGGAAAGAATAAAACAATTGGGGATGTTGATTTTGAGGGAGTCAGTGAAAAAGCAGCGGCGATAACTCCAGTACCCGGTGGAGTTGGACCCATGCTCATAACTATGCTCATGTCCAACACCATAATGGCAGCAGAGCTGTCGTTAGAAAAAGCATAGACCTACAGATGATGTTAGAAATTCTATTAATCCATGTAATTAAAGGAAAGGTGAATGGATGAGTTTTGATATATTAAACAGCCTGAAAAAGGCTATTCTTGAGTATGATGAGGACGAGGCAGCGAATTGTGCAAGGAAAGTGGTTGAGGAAGGAATCGACCCTGTAGAGGCCATGAATGCCATGACAGTGGCTATAAGACAGGTTGGTGATGGTTTTGGAAGTGGGGAGTTATTTCTCCCTGACCTGGTAGGTGCCGCTGATGCCATGTCTGCTGCCACTCCCATACTGGAAGAGGAGATTAGTAGGTCTGGTGCTTCCAGGGAAAGCCTTGGGATTATAGTTATTGGGACGGTCTACGGTGACATACATACCATAGGAAAAACAATGGTGGCTACACTGCTTTCGGCTGAAGGATTCCAGGTGATAGACCTGGGTATAAATGTTACTGCGGAAGGATTTATCGAGGGGGTCAAGAAGCATAATGCCAATATCCTGGCAATGTCTGCCTTGCTGACTACTACCGCTCCTGAACAGCGGAAAGTCATAGATCGCCTGAATAAGGAAGGCATAAGGGATAAGGTTAAGGTCATTGTGGGTGGTGGTGCCATTACACAGGAATTTGCTGACAGTATAGGGGCTGATGGCTATGACCCTACGGCTCCTGGTTCGGTTAAACTTGCCAGAAAATTGATAGGTATCTAAAAGGAGAAGCGCATGGCTTTAAAAGGATTCGTTAGAAAATACAAACCCCTGGAGATAATAACCGAAGAAGAGGTGGAATCTATCCACAAGAGTACCCTGGAAGTATTATGGACTACAGGGGTCAGGATGGAACATGATAGGGCATTGAAGCTGCTGGAGACTAATGGATGCAAAGTAGATTATGAGAATAAGAAAGTAAGAATACCACCTGATTTGGTGGAGGAATGCCTGCGGCGTGCTCCGAGCAATTTTCATGCTCAGGCAAGAGATAAGAAATATGACCTTATGGTGGGTGGCGATACTATGTATCTTGGTGTTGCAGCTGGACAGAATACGGTTGATATTGATACGTGGGAACCTCAGGTACCTACGAGGAAAGAAAATTACGATGCTGTTACTGTGTGTGATGCACTGCCAACAGTTCATTTCTTTTCTCCGTATACTCCATATTTTGGCTTTGCTGGAGTTCCTGCTTGCATGGCAATGCTGGAAAGTCTTGCTGCCAGGATACGGAACTCTACGAAATTTCAATGTGTTGGCTTTTCGCAGAATTCTGAGATATTTGCTATAAAAATGGCACAGGCGGCAGGAATAGAAATACTGGGAACCTGTGCCTGGGCGCCTCCTCTGGCAGTTTATAGCGATGCCGTGGAATCGGCGTACAGATTTGCTGAAGCTGGTCTCCCGATACGAATTATCACCGGGCAGGTCATGGGCGGTACCGCACCTGCCACTATCGCTGGTGGTGTTGTTACCAATAATGCGGAGGTCATTGCAGGATTGGTGCTAGTGCAGTTGATAAGACCGGGCACACGTGTACTGGTCAAGGATTTCTCAGCCGCAATGAACATGAATTCAGGGTCTCCTGGCTTTGGTGGCGTAGAGATAGCTTTACATAATGCTGTATCCAGTCAATTATTTCGTCGTTACGGCGTGCCACTTGACCATACAACTGCCTATCCCAATGCTAAGAGTGCTGATTTTCAATCTAGCTATGAGAAAAGTTTTCGAGTCTTGATAGCAGGCCTGTCGGGAGCAAGTACGTTGTTATTTCATGGAAGCGTGCATGGTGAATTGACCCATCATCCTGTACAGGCAGTGCTGGATGATGACATCGCTGGTATGGTGGGCCGTTTCATGGAAGGAGTAGACGTAAACCAGGAGACATTGGCTACTGATTTGATAAGAGATGTTGGCCCCGTACCTGGTCATTTCCTTAGCAAACCACATACAAGGAAATGGTGGAGGCATGAACAATATATACCTGAGTCGGCTGACAGATTGACATATCCTGTTTGGATTGACTCGGGAAAGAAAGGCTGTATTGATTACGCTAAGGAGAGAACAGAGCAGATAATTAAAACGCATAAGTCTACCGCATTAACTGACAGCCAGGAGGCTGATGTTGAGAAGGTATTGGAAGAGGCACGAGAGTATTACTGGAAAAAGGAGTTAATGACGGCTGACGAGATGTCGGCGTATAAAGCCAGCATGAAGTCACCCAACTATCCGTACGAATAGTAGGAAGTAATTTGGGTTACTAACGTGCTGTAATAATTGATCTGATTGGCTTGACCAGTTGTTAAGCTATTTATCCATTGTCACATATCATGTGAAGTGTTATCGTATTATCGGTTTTGAATAAATATATGCCAGGAGGAATATACGATGAAAATCACAAAAGTTGAGGCAATTGAGATTCGTTTACCGGAGGAAGAAGTACTGGACAAGGCTTCTGGTGCACAGAACTCGTTAATTCTTAAAATACATACCGATGAGGGCATCGTGGGTATTGGTGAAATAGATTCAAGTCCTCGTGTAGCAAAGGCGGTAATAGATGCTCCTCTCAGTCATTCCATTGCTTCCGGGTTAGGTCGTATCCTTATAGGGATGAATCCTCTTGACATAGGTGTTATTAACCAAAAACTTTACAATTCGAGCTTTTATTATGGACGACGTGGTGTCGTAATTCATGCAATAGGAGGTATTGATATAGCGCTCTGGGATATAGCTGGAAAATACTACAACCAGCCTATTTATCGGCTACTGGGTGGAGCTTTTCAGAAAAAATTTCGCGCGTATGCTAGTAACCTCTGGGGTAAAGATGGAGCGGAGACTTTCGAGAGGGGTAAAAGGTGGTTCGATAAAGGATTCACAGCAGTCAAGTTTGGCTGGGCTCCCATGGGTCAAAGTGAAGAGCTTGACCTTGATCTTGTTGCGGGTGCTCGCCGCGCCGCAGGGAACAACAGAGATATTATTGTTGATGCCGGCTGTTGTTGGGATACGGCTACTGCAATTCGCCGTGCACAGCAGTTTGAAGAATATAAGATACTTTGGCTTGAGGAACCCCTTGAGCAGGACAACCTTGAAGGCTACCGCAAATTAACTAACGTTTCTCGTATACCAATTGCTGCCGGTGAGGGTGATGCTGGCAGATTTGCATGGAGGGATCTCATCGAGCGTACCGGGATAGACATAGCTCAGGTAGACCTTGCCAGAAACGGTTTCACTGAAAGTAAGAGAATCGCTGACATGGCGGAAGACCGTGGTTTGAAAGTCGTCAACCATTTCTATACCACTGGTATCAATTGTGCTGCTGGCCTGCATTGGAGTGCTACAAGGAAAAGTGCCTTCATCTTTGAGTATTGTGTGGAAGAGACAGCAATTCGCTGGGATGTGACAAAACAGAAGATGGAAATTGATAAAGATGGTTTCGTTCATGTGCCTGAAGGACCGGGCTTGGGCGTTGACCTAAATGAAGACATGGTGGAAAAATATCGAGTAGGTTAGGAAAAGCAGAACGAGAAATCAAGTGGTTGTAGAATTAAGTAGCTACGTTGCTGTCAAGCGAAAATGTCACCCTAACTGTTAAGCGATTTTGTCACCATGTAATTGATAAGGGAAAATGTCACCATGGAAGGAAAAGTG
>CAZZHQ010000008.1:0-50510 GCA_964654015.1 uncultured Dehalococcoidales bacterium | reverse complement strand
CTCGTCTGTGGTAATCCCTTGCTTGAGTTTGGAAAGCTCCTCTAGAATGGCTTCGGTAGCGACCTGCGTGTTATTTGGGGCGACACCAGCGTAAACAACAAAAGCTCCTGAATTATAGCGATGGTCTACATAGCTGGCAATATCATATGCCAGTCCCCTCCGTTCCCGTATCTCAATGAAAAGTCGGCTACTCATACCACCACCTAGTACCGTGTTCAACAGGTCGAGAACGAAACGCTGAGGATGAAAGTAGGAGAAACCATGGACGGCGAGACAGAGATGTGTCTGCTCCCCTTCCTTGGCTTCCGCATTTAGTCTGGGAGCATTTTGTATCTCGTTGCTTATATAGTCATTTGTAGCTTCCTTAGCTGCCCATCCGTCTATTATTGTTTTTAATTTAGTAATCAAATCATCGTGTTGTATGTTCCCGGCAATGCTGAGTACTGTATTATTTGGAACGTAACGGTTGGAAAAATAATTTAACATCTGGTCGCGAGTCAGGGCAGATACGCTTTCTTTGCTTCCTGCAATATCACATCCAAGTACCTGATTTGGCCACAGTAATTCCTCTATTAACATGTTCACTCTCTGTTGTGGCAGGTCCAGATTCATGTTAATTTCTTGGATTACTACGTTTCGTTCCTTGTCCAGTTCCTCTGCATTAAATTGGGAGTTGAGTACAAGGTCGGATAGCACATCCAGGGCAATAGGGAAGTGTTTACTGGCAACTTTGCTCCAGAAGACGGTGCTTTCCTTGTCTGTGCTGGCGTTTATGATACCACCAACCCCTTCGATCTCACGTGTTACATGTAAGGCAGATGGCCTGCGATTGGTACCTTTGAAACACATGTGCTCGATGAAGTGTGAGATGCCCTGCTCCTCCTGTTTTTCGTGGCAGGAGCCCGTACCGATGAGGAAAGCTATACTCACAGAATGACTATGCGGCATAGTTCTGGTAATAACTTTTAGTCCGTTGTCAAGCACGCTCAGGTTGTACACTGACGCTTATTCTACGGTGATTATAGCTTCGCAGTCAATTTGTGAGCTTGACGCGTGTTATTTACTAGAATAAACTTTTTAATATCATAAACAGGTATTTGATTTCTGACTGAGGTTGTTTCAGTAGTTAATAAGGATATATATGCAACTTGACAATAATATGATTAGAAAAACCAAAATGGTTTGCACCATTGGCCCTGCAAGCGATTCGGAACAAATGATAGAGAAACTTATCAGGGCAGGCATGAACATTGCCCGCTTAAATTTCTCACACGGTACTTACACTCAGCACGCCAGTTCAATAAATAGAATTCGTAAAATATCGGCACGCCTAGATCTACCTGTTGCCATATTACAGGATTTACCAGGTCCTAAAGTGAGGACTGGTGATTTGAAACAAGAAGAGATATTGCTTGAAGAGGGAAATGAATTTGTGCTTAGCACCAGAAAAATTGTGGGGGATGAGCACATGGTCTCGGTTAATCTTCCATCGTTTTCTTGTGATGTTAATGAAGGAGACATAATATATTTAAATGATGGCGCTATTGCTTTACTTGTATTGGATAGCAAGAATACGGACGTCAGATGCAAGATAATTAATGGTGGGGTTCTGTCTCCTGAAAAAGGGGTTAATGTGCCTAATGTGAGACTCAGCGTGCCTTCGGTTACCGTGAATGACCTGGAACACCTGAAATTTGGTTTGGAGCAAGGCGTGGATTACGTGGCTCTCTCGTTTGTCAGGGAGGCAGACGATATAGTAGGAGTAAGAAAATACTTACGGGAGAGAAATGATATCGTGCCTCTTATAGCAAAAATTGAGAAGCATGAAGCAGTGGACAATCTTGACAAGATCATCAACGAAGCAGATGGGATAATGGTAGCCCGTGGTGATTTGGGGGTAGAGATACCGTTAACAAAAGTGCCGCTTTTACAGAAGGAAATCATATCCAAATGTAATCGACTTGGGAAACCTGTCATTGTAGCTACGCAGATGTTGGAATCTATGATACGTTCCCCTCGACCGACACGTGCTGAGGCCAGTGATGTTGCCAATGCTATTCTGGATGGTGCCGATGCAGTTATGCTCTCTGGCGAGACGGCGGCCGGTAAATATCCTGAAGAAAGTGTTCTGGTGATGAGGCAAATCGCTCTGCAGACTGAACTGGCATTACCTTATCATCGTATCCTGTCAGCAAAAGCTGATACGGTGGTAGCACAGACGGATGATGCAATAAGCTATGCTGCCTGCAATATAGCGGAAAACCTTGGTGCTAAGGCAATCATTGCCTATACTACCTCTGGAAGCACAGCATATCGAGTGGCAAAGTATCGGCCTAAAACGCCTATAATTGCAATTACTACAAGGGACAAAATTAGGAGGAGACTGGCACTTTATTGGGGTGTGTATCCTTTCAGAACTGGTGAATGTACAACGTTGGAAGATATCTTTCGGCAAGGAGCCCAACTAGCTGTTAAGTTAGGTCTTGCCAAGGAAGATGACCTTATCGTGGTGACGGCAGGACTTCCTACCGGCATACCGGGTAATACCAATATGATAAAAGTGCAGAGGATTAATTGAATATTTGCTTCTGAATAATCCGCTGCCTATATATAGTTGTTCTCGCGGCAACTGAATCAACTCAAGTAGGTTGACATGTAGTGGTTGCCACGCCATATATACTGTAGTTGAGGCTAATTTGCTAACAAACATCATTGGTTCGTCATCAATATTTATTCCGGAATCTATACGACGCTCTATTAGAGTGTTTTCTGGATGAAGTCAGCTACAGTTTATACCATATTTACGTCTGTCCAGAGCGGTGGAATGGGTAAGTCCTACAAGTCCGAATTTGCTACTGCTATATGTAGCTGACCCTGGCCGTGTCAGCTGCGCTGAGATACTACCGATGTTTCTAATGCGCTATCCACCCTGTTGTTTCATGATGCGATTGTGTCCTTTAAATCCAATAGAACAATGTCAATTTTTAAAGCAGTGCTGAAAGACACGGGTGTTTTCCAGATGATTTCATCGAGCAGAAAGTGATCTCAATGAATTTACTATAATGCTACCCAGGTGGAAGACAGTTCCTATGATTGAACGTTCTGGCGTAATAGCATTAAAGCGACATACCTCGTGACAACACATACAATCTATACATATATCTTTTTCTATTTCTGCCTTTTTGTTCATTACAGTAATGGCACCTGTTGGACAAATATTCACGCATTCAAAGCAACCAGTGCAATTCTTCTTTGCTACATTGGGTCTGATAGTAAGCTGCTTCAGCAGGATTCTGGGAAGAAAACCGGGAATGCTGCTTATGAATAGATTTGTAAAGGCCAGGGGTGCCCTGAAATTTGATATAGCTACGTCGTCCAATTTTTCACCGACTACTTCGATGCGATCCAGGTTTCCTATTCCAAGCTCTCTGTTATTACAGAATTGTGTTGTTAGTATATGTTTTGGATTAAGGCCGACTACACTTGTTGCTACGGCATCGAGAGCTACTGCATCTCGACTGGCCAATACGATACCTGGATTCCTCAATTTACCTGATGCTGGTCCTTCACCTTCCATGGCTACAATAGCATCCATAATAGTCAGTTGTGGCTTAATGACGGAATAAACATCCACCAGTATTTGACAGAAATCATTGCTGTTCGAATATTCTCCATGGTATTTGCTACGGAAACTACCGGGAATCACGCCATACATGTTCTTTACACCACCGGTGAAAATGGTCAGTGAATGTGTTTTAAGTTTTGGTAGATTCACTACTATATCGGCATTAAGGACAATTTTAGAAAGAAAAACAGTGTCAAGGGAGTGTCCATTACATTTAACCTCGACAAATCCTCCTTCTTTCAAATTAATTAATCTAACACCCACTCTTTCACACATCTGCCGAAATCCAGAGATACGAAAGCCATCTACTTTATGGGAAGAGATGTCGTCACCTACGGTGATATCCACATTAAGTTCCTTCAATAATCTGAGAACTGCTTCCACAAAAATTGGATGTGTAACGATTCCTCTATCGGCCGAGGAAGGAGGAGACAGGTGATTAATTTTTACGAATACTTTGCTTCCTGGATTGATAATGACATTAAGTCCACCTATTAATTCAACACTTTTCTTTACGGCCTTATGAACCTGCGCATATTGATAGTCGGCTGCTTTAACAATGGATACTGTTGCCATTGTTGAACTATTTTTCAGGCCTTCGCTATCTATTAACTTCTGCATTGGAATTCTATTGCAGTTGATAGTATAGCTTACAGATAGGCGTATTTTACAAGTAATGACTCAGTATTGGGGAAAGTCTAATAAAGGAGGAACCTCGTTAGTCTGAATAGTCAGAGCAAATGTAGAATCGCTTATACAAAATGTACATACAAATTATTAGATAATATTTTCATTTATTGTCTGTATATGTTGTGGTGACTAAGCAATTGCTGGCATGTGCTATGCTAATAATGTGATTTTTGACTTATGAAACAAATGATTGATGCCTATCTTGACATTGAAACTACAGGACTATCCCGATTTTATGATTACATAACGCTCATTGGTATCTATCGTTGTAACGGTGTAGATAGTGAGTTAATTCAATTAGTAGGAGAACAAGTTACCAGAGATAATCTTATTACTGCCCTTGAAGATGTGAATACAATTTATACTTACAACGGTAGTCGATTTGATATTCCCTTTATTAATAGACATTTGAAGGTTAATCTTGAAGCTAAAATTTACCATCATGACCTGATGTATGATTGCTGGCGTAATAATCTATATGGAGGGTTTAAAGCAGTTGAAAGAAAATTAGGCATTTGCAGGGAACTTCAAGATGTAGATGGCTTTGAAGCGACCATGCTATGGCGGAGGTACAAACAATTTGGTGACCAGGAGTCTCTTAACATATTGTTGAAATATAATGGGGAGGATGTGGTTAACCTGAGAGCTTTGAGGGAAAGCCTTAACAAATTCTATCCAGTGTGATTATGGTGATATGACAGCTTATTCTAATTCGTTACTAAGTACATATGAGCAATGTCCTCTGAAATATAAACTGCGCTATCGCGACAGGATTAAAAGGAAGTTTGAAACTGTTGAAGGTTTCTTGGGCACGATGGTTCATTGGTCTCTAAAAAAATGCTATGACGACCACAGGTTTGGCGTAAATATGAATATGGATGAACTACTGAGCCATTTTAATGGTCTGTGGAAGCATCGTTGGAATGATTCAATAATTATAGTGAAAAAGAATAAAACCTCAGAGGATTACAAATCACGTGGGGAAGAAATGCTTGGCAAATATTACCGTCACTATTCACCATTTAATTCAGATTTAACTATAGACACTGAGTTGTCAGTTAGTTTTTTCCTGGATGATGCACATGAATATCGTATGATTGGTTATATTGACCGCCTATCAAAAACTCCGGACGGCATTATTCAGATTCACGATTTTAAGACATCGGCAAATCTACCAAGCCAGAATGATGCCGATACTGACAGGCAACTTGCGCTGTACCAGCTTGGTGTTCAGCAAAAATGGCCGGATTATAATAATATCCATCTGATCTGGCATTATCTTGCTTTTGACATGGAGTTGGTTTCATCACGCAGTCCGGAAGCTATCTTTGAACTTTCTCGGAATACAATGAGGCTGATTGACGAGATTGAGTCTACACAAGAATTTCCCCCGCGGGAATCCGGTCTATGTGACTGGTGTGAGTATCCTGATCTTTGTCCGATTAGAAAGCATTTCGTAAAAAAGGAATCCGTTACTAAAAACGAATACGATAGTGAACAGGGAGTTATACTTGTTGACAGATTTGCGCTTCTGAATAATCGGGGAGAGGGTACCGACGGGGAAATGGAGAAAGTAAAAATTGAATTGATAGAATATGCACACCGCGAAGGAATTGATGTAATCAGAGGAAGTGAATATCAGGTAAAAATAACCTCTGTGAACAAAATGAAATTCCGTGGCAAGAGTGATATTGAGAGCAAAGAACTGGAGAACATAATTCATGAAGCGGGTAAATGGGCAAAGATCTTCCAGAGTGATATAAATTCGCTGGCCGGCGTTTTCGATAGTAATCTCTGGAGCAATGAGCTGATGGAGCAGATAATGAAATATAGTGACAATGAGAAAGGATATTCAATCCAGATATCCAGGCTGGGGAACTAAAGGAGATAACTTTAGTACTTGCCATCTACTGGAAGGCGAGGGAACTTTTACCGGGTTGGCATTCATGCAAGCAAATGGATTAAAATTAGCGAGGAGATGCTATATATAATCAGGCGAGTAAGTGCAAAGGAAATGGAATTACTTCCAGAATGCCATAAATTGGAAGATGAATAGTTATTTTAGATGAATATGAATGGGTTACATAAGTTAATCCTTTTTCCCCAGACAGCTGAGGTAAATGACAGGGGGCATCTTTGTGTCGGTGGCTGCGATGTTGTTAACCTGGCAGAACAGTTTGGTACTCCACTCTATCTACTTGATGAATATACTCTTCGCAATCGCTGCCGGGAGTTCAAGAGAGAGTTCTCACTGTACTACCCCGACTCGCAAGTTGTATATGCTTCCAAGGCTTTCTTGAATCAAAAAATGGCACTTATAATCAAGGAGGAAGGGTTAGGAATTGATGTGGTTTCAGCTGGAGAATTGAGTATTGCCTGTTCGGTGGATTTCCCTCTGTCTGATGTTTATTTCCATGGTAATAATAAGACACAGCAAGAGATGGAAATGGCTTTGGATTGTGGAGTTAATTGCATAGTGCTGGATAACTTATACGAACTGGATTTACTGGAGGGCCTGTTGGCCAAACGGGAGCGCAGTCAGCGCGTAATGATACGCATCAACCCCGGAGTGGATCCTCATACTCATAGACACACGAGCACCGGTATCCTGGATAGTAAATTTGGCTTTCCTTTGTCCACTGGGCAGGCTGCTGATGCGGTGAAGCTGATTGTAGCTGCTCCTAACCTGGAACTTGCGGGCTTTCATTTTCATCTGGGGTCACCGCTGTTTGAGTTGGAGCCATATTTGCTGGCAATAGAATTAGTTTTGAGTTTAGCTGCTGAGCTAAAGAATAAGCTGGATTTTCAACTAAAAGATTTCAGCATCGGTGGTGGCTTCGCTGTGCAGTATGTAATGGGAAATGAGGCGCCTTCGATTACTGATTATGCCCGGAGTTTATCTGGTAAAGTTAAAGACTATTGTTCTAGCTTAGGGTTAACTTTACCTCGCCTTATCGTAGAGCCAGGCAGGGCGATTGTGGCTCAGGCTGGTGTGGCGCTTTACAAAGTAGGTGCTATAAAAGAGATACTAGGAATCCGTAAATATGTGTGTGTAGATGGGGGTATGAGCGATAACATTCGCCCCGCCCTCTATGATGCTAAATACGAGACGTTGGTGGCTAATAAAGTAACTGATATAGAGAATGAGATTGTTACCATTGCCGGTAAACTATGCGAATCTGGTGATATATTGGCCAAAAACGCTAAGCTGGCGCCCATCTCTTCCGGGGACCTTATTGCCATTCCTGTTTGTGGAGCCTATTCTATTCCTATGTCCAGTAATTATAATTCAATGCCTCGTCCAGCTATCGTGCTTCTCAATAAAGGCAAGTCGAAAATTATTCGGAAGCGAGAAAGCTATAAAGATTTAATAAGGCTGGATATGATATAAATGTGGCGAACAAGGGGACAAGACCGAATAATAGACTTGTTAAAGAGGGGCATGCAGTCGCGGAATGTTGCTCATTCCTATCTATTAATTGGTCCACCACATGTAGGTAAGGAAACTCTGGCTATTGAGCTGGCTCAAGCATTGAATTGTGAGTCGGCAGATCCACCGTGTGGGCAATGCCGTTCATGCCGTCACATCGCAGAGAGAAAGCATCCTGATGTGGTTTTTGTGAATCTGAAGCTAGCGGCTGAACTATATCGGAATTCTGATGAGGATGAGGTAGCGCCCAGGACGAAGATAGGTATTGATTGCATAAGAGAACTTCAGCACATGGCAAATATGCCTGCTTATGAAGGGAAATACAGGGTATTCATCTTTGAGGAGACAGCACAGTTATCTACTCCAGCGGCTAACAGATTGCTAAAAACACTGGAGGAGCCACCTGACAATGTTATCTGGCTGTTGCTCTCTTCTGAGGAATCGCTCCTTCTACCAACAGTTGTATCACGCTGCCAAATATTGAAATTAAAGCCTATGAAATTATCCGAAATAAAGGAAATACTTGAGGTAGATTATGGCATTGAAGAAAGTAAGGCAGAATTATTATCTCATCTGTCACAAGGTTGCCCAGGCTGGGCGATTTCTGCCATGGAAGACAATGGCGTGATGGAGCTGCGTTTTGGTGATATAGATATGATATCCTCTTTGCTAAGCGCTGGAATTGAAGAGCGCTTTGCATATGCTGGGAAAATAGCCAGTGAAGTGTCCAAAAACAGGCAAGTTGCAATGAGATTTATTGGCAGCGCTTGTAGTTGGTGGCGTGATTTAATGCTTGTTAAAGGTAATTGTCAGGAAACTGTTGTTAATATAGATTATCTGGCAGTTTTGGAAGAACAGGCCAAATGTATAAGCATTGCTGACATTAAGGACTTTATCATTAATCTGTATTCAGCCGAAGAGCAAATATCCAGGAATGTTAATGCCAGATTGGCATTTGAATCGCTTATGATCAACATGCCCAGAATATCGGTATTAGCTAAGTGAGGCGAATTGTGAGTAAAATAATTAAAGTTCGCATTTTTAATAACGTTAGCAATGTTCAATATGATCCCCATGATATTGACCTGCAGGTTAATGATTATGTGATGGTAGATACGCATCGAGGGCTAGAGCTCGCCAGGGTTAGTGCTATTGAGGAATTAGAAAACACTGAGGAGAGCGATGACATTCATAAGCTATTGATGACTGTGAGCAGACGAGCCAGTGATGAAGATATGGAGGTGGTCTGTCAGCAAAAGGAAAAAGAGGCGCTGGATGAGTGCAGAAAAATGGTAGAGCAGGTAAAACTGGAGTTGAAAACTATCTCGGCTCACTATAATCCTGATAATGGTAATTATACTATTATTTTTCATGCTAACGGGAATGTTAATTTTCGAAGTCTGGTAGGCAAATTAAGCAGACGCCTTAGAGCACGGGTGGAACTGAGGCAGGTTGGATCTAGAGACGAGGCAAAACTAATTGGGGGCATTGGAAAATGTGGCTTAATACTTTGCTGCAGGACATTTTTAAAAGAATTCTGCCCTGTTTCCATTAAAATGGCCAAGCAACAAGGTTTGAGCCTGAACCCGACCAAGATATCAGGTGTTTGTGGTCGTCTATTATGTTGTCTAACCTATGAAAATAAAGAATATGCGGCGGTATTCAAGAAGATGCCCAGGTTACGTCAGCAGGTGACAACACCATTTGGTGAAGGTAAAGTGACTGAGCTTAACTTATTGAAAGAGACAGTTAAAGTGAAACTAATCGATAGCGAAGTATTTCATCAGTTGACACTCAACGAGTTGAACTGGTAGTAAGACAGGTATTTACGCCACTCGTCATGTCTGTTGGCGTAATTATGAGGGATATAGAAGCCATCATTATGAGGCGCTTGCGGTTGTTTCAGCAGCTTCATGCCTGCCTGTTCTAAAAGATGCCCACCCTTACGTCGATTACAACGACTACAGGCGCTAACCAAGTTTTCCCAACAATGTTCCCCTCCAAGGCGCCGTGGTATCACATGGTCTAGAGTGAGATCAGTCCCATATTTGCCACAATATTGGCAAGTGAATTTATCACGATAGAAAACCTCCAACCTGGTTAGTTTCCTCTGATGTCGCGGACGCTTAACCCGATAAACTAGACGAATTACCGAAGGTATAGTGAATATTTGCGTAGACGAATGTAGCTCACCTCTGCCGTTTTCCAGGACTTCAGCTGCTCCCCGAAAAACCAATACTACCG
This sequence comes from uncultured Dehalococcoidales bacterium, assembly GCA_964654015.1. Lineage (GTDB taxonomy): Bacteria > Chloroflexota > Dehalococcoidia > GIF9 > AB-539-J10 > JAUUZT01. The sequence goes on along the minus strand of CAZZHQ010000008.1, from coordinate 40,521 downwards.
CCCGGCGAACACGACATAAATTGAGAGGTTCGTAACTTTGATTAAGGACTAGAACTTCAGACTCAACCATACTAGATTCTCAGATTAACGATTATGTATTTTAACAGCCGTATCTATCGATTGCAATATGAATTTAACTTTTCTTAGCCGGTATATGGGTGGCTATTTACTACGTCCTCATCTATCTCGATACCCAGACCTGGTTTTTCTGTTGGTATCAGATATCCTTTCTCTGGGCGTAAAGAGGGGTATATATAGGATTGTTCAAGTGGCACGGCATTTATCTCGATATATTCACTTCCCATATTGCTCAGGCTAAAATGTAGAGTAGCTGCAATCCCTGGTCCAAAACAGAAGGAATGGGGAATAAGCTGCAGGTTCCATGTTTCAGCAATGCTCAGGATCTTACGGCACTCAAGTAATCCTCCTGCCTTTATAACGTCAGGTTGCAGGATGTCTACAGATCGTTTCTCTACCATCTCCTTGAAACCATAATTGGTATATTCATTTTCTCCAGCGGCAATCCTGATACTACTATTAGCAGTTACATGGGCTAGTCCATCATAATCATCCATCGGACGTACCGGTTCCTCCAGCCATAGCAACCTATATGGTTCTAATTCCTTTATTTTTTCCAATGTCTCTCTGGGAGACCATGCACCATTGACGTCTAGCATCAGCGTGATGTACTCAGGTATTACTTCACGTACTGCTTTAACCGATTCCACGTCAATTTGATGTAACTTTATAGCTGTATAACCCTGCTCCACGAAACCCATTGCTGCTCTGGCTACATCTTCAGTACTGTTGTAACGTAGCAGGCTGGCGTAGGCCTTGGCTTTGTCTCGACATAAACCTCCAAACATTTCGTAGACAGGGAGGTTTCTATATTTACCGAGAATATCCCATAGGGCTATTTCTATTCCACTGATACACTGAATCGCCAAGCCTTTCCTGCCATAGCGGAAGGTTGTTTGAAACATAATGTCCCACAATTTTGCAATCTGTAAGGGATTTTTATTCAGAAGTAGAGGTTTGAGGGCCTCCTCAATAAATTTACAGACCACACCAGGGGTGAAACGGAAAGCCTCTCCATAACCGGTTATGCCTTCATCTGTTTGTATTTTTACCAGAACATGAAAAGAGCTAGCCTTAGCAGATGCTATGGATGAAACTGATCCGGAGGAAACAGCAGGGTCCTCCTTTAATGGTATAGAGAGAGGTATAGCCTTAATATCTGTAATTTTCATTATCTAATCACCTCTAACGGAATCGATTACAGGTTAATCTTCGCTAAATATATATTCTTTATTATCTTGGATGGTACTGATTTTATCTTCAACTATTTCCGATATCGCCTCGGTAATCAGGTGCGATGATGTTGAATACCATACTCAGCTTGGGATCTACCATGCGAGAACTTATCCTTGTCTCTATTTCCTCAAGCGATAAACAAGTGGTGATGACCATTGGGAGTCTGAGGTTGTAACGATGATTTATCAGTTGGTATAACTTTTCTTGTGCCCATGGAGTGGATGATTGCTGCCCAAAATCATCCAGTACCAACAGTGGACTTTCTTTAACGATATTAAAAAATTCATCATAGGGTATCTTACTAGTGTTGCTGAATGAAGAGCGCAGTAAATCCAGTAAGTCAGGAACAAAAATGAAAAAGCTAGACAAGCCTTGTGATAATCTATAATTTACAATAGATGCTGCCAGGTGGGTCTTGCCACAGCCGTTTATCCCTTGAAGTATCAGCCAGCCTTCTGTGTTTTTAGCGAAGTCCTTTGCTATGCTGAGTGCTTGTTGTAGATTTTGACGCTGTTCCAAAGGCAATTCCAATCGTTTATGGTCAAAATTGTTAAAGGACATGCTCTGCAATAGTCCCGGAGGTAAATTGCCCAGGCGCTGCATTGATAATCTACTAACGATTGTATATGTATGGCATAAACTATTATCTTCAAAACGGTTACGCAAACGCTCATCAAATTTGCTCAAGGGTATGTCAGTGGTTATCACCGTAGCCATGCGTCCATTGAAGCGGTGATTCAGCAATTGTTCCAGTTTCTCTTTAGCCCAAGAGGTGTCAGGCTCAATACGCATATCATCGAGTACTAGCAGAGGTGTATTCTTGACCTGTTCAAAAAACTCATCATAACTGACAGTACTTGATGGTCCAAAAGTAGAACGTAAATGGTCCAATAAATCAGCTACTCCAATGTAAAAGGCAGGCTGTCCAGAGTTTAGTTGCTGGTTCACAATGGCGCATGCCAGCGGTGTTTTTCCGCTGCTACTGGGGCCAGACAGAACCAGCCAGCCTTTCGGATAATCAGCAAAGGCTTTGGCGGCCTGATAAGCCTGAGTAAAGCAGTCATCCATGCCTGAACTGTCCTTCATTTCTTTGGGAGCCAACTTGTCGAAAGTGAATTGTGCCAACGAACCAATATTACTATATCGCTGAAGGCGTTCCAGTTTCTTATCATGAAGTTTATTACTCTGGCATTGACAGGGCACTACCTGGCTATAATCAAGCTGACCAGAGTCTAACCGCGGATAAACAAAACCAATTCCATTACATATAGTGCAAAAATCACTCTGCGTACCAGCAGTATCATCAGGGTTAGATGGTATCGGGGAAGAACCGTGGCTAACCTTATCTTTTAACGAGGTGTCCGTATTTACCACTGATGTATTTATTGGTGCTACTCTTTTTATTACCTTGTCTATCCGCTCCAATACTTTTACCTTCCTTTGCCCATCGTTCCAGAATACGAGCGATATATCTCCAGCTTCGCTTGTTTAATAAAACCGCCTCTTTAATAGCTTCCTCGATCCATTGTGTTGGATATAGCTCCGTTGCCGCTTTCAATTCATCACTGAGTATGGGAGTTATCATACCTATGTTTTGCTCGTAAATAACAAAAATATTAGATGATTGCTGATGGGCTTGTTCTTCTCTGGGGATGCCAGAGAGCTGTTTCAACGAGAGTTCTCCTCGTTTGATTTGCTCAATTATCTCTCTATTAGATTCAATATTAACGAAGTAGATATCCTGCTGTTTGCTTTTCAGTCCGATGCTTAAATGAAGCAAAGCTTCATCCTCGACCGCTGTTTCTAGGGCTTTCGTTAAATCATTCTTTGTTATTAAAAGGAATGCGGGCCCAGAGGATAGTAATTCATTATATGTCATAAAGGCTGGATCTATAGGTTTCTGACTGAGACAATGAAAAATATACAGTATAACCTTAAGCTCGATAACGTCGCGTATAACCGGCATTATTTGAGTAAAGAAAGATTCCGGTACACTTACCCCTGTTTTGTTTATCGATAGCTTTTCTTTACTGTCGTAATGCATGTATATGACTCCTATTTGGCAGGAACTGGAGCATTTACTCCCTCTATATTTTCAAATTTTACAAATCTATTTGAAAAATGTAGTTTAACCTCGCCCAGTGGACCATTACGATGCTTGGATATCATTATTTCTGCTATATCCCGAGGATATATCTTGCCATCCAAAACATGTGCTTTATCCCAATCCTCTTCACTAATTGTCTTATCCTCTCTATAAATGAAACAGACGATATCTGCGTCTTGCTCTATGGTACCACTTTCCCGCAGGTCTGAAAGTTGTGGTTTTTGTCCTGGTCTCCATTCCACTGCCCGGCTAAGTTGTGATAGAGCCAGTACTGGGATATCAAGCTCCCTGGCCATTATCTTTAGCGATCGTGTTATCTTAGCTAATTCCTGTACACGGTTCTCATTTCTACCGCTGCCTGATATCAATTGTATATAGTCTATTATCACCAGGTCGATCTTGTGTTCAAACTGAAGGCGTTTAGCTTTACTCCTAATGTCGACGGCCTGAATCTGAGGTGAGTCATCTATATAAATCGCCGTTTCAGAAAGCAAGCCACTTGCTTCCATTATCTTCGCTTCATCCTTTTCGGTGAAGCGTCGTAGTCGGATATAGTGCGAATCAACTCCGGATTCGCTGGATAAAAAGCGTTCGGTCACAGATTCCTTTGACATCTCTAAACTAAAAATAGCAACGCAGGCACCCTGGTTAACGGCGACATTTCTGGCGATATTCAGTGCCAGACTGGTTTTGCCCAGACTGGGTCTGGACGCCAGTATGATTAGGTCTGATTTATGAAATCCTCCAAGTATGGCATCTAATCTGGTATAACCAGATAAAATGCGTCCTTCATGTGCGTCTTGTGGCTTTACAGACACCCCTTTTTCATCGAAATATTTATCTAGCAAATCACGGATTGAACTGAACTCCCTGAAATCTTGCCCTGTTCTGACCTGAAAGAGAAGATCCTCAGCTTTGCTGAGGCTCATATCAATGTCTGGCCCGGCATTATAGCCGATAGTTGAAATCTGGTCTGCTGCAGATATGAGACGCCGCATTACTGCCATCCTGGAAACTATTTGAGCGTAATATTCAATATGCAGGGATGTTGGTACTACAGAGATTAGATGGCTGAGATAGCTAGAGCCACTAGCTTGCTCAAATTTATTCTGATGCAATAATTCATGAGCAACAGTAACCTGGTTTATGGCATTATTGCGTTGGTATAATGTGATACAAGCTTGGTAAATCCAACGATTTGTTTCTGAAAAAAAATCCTCTGCCTTTAGATTACCCGCTACCTTTAATATAGCATCAGGGTCAATAAGCAAAGAGCCGTTTACTGCTTCTTCGGCTTCGATGTCTTGAGGAAGTGTTCTTCCCTGAGACATATGCTAGACCTTCTCTCGTTCGATGACCACTGTGATTTTAGGTTCCAGATCCTTGCTTAACTTTACAGTCACCTGATGACTACCTATCTCACGCAGGGCTTTATCCAGCACTATCTTTCTCTTATCAATTGATAAACTAAGCAGTTTATTCAATTCTTCAGCTATTGCTGAGGCAGTAATAGAACCAAAGAGCCGTTCACCAGCTCCTGAACGAGCCTGAATATGTATAGTTTGCCCTTCAATTTGTCCTGCAATCTCAGTAAGTTTTTCTAGAGACAACTCTTTTTTGACATCCTCATTTTTAATTTTCTGCTCTGCCTGCTTTATGGCTCCAGCTGTGGCAGGAAGGGCTATGCCATTATGTATAAGGTAATTCATAGCATAACCGTTGCTTACTTCTTTTATCTCGCCTGTTTTTCCTTTTCCTTGAACATCCTTCAGAAATATAATCTTCATTGATAACCTATTATCCTTTTAATGCCACAGCAGCATATTCCTTAATTTAGCCATTATTAGCTTTTGTGAAATAAAGTATTTTTAATGTAAAAGTTTCGTTTACAGGGTTACTGGTCTACTTGTTTAGCCTCTACTTTTAAATATAAAGGTATTTCCTTTCCCTTTATGAGCAAACTGTAATTAGATTTGAATCGCTCGTCAGGGAAATCATCTATCAGCTTATAAGAAATGCGATATCCCTTGGTAAAAGAATTTGGCTCTATAAATTGATATTCATTTCTCGATAGCCATTCTTCGGGAGCGAATTCTTGTCCCTTTCGCAGGAAAGCCTTGAGGGCTACAAGGTCACGGTCTTTGTTATGCCTGGGCCCGGCGATAGCATATCCTGCGTCAATTAGTTTTTCCAGATAATCAATATCCTTTATTGGTTTCAATTGCATATCCATATCTAGTGCCCTAATAAATAGCTATCATGCATGGGTTAAACCTACCTTACTCTTCTTGATAAATATCACCTAGCTTCCTATATTTGGCTAAGGTTAACGTTTGCATTTGATATTTTAGCATCTTTCAATTATCTCAACCTAAGAAAGTTGTTCAACTGGACTGAAATTCCTTTTTAATATTTTCCAGTATTTCAGGGCAACCAAGTATATCAACCAGGGTCATTGCCATTGACTTGGCAGCGTCAGCTAGTCCTTTATTTCCAGCCTCGGATATTGCAGCAGCAGAGAAATCAGCAGTGTGTACTGTTACAGATGGAGGTGCTATTGCAACGGTTGCGTGTATACTGGGCACTATCTGGCTAACATTTCCCATATCGGTGCTGCCGATTATATAACTTGGTGTCAGATCTTCCATGGTACGTCCCAGTGATTTCATATTTTGCTCGAATAGTTCAGCCATTGTCATATTATTTTTCATGGATGCATACGTCTTTTCATCCCACTTGTATTTCAGTGTAGCACCAGATGCAGTAGCTGCTCCTTTAAAGCAGTTTAACACTTTAGTCTTTAACTCTTCGAGATAAACATTGTCCATACTTCGTATAATGAATAAACCAGCGCTATGAGCAGGTATTATATTCGGAGCTTCACCGCCATCGGTAATTATCCCGTGAATTCGGCTGTCTTCATTTATATGCTGACGTAGTGAGTTAATGTTATTGAAAGATAGTATCATGGCTTCAAGGGCGTTTATGCCTTTATAGGGGTGAACAGCAGCATGGGCAGGTTTACCAAAGAATTCCACTTCAAGGTTGTTTAGGGTCAATGCTAGTATTGTTGCTGCATTTAGTGTAGATGGATGAACCATCATTGCAACGTCCATATCGTCAAAAACATTAGCTTTTACCATATTTATCTTACCACCATAAATTTCCTCTGCTGGTGTCCCTATAACGATGATGCTACCTCCGAAAGCGTCGACAGCAGCTTTAGCAGCAACTCCGGCGCCAACAGACGATGTAGCAATTATATTATGGCCACAAGCGTGGCCTAGCTTTGGTAATGCGTCGTACTCGGCAATAACAGCAACCTTTGGAGTTCCTTGACCATATGTTGCCATGAATGCGGTAGCTAATCCTGCAATTCCTGTTTCTATCCGGAACCCTTTATCCTGAAGATATTCACTAAGCCAGGAAGCTGCCTTCTGTTCTTCAAAGCCCAATTCGGGATTATCGTGTATTCTATGGCTTAGTTGGAATAATTCCTTACATTGGGTATCTATGTTGTCAATTATCTTCGTTTTTAAGTTTTCAATTTCTTTCATACTTGAAACCTCCATGATTAGTCATTATACTTTATAGGAGGTTTGATTTCTAGGTGTTTATCTGGGGTATCATGAAAGCAGAGGAACTTATTGGCGAACCTTTTCAAGGTTTGTTTGATATTGCTAGTCTATTGGGAGAGTCAGTGGGCGAGAAATGTGACTGCGCTATAGAGAAAATAATATCAGGCAAGAATAGGGATGCCGTTACAGGAATAATAACGGTGATTCGTACCGGTAAAGGAATTCTAATAAAAGGTAAAGCAACTGTTCAGGTAGAACTTACATGTAATCGTTGTCTTGCCGGTTTTGTTCAGTCTGTAAGTTACAATATTGAAGAGGAAGTTATTTATCAGCATAGTAAGGTTTCTGCTACATCTTTATTCGAGGAGGAAGACTATATATTTGTTAAAGACAAAAACATGCTTGACTTTGGTGAACTTATCCGACAGTATACTTTGATAAATCTACCAATGAAAGCGTTGTGTAAACGTGATTGTATTGGAAATAAGGAGGTGAACAATTATGGCCGTTCCTAAAAAGAAATATGGAAAATCACGCCAGGGGAAAAGGCGAAGTCATTTAGGAATAAATAAGCCTGCTCTGGATATTTGCCCTCAATGTCATAGTCCTAAGTTAGCACACCATGTGTGCTCTAGTTGTGGACATTATAATAACAGACAGGTGATGGAAGTAGAAAGCACTGCCAGAAGAGGTTAAGTAACGGGGTGACTGGTACAACAGCGGTTTCTTATGTCTTCCCTGGTCAAGCGTCCCAGGAAGTAGGGATGGGATTGGATCTCTATCAGGATTATTCTTTGGCCAGAGAGATTTTTAATCAGGCTGATGAGGTATTGGGCTTTCCTCTCTCCAATTTGTGCTTCGCTGGACCTGAAGACGAATTAACAAAAACAGTCAATGTGCAGCCAGCTATAGTGGCAAGCAGTATCGCTTGCTTGAAAGTGGCACAGCAGTCTGATATTGGTTTGTGTACTCCATCATTTGTAGCGGGACACAGTCTGGGAGAGTACACTGCATTAGTAGCTGCTGGGGCACTGGGATTTAGCGATGCGTTGAAATTGGTAAGGGAAAGAGGCAGGTTGATGTACGAGGTGGGAAGACGAAGTCGGGGTGGAATGCTAGCAATTATCGGATCGGAATTAGAACTGGTTGAAGAAATATGCTCGAGCAGTGGGTGCAACATATCTAATGTGAATTGCCCTGGACAAATCGTTATTAGCGGCGCCCTGGAAGCTTTAGATAAAGCTAAAATATTGGCCAAAGAGAAAGGTGTTCGACGGATAATCCCGCTTAAAGTTAGTGGCGCCTTCCACTCTAGTTTAATGGAACCGATTATAGCTGAATTTAGACAACTATTATCAAATTTTACTTTTTATAGCCCAAGTTGTCCCATAATTAGTAATGTGACTGCTCAGCCTTTAGTAGAAGTTAATGCGATACGTGAAGAACTGGTTAAACAACTTTATTGTTGTATTCAATGGCAATCTTCTGTTGAATATATGTTGGATAATGGAGTAAACATATTCTATGAGATTGGACCTGGAAAAGTGTTGAGCGGATTGATTAAACGTATTGACCAGCAGGCAATAATATATAATATATCTGGAAGTGAAACCGTAGAACAGGTAAGAAACTTGTTCGAGAATGAATAGCTATTTAGTATGAGCACTAGACGAAAAGCAAGAGTAAATGCGATGCAGTTGCTCTATGAACTCGACTGCACCCGGCACAGTTTAGAAAATAGCCTGGGTCATTTATTGGAAAAGGAAAAATTATCAATAGAGAAATCCACTTTTGTTATTAATATCGTCAAGGGAGTGCTGGATAACAAAAAGAAAATAGATGGCATTATTGAACGCTTTGCCACTGCCTTTCCTGTACAACAAATGGCAGTTGTTGATAGAAACATCTTGCGGATTGCCATTTTTGAGATTATATTTAGTGAGGATACTCCATTTAGAGTAGCTATTGACGAGGCTGTTGAACTGGCTAAAATATTTGGAAGCGATGCATCACCGAGACTGGTTAATGGTGTGTTAGGCTCGGTAGTGGATGAATACATAGTGGTAAAGACAAATAATAAAGTTTAGTTAAGGAGGAAGAATGGCAACTGTTTTTGAACGACTGAGGAAAGTCATTGTGGAGCAATTAGATGTTGAGGAGAAGGATGTCAATATATCAACTTCTCTGGTTGATGACCTTGATGCTGATTCTTTGGATCTGGTAGAACTTATCACTGCTATCGAGGAGGAATTTAGCGTTTCGGGAAAGAGTATAGAAATTTCCGATGAAGATGCTGAGCAAATAATGACTGTACAAAGTGCGGTAAATTATCTTAACGCGCATGGAGTAAAAGACTAGTAAATAGTTTTTAGACACCTATTACGATACCAGGGCAAGTGTATTACTGCGCAATATAGAGGGCAATTGTATTTAGGTGTTCTATGCATTGACGTGGAGAATTTTATCTGTCATTAGGTTAGTACAGGTCAGATAAATCTTGCAGAATATCTTCAAGAATAGTTGTCCATCTTCGCCCTAGTGCTTTATAGTCCAAAGTAATTTGAGTAACACCTAGCTTTATATTACTGTGCTGGTATTTTCCTGCGGGTAATTTATACGGATTTGGTAGTCTTATAGTGATATGACTTTTGTGGGTAGAGACAGAGATAATCTTAGCCTGTGTGGCCAATATTCTCAGTTTTGCAATATAGAGTAGGTTCCTTGCAATTTCGGGCAGTGAACCAAATCTATCTCTTAATTCCTTTGCTACGTGCTCTATATCTTCGTTGCATTTGGCCTTAGCAAGCCTGCTGTAAAGGCTTAGCCTTGTACTTAGGACAGCTACATATTCTGCAGGAATATAGGCCGTGAGAGGTAGAGCTACACTGGGCGATGGCAATTCTTCAGGCTGTCCGATAGAAAGAGCACTATCCGAGTATTTGGTTGACTTTATTTCTTCAACTGCATCGGCAAGCATCTGGCAATAGAACTCGGAGCCTATAGCAGCTATATGCCCGCTTTGTTTGACACCAAGCAGGTTTCCAGCACCACGGATTTCAAGGTCTTTCATGGCAATGGCAAACCCTCCACCAAGCTCTGTAGCTTCGTAAATAGTTCTGAGTCTCTTCTGTGCCTGTGGAGACAGTTCTTTGTCTCTGGGATAAAAGAAATAGGCGTATGCCTGATTAACACCTCGCCCTATGCGACCTCTAAGTTGATAGAGTTGTGTAAGTCCAAATCTATCTGCATTGTCAATAATTAAGGTATTGGTGTTTGGCATATCTAAACCCAGTTGGATGATAGTGGTGGTGACCAGGACATCATTTTTACCGGCAGCAAAGTCAGCAACAACATTTTCCAGTTTATCCTCAGGCATCTGCCCGTGCGCTATGCTTATTGTTGCTTCAGGAATAAGGGTCTTTAAGTTGTTAGCCACCATAGCGATATCTTGAACTCGGTTGTGGACATAAAAAACCTGCCCGTTTCTTTCAATCTCGCGTAGTATTGACTGTCTTACCAGAGTCTCATTATGAGTACCAACGTATGTTTTAATTGCCAGGCGTTCTTCGGGGGCCGTTTCCATAATGCTTATGTCCTTGATACCAGTTAGAGACATATGGAGTGTGCGAGGAATAGGTGTGGCACTCAAAGCTAGCACATCTACCTCTTTCCTCATTTGTTTTAGCTTCTCCTTTTGTAATACACCGAATCTTTGTTCCTCGTCGATTATCACAAGGCCCAGATCCTTGAAGGAGATGTTTTTCTGTAACAGACGGTGAGTACCAAGGCATATATCCACGCTGCCTCTGGCTAGGCCTTCGATGATTTCCCTGCTTTTATCTGGTGAACAGAATCGGCTTAGCATTTCGATATTTATAGGAAAAGCCTGTAGTCTCTGGCTAAAGGTCTTGAAATGTTGTTGGGCTAGCACAGTGGTGGGAACCAGTATGGCAACCTGTTTGTTATCCGCCACTGCTTTAAATGATGCACGAAGAGCAACTTCTGTTTTTCCGTACCCAACATCTCCACAAATCAAACGGTCCATAGGTTTAATATTTTCCATATCCTCTTTTACAGCAGATATTGCTTCTGCTTGATCAGGTGTTTCTATATAGGGGAACGATGCTTCCATCTCATGTTGCCATAATACATCTGGTGAATAAGCAAAACCTTGAACTGTCTCTCTTTCGGCATAAAGTATAAGAAGTTCATTGGCCAGATCGACTACAGACTCCTGGATTCTTTTCTTGGTCCTGTGCCATTCCTGGGTTCCCAATTTGTTCAGAATCGGCTTCTGTCCACCTGCCCCGATATATTGGCTTATTCGACCTATCTGGTATGTGGGAACGAAAAGTTTGCCATCAGCAGCATATTCTAAAATAAGGTATTCTTGCTCTTTTCCATCGGTAAACATTCTTGTCAAGCCACCGAATTGCGCGATACCATGGTCAATATGAACTACATAATCACCCTGGTTTAATTGGGGAATTAACCATCGCTGTCCGGAAAATGCTTTCTTATGGAGTCTTCGAGATTTTACAAAACCGAAAAGTTCAGCGTCAGTCAGGATAGTCAGGTCTTGATTTATGGACCACCCTTGTTCCAATGAACCTTGGAGCAGAGTAATGGAAGAGCGAGGTGGTACTTTATTGAGCTGTGTAATTGGGGAGGTATGCAGGTTTTCCTCCTGCAATAACTCGGCTAGTCTTTTCGTTTGCTGACTGATTATAATGAGCCGTTGTTGTTGTTGGACTAACTGTCTGGCTGTATTGAGAAACAGTGACAGATTACCACCACAACTCGGAGCAGAAGTAAATTGCATGGTTGCATTTTCTTTTTCACTGGAGCGCCAGGATTGTACGATTAGTTTCTTAAAGCTGATGAATTCAGTATTTATTGCGTTCCAGTCAAAGTATGGAGAGGGAAAGTTTACAGGTAAAATACCCTCTTCTAATTTTATAGCTCGTGATGCCATGGCCTCTTTGTTCAATCTCTCAACAGCTGTTTGAATTTCGGTGGGATTGTCAAAAATAATTATGGTCTCATCTGGCAAATAATGGAAAATATTTCCCCGGTTAAAGAGAGGGAAGTAGAATTCGGCAAGAGGAAACCATTGCTTCTGTTTCAACTTGGCCAGGTCATCTTCAATACGTTGTTTAAACTCAGGGAGACAACTGTCCAATTCTAATGCGCTAAGCTTTATCTTGTTTGCTACCTGGGATAAAACGGCCTCTTTGGCTGGACTTATCGACAGTGAAGAGATTATGTTTACTGAACATTGGCTATCCGGATTAAATGCCCTTAAACTTTCTATTTGATTTCCTATAAACTCAATACGTGCAGGGAATTCACTATAAACAGGATAAATGTCTACTATCCCTCCCCGTCTAGTCATTTCGCCTGGCTCCATAACGGAATCATTCATTTCATAGCCCATGCCTTGCCATCTAGACAGTAAATCGGATGGATTGATTGTCATACCTGGTTTCAGGACATGGCAAGAAGAGTCGAAATCATCCTGGCCGACTGTCTTGCTTATGATGGCCAGTGTCGAACTTATTATAAGGGGAGGATGTCTGTGCGGCGTTACTATAGAGGCAGAACATAATTTATCTTCCTGATATGGTTTGTTCGAGATCTGCTGAGCAATTGTTGATGTTTCTAATTTTTGTGAAGATATATGATTACCATGGGAATGGGCTTTTGTTTGGTTGTATTGGGTCAAAGCGGATAATGTCTTTAATCTTTCTTGGGTAGTATTATTGGAAAAATAGGAATTGTATTCATATGGAGAGAACTCCAGCTCGGGAAAACTATGCAGGTTGGTTGAGGGAAGACACCATGCCTGAAGCTCTGAGTAGAGTTTTTTGACTGCTTCAGGTTGAGTGGTTATTACCATAATCGGTAAATTTAAGTCATGATAAAGGCTTGCAATTACGCTTGCTCTTGCGGCATTTAGGACGATGGTTTCGTGTGTACCTTTGGTACTAGACAGATTACTAACGATGTCCTTGTAAGTTTTGAGATTTCTAATTAAAGGAAGTAAACAGGATAAATTCATTTAGTGATAATGCTACCACAAGCAGCATATTCTTGTGTTGTTGCCATTATGTAGCGTTGTTATAATTAACAAGCAATGAATATTTCTACTCAACGAATAGTGGTTAAATTTGGAACAAGTTTGCTGACTGCAGGGAGTGATAATCTTGATCTGCCAGTTATGAATAATCTGGTAAAACAGGTAGCGAAGCTACATTATATCGGGAGAGAGATAACGATTGTTTCGTCTGGTGCAATTACTGCAGGCCGGCAAAGACTTAAAGAAAGCTCAAGAGATAAAAGTATATTTTTCAAACAAGCCTTTGCTTCAGTAGGGCAAAGCCACCTCATGTATATTTATGAAAAACTTTTTAGTCAACATGACATAATAATTGCGCAGGCATTACTAACTAAAAATGATCTTACCCAACGAGCCGGATATCTTAATGCAAGAAATACACTAATGACTCTTATTGATTCCCGTATAATTTGTATTATTAATGAAAATGATGTCATTGCGCTCGATGAAATTGAGGAACTCAGGTTTGGGGATAACGATAATCTCTCAGCCATGGTGGCAAACCTCGTCGATGCGGATCTTTTAGTATTGCTTACTGACATCACTGGCTTGTATACTGCTGACCCCCATAATGACCCTGAAGCAAGGCTAATACGTAGAGTGGACATAATAGATGACGGTATAGAACGTCTGGCTAGTAGTACAACAAATGATAAGGGAACTGGAGGAATGGTAACTAAGATCGAAGCTGCAAAACTTGCTACTTCATCGGGTGTGAATGTCATCATTGCAGATGGGCGTGAGAAGAACATTCTGGAAAGGATTGATAAAGGTGATGAGGTGGGGACTCTTTTCCCTGCTCGAGTGGACAAAATGGAGAGTCGCAAGAGATGGATGCTTAGCGGACTGGCTTCACGGGGCAAAGTGACAGTTGATAAGGGTGCTGCTACAGCTATTGGAAGGAATAAGGGTAGTTTGCTACCGTCTGGTGTGATTAAAGTGGATGGAGATTTTCAACGTGGTGATATTGTGGATGTTATTGGACAAACAGATGGGCATATTGCCTGGGGTCTTTCTAACTATAGTTCTTCTGAATTAACAATTATTATGGGAGTGCGTTCTGATAGAATCTTGAGTCTCCTTGGGCATGAGCACGGAGATGAGATAATCCATAGAAATAACATGGTGGTAGTGTGAAGTAATAATACTGGTATAGTGGAGAGAATAATTATGGAGTCAGCAATTAGAGAACTGGAAGAGAAAGGAAAAGTGGCGAGAACTGCTGCCAGAAAACTTGCGTTCACTTCTGCAACTATAAAAAACAGGGCGTTGGCCAATATTGCCGAGTATATTGTCACCAGACAGGATGAAATATTAGCCGCTAACAGGATGGACCTTGAATATGCGGAGTCTTCAGGGATAGACAAGTCTATGCTTGATAGGATTATGCTTTCGCCAGCGCGTCTTAAAGCCATATCTGACGGAGTCAGGAAAATATTGGCTCTTCCTGACCCTGTTGGAGAAATATACGATATGCATATCGCAGAGAATGGGTTAATGATAGGTAGGAAAAGGGTTCCTCTAGGCGTAATTGGAGCCATATATGAGAGTCGCCCTAATGTGACTATTGATATATCGACCCTTTGTTTGAAATCAGGAAATGCTGTGATTTTACGCAGTGGCAAGGAATCCATAAACTCAAGCGTTGCACTAGCTCATATAGCTCAAGAGGCTTGTGACCAAGCAGGTGTGGTAGAAGGAGCAATACAAATTATCAAATCAACGGAACACGCGTTGGTAAACCATATGCTCAAGATGAGTGATATGATCGATTTAATGATACCTCGTGGTGGAGCTGGTCTAATAAAAATAGTCAAGGAAAACGCTGCCATGCCTGTTATCGCTGGTGGCATAGGTGTATGTCATACTTACGTGGATAGAGATGCTGACCTTGATAAAGCTGTTGCTATCATCCACAATGCCAAAGTACAGCGTCCCAGTGTTTGCAACGCGCTGGACTGTATTCTAATTCATGTAGAGGTGATAAAAACTTATTTACCTGTAATAGCTGCGAAGTTAGCAGAAGACAACGTAGAATTGCACTGTGATGAAAAATCTATGGACATTCTCAAATCCATTCCATTATTAAATCTGGTTAATGCTGTCGAGGACGATTGGGGAAAAGAGTATCTATCATTGAAGGCATCCATCAAGGTTGTATCTTCTCTGGATGAGGCGCTTGCACATATTGAGAAGTATGGGTCCGGACATTCTGAAGCCATAATCAGTGAAAATTACACAAGTTCGATGAGGTTTATAAATGAGGTGGATGCTGCCTGTGTTTATGCTAATGCCAGCACACGTTTCACAGACGGGGAAAAATTTGGTTTGGGCGCTGAAATAGGGATAAGCACACAGAAATTTCATGCACGCGGCCCTATGGGCTTGAAGGAAGTCACCAGTTATAAATGGATTATTTTCGGAAATGGGCAGATTGTAAATTAGCCAAGAGTTTTAAGAGCTTCTTTCTGAATGGAGAATAGTCGTTGAATACCTTTATGTGCCAGTGAGAGAAGAACATCGGCTTGCTCCTTAGAGAATGGTTTGCCTTCTGCAGTTCCCTGTATTTCAACAAATTCATCTTTATCGGTCATAACCGCATTGAAATCAACTTCGGCACGGAAGTCCTCTTCGTAACAGAGGTCAAGAAGTGCGGTATCACCTACTATTCCAACACTGATAGCTGCTATAGTTGATTGTAATGGTACAAATGGTAAAACCCTCTGCTTCTTAAGGTTATGAAATGCCTGGAATAGGGCTACGTAGCCGCCAGTAATTGCTGCTGTTCTAGTGCCACCATCCGCTTGTAATACATCACAGTCAACATAGAACGTTCTCTCTCCCAGAACTGCCATATTGGTAGCTGACCTGAGACTTCGGCCAATTATGCGCTGGATCTCCTGGTTTCTCCCCCCTACTCGGTCACGTGGAGTGCGAGTTAGTGTTGAACGAGGTAACATTGCATATTCTGCAGTAATCCAACCCTTGCCACTGCCTTTAAGGAAATTAGGAACTCTCTCTTCCATGCTCACTGAGCAAAGCACCGTTGTTTTACCCAGTTTTATCAGTGCAGAACCCTCAGCAAAGCTCTGATAACCAAGAGTTATATCCACAGGGCGAAGTTCATCATATTTCCTGCCATCTATTCTTAACATAACAGCTAAATGTTAACATGATTACTGAGATTAGCAAAGATAAATAATACTGGTAACTAACATAACATTGGAGGGTGGAATTATATGAATTTAGCTATAGATGTAATATTGGAGTTGATGCTCTATAATGGTGCATATTCGGCTGGTAATTATTTCTTGAAATATCGTTAGGACCAGCTAAGAACTTTCTGAAAACAAATAAGATAAAGAACAAGAATACTGTGCGTAGTGGCGGTGAGGATAAATAACTATTTAGATGGAGATCGAAAATAAATGGAAAATGATAAGGCAAAGTTAAAATTGTCCTCTGGGAATTCCATACCTTTAATTGAATACAAGAATGTCTCTGTGACGCGAGGTGGGCGGTTAGTGTTAAAAAATATTAATATCTCTATTGAATTGGGAGAACACATCGCTATTCTTGGCCCTAACGGTTCGGGTAAATCGTCTCTAATCAAGACTATTACACGAGAATTGTACCAAAACATTGGTGACAATGAATCATATCTCCGAATATTGGGAAAGGACAGATGGAATGTATTTGAATTGAGATCTTTTCTGGGGATAGTATCAGGTGATTTACTGGACAACTGTGCTGGGGATCTCTCCGGGGCAGACGTAATATTATCCGGGTTTTTCAGTAGTACACGGATCTGGCGTTATCAACAGGTTAAATTGGCTATGAAAAAGAAAGTGAAAGAAGTACTTAAACTACTGGAAATAGAGCATCTGGCTGAGCGTCGCCTGAACCAGATGTCAAGTGGTGAAGCGCGACGTATTCTTATAGGAAGAGCACTGGTACATGACCCTGACGCGCTAGTCTTGGACGAACCGACATCAAGTCTTGACCTACGTGCTAGCACTGAACTGCATAATATATTACGAAAAATAGCTGCTGCAGGTACCAGCATCATAATGATTACTCATCACCTTCAAGATGTTATACCGGAGATTGAGCGTGTCATCCTGATTAATAAGGGAATGATCGTTGAAGATGGGGCGAAAGAGAAGATTCTTAACTCGGCATTGCTGTCCCACCTCTTTGAGATTCAAGTTCAAGTGGTGAAGCGAAATGGACATTATTACCTCTGGTAATCAGATAAACATGTTGGCTTCAGGATGAGTAGACTGTGATGAGTATTTACGTATGCTAATATATCATGAAGAGTATTAATTAGTGGGACTAGTCCGCAATTTTTAGTGCCTGAGATCTGGCAGTTTACCATCTTGACTAAGTGTAACAGCTACTTTAATTGCTTCCTCAAGACTGCGGGAGTCTGCGATTCCTTTACCTGCGATATCGAAGGCTGTACCGTGATCTACTGATGTACGTATAAAAGGCAGACCAAGTGCAATGCTAACACTCTTCTCAACATTATAAACCTTTATTGGAATATGTCCTTGATCGTGATACAAGGCGAGAACCACATCAAATTCTCCGTTGATTGCGCGGTTAAATACTGAGTCAGCAGGAAAAGGACCAGATGCGTTGATCCCCAATGATTTTGCATCTGCTATGGCTGGCACAATTTCTTCTATCTCCTCGCGGCCGAACAGTCCTTCTTCCCCTGCATGGGGATTGAGTGCAGCCACTGCAATTTTCGTACCGTTAATTCCCCATGTTGTGAAGGATTGCTGAATTAGTTTCAACTTGCCCAGGACATTTTGTCTGGTCACCATGTCACAGGCTTCCCTCAATGAGTAATGAGTTGTTAGATGTACGACTCGGAGAGGACCGGATACTAACATAGTGGCATATTCCGTGGTATTTGTAAGATGAGCGAGAAATTCAAGATGCCCTACATCACCATAGCCAGCCTGTTTTGATGCCTTCTTGTTTATTGGTGTGGTTACCATGGCTTTGGCTTCTCCTTTAAGGACTAGCTCAGTGGCCAGATTAATAAATTCCATTGCAGCTCTGCCACAGGCAGAGCAGACTTGCCCAGTGAGAACTTCACTGAGTTGGAGGTTATGCATATCAAGTATGTTTATAGTACCGGGCATAGATTCAACTTCATTCACCGTATACACGTGTTTTAGCATCATTGTTTTATCGATAAGATTGATTGCCCTCCGTATAATAGTAGCTTCACCTATCACCAGAGGCCGGCAGATTTCATATATGTGTTTAGATTGAAGAACTTTCACTATAATCTCAGGACCAATACCGGCTGCGTCCCCCATGGTAATGGCTATTAAGGGAAGGTCGGCTGTTATCATCAAAGTCTCCTCGCTGATTTATGGTTATTTGATTTGGCTTTATAAACCATCAATTATTTGAAAGATGAATAGATTTCCATGAAGTTAATAGGGCCAACGTTTTTCTGTTGGGATTTTAACCTTAAATCAGCTTCGGCATTCTTGAGTTCGTCGCACACCATGCCATTTTCTCTGGCCAGATAAGCCTCAAGAAATGCTGTAAGGTCATCTATTGCTTTCACCAGTTCTCCGTCCCTGGGTTTAAACTCATCTCTATTGAAGTGTTTGCTGATGTTGTCAATATTAGTAACCCTTGTTTTCCCCTCTACAGTAATCAGGTTTTTAAATTCGTTCTCCGTAAACATCCTTATATCGGGACGCCAGCTTTCGGGAATTAGCGGATATACCTTTTCCTCCATTTGCTCTTTTTCGTATCTTTTAATGAGGCTGCTGAGTCCTCTGATGGAATGTTTGACAGGGGAAATAATGTCCTTGGTAAGTGCTTCAGGCAAGTCATGAAATAATCCCGTGAAATAATTGTTAAAACATCTCCTGGGGCATGCGTCCATTTGTAGGGAAAACAGGTATGTGGTTATAGCAACAATTAGCATATGCCCTAGCACAGAGGTCTTGGGAACTCTGTGAACTCTACTCCATCTCAGTTGGAATCTGAGCAATCCACATAAGTCGATGAAATTCCTGAGATTTGATGATAGTGCCAGGTTCTTTATCCCTTTCACGTCATAGTATTGCTCCTGCTGTGCTTGAAGGCTTGCCTTGATTTCTTTCATCTCATAGCCATTTGGGTCGGCACGTTCAATGATGTTAAATTCCCATTTAGTAGCGTAGAAATGAGCTGCACTCAATACCCTTTTCTCCTGGGTATCGCTGGGGTTTATAAAATAGTGCTGGAACCTGGCACAGAACTTAGATCCTAGTGGAGATATGATAGGTATTAATTGCTTATATACCCAGGCGTTCAGTTGGCGGTATGTGGCTGTATCCTTTTTAATATTATAGAAAACTTGTGGTTTCAAGTCAGTGACTACCAGGCGCTGCAGAAATTCAAATAGTCCTCCTTCAATGACATTAATCCAATTAAAATTACCATTATCCTCTTCAAATTTGCCCAGCATGTAGGCGATAATCATCTTATGTGCCTGTTTATCCAGTTCCGTTAGTTCTACAGGGCGTATTTTATCATTCCATCGCTGCATGTAGGCTGCGTCATAAAGTCTCTTTAGTAGGATATTGCTTACTATTATTTCCATTGTTCTTTCCAAAATTCCTTTAGTACTGTTAAAAGAAGAACTGTAGAGATTTCCATATATTTATGGCATTAATTATCATGGTTTACAAAATCGAACATGTCTTTCTGTACCTGGATGCGATTACCCCAACCTTCTGGTCGGGTTCCGCGTTCCCATTCTGGGTAATCAGTTCGTCTTTCCATCATACTGGGACCTGATTCCAGAATATCTTGGGGAAGATAACCCTGACATTGCGCAGGAAATGCAATTCCTAATAAGTTACATAGAAGAGGGACGATACTGGTCATATGTATATAACCAAGCTCGTTCACTGGACGGTGATATCCTTTCTTTATGCCAGGTCCGCTGGCAAGTAGAAATGCCATATTGGAAGCTATCTCCGTTCTGGATGTAGGCAATTGTGTACCATGATGGGCACCATACCAGAACGGCTCACCCAGAGATTTATCGTCACGTATCTGATGCCACTCCCCCATATAGCCATGTACATACCCATCCTCGTTTACAAAAACGACGTCGCCACACTGATCTCCCCAGAAACCCAGAAGTGGGGCATCCTTCTTTCGCAGTGCTATAGCAATGGGACATTGACCGGTATCTCCATCTATCCATGTACGCAATACTCGTATTAATTCATCCTGGATTTTGAGATACTCGCTAGAATTCTCTGTAGCATTAATGAATATGTCATATCCTCTGCCAGGTTTCATGAATACCTTGGTATTATTCCAATCAATATTATCATCGGGTGTATCATCATTGTTAAGCCCATTCGAGGGATCATTCAGCGCTAATAAGCCTTTTTCGTAAAGAAACTTCCTCATGTTTATTGCTCGCTTGTCAGGGACGGCAGCATGGTCTGATGCAACTATGATATTGGTGTTGTTGATATCTATTCCTTCCAGGATGGTGCCTATCATGCGGTCTGCCAACATGTAGGCCTGGCGATAAACCTCCCAGTGCTTCTCTGCTGTGGAGGGGTCATATCCAGGACTTGATGGGTCGACACCAGACAAGTGACGATGATTTATATGATCAAAAACATGAATATGGCAGTAGAAGAGATGACAGTTTTTGACATTCATCATATAAGTACCAGCACGAGCCACCCACTGCGCTTGATACTCCATTTCATCAAGGCAAGTTTCTAAATCTGTAGCTCCCCATATATATGGAGCCAGAGAGGCATGTTCCTGGTAGGGCCCGAACTTCTCCACCAATTCATGACTTAACTCTTTGGGTTCACAAAACTCATCCATCAGTACTATTTGTGATCGATGGAGGCGTAGGCGGCTTCCATCCGGTGATAGTTCAACCGTTTTGAAGCGAAAGGTTCCCTTTTCTGGATTGCCTGCGATTATAAAATTTTCTTTGCACCACTCACTCCAATAACCTGTACGCGGACTTGCTATTTTGGTATTGCCATCTTTTTCAGTGCATACGATCAAGGTATCGTAGCCAGAGCCAGTTGTATCTATCACCAGACAATAAAAAGAGCGGTTTTCACCCTTTTGTTTTGTGACTACCATGATAGTAAATTCAAGGTGGGGAAGGAGACTTGAAGGAAGGTTCTTCCAGCCTTTGGCAGCCAGAAGTTTCACCTGACATGTTCTCTGAATACCAGGAATGTTAGTGTAAGTAAGGGCTGGTGTAATCTCGAAAGGAGTCGAACCATAAGTTGGGTTAGCAAAGCCATCGACGACAGACAGGTTAGGAGTACGTCGGGGGGCACTAGCAGGATAGTTAAACGCTACTGATTTGAGGCCTGCTCGTGATGCTGCATCGAAGATTGTCTCTGCTTTGGATACGCTACCAACAAAAGAGTTGATACTTTTTTCGGTATTTTTGGGCTCAGGTAGATCTACATACCACCGCAATATAGAATGGGTGCCCGAATGCGCACCAGTCATCATAGTAGCCCAGTTTGTAGGTGTATAAGCGGGTAAACTGGAATAGAGTTCAGTAACCATTCCGTTCTTGGACAGGCGTGTCAGATTGGGAAGAATTCCCTCCTTGGAAAAACGATGGTACATGGGATACATCATCCCATCCAAACCTATTAGATAAACCTTTCGCTGCATTTCTCCTCCTATCGTGGAAGTATAACTGCCCTCACCAGGAAAAATAACTATTAATTACTTGCCATGTTATTACAAAAAACCAATCAGTACAATAGTTAGTCTCTTCTGACGTGCCGACGGGACTCAATCAATGCGCCCCTCGGATACAGACCGAAGCTAATTTGCCGCCGTCCCTTGCGGTTAGCTACAGCGAGTTGTTATATTTCCCCCTCGCCAATAGCTTCAATCTTTGTATTGACGAAAGGAATTAACCAACGAGCCGAAGCTCCTGGGTTGATATTGGTTGAAGCTTTCCTCGTCCACGAAAACGAAGTCGTACTTGATTTCAGATTGTACTTTATTGATGTCCTTGCACCACTCTTTGAGGCGTTCCATCTTCTGTGGCACGTCTAAATCTTCCTGCCCCTTTGTCTCGACAATATAAACCTCTATATCCGAGGCTTTCACAATAAAATCAGGATAGTAGTTGGATATGTCGCCATTCGCTTTAACGTAATCAATCTTGAACTGGACAGCGAAGTAGTTCTTCACATAAGAGATGACGTCATCACAGCGCTCCAGAAAACCTGCAAATTGCAATTCCAGGGGGCTGTCGCCAATGATTTTGTTGAATACACTCTTCTTCGGAATCAGATATCCCTGATCTTTAACAACAAACGGGCGCGTTTTACGTAATTTGATAGAATCACGTATTTTGGCATCCCCTTTATCCTGCACGGTCAGGGCATTGATTTGTTTCTTGAATGTCTCAATCAGGGTTTTGGTGGCTTCCAGTTCTGAAAGGTTGCGTAGAGTATTGAGGTTTTCCAGATCAGCAGCACGGTCAAACAAGAAATCCTGGATGAACTGTTTCACTTTGCCGTACAGAACGTCATAACCACTCACAAGTCTCAGGTCCTTCATGATGACCTGGGTAAAGTAACCTACTACACTATGATAGTCAGTCACAGCGCTGGAATCCAAAATAGTGGTATGGCTGATCTCTCCGGTGGTAATGTCCTTGAACACAATTTCACGTTGTTGTTCTTCAGTGAACTCCTGATAGGCAACCTTCCTGTGACCAAATGTGTTTAAATCTAAGTTAGCCAAGCTCTTGTACTCGCGATATACCCGAGGCGTTAGAAGCGGTATTCGAATATCCAATTTGTTCAGGTCCTTGCCGGTGTTTTCTTCATCAACCTCTACAATAATGGGAGTTTTGGGCGCTGTCCCAGCACCCATAGGCTTGTGTTCAAGCTCAACGCCTTCGCTCTGGATTGATTCTACAAAATCCATAAAGGCATCTGTACCTACAACACTGAGGGATTCTTCTGCATCGGTTCCGGGGTACATTTTGCGTAAGCCGCGCCCCAGAGTTTGTTCGGGAAGTATATTGCTTTGTGCACCATATGGCCTCAAGCCCACAATGGTAGTTACGTTCCTGACATCCCAGCCCTCTTTTAGCATCATCACCGATACAATAGCTTTATAGTGGTTTTCCCAGCTATCAATTTGATTGGCTTGCTTGCGCAGAAGCTCCAGTTCCTCCTTTTTCTTGCCCGTGGCAGCCTCTGAGATTTCCCCGTTGTTCCTGGTATGAATTGTAAGAACCGCGCCTTTGAACTCAGGGTAAGTTTGTTCCAGGAATTCAGCAACGGCGTCACAGTTCCTGGTGTCATCCGTCATGACAAAGAGAATCGCCTTTTTGCCAACTTTCTCATGTTCAGCGTAAGCTTTGCGCCATTCTTCAACGCCCAGATGTAGATAATCAGCGTATTTCTCGGTATAGCGTGAACTTTGCCGTTCAGCGAGTTTGGCACGGCTGGCCAAATCAGGTAGAACGGGGTGTTTGACCACGTTTTGAGAAATGGCCTCAACTAACGGGTAGTCTGATACCGTTTGCACAAAAATGGCTCCGTTGTTGTGCCTGGGGGTTGCGGTGTCATCTATCTGGATTGAAAGATAACTGTCTTTGTGCTTCAGCCGATTGTGAATGTCCTCGATTGACTTGAACCACGCCATCTGGCTATCGTGAATATGATGTGCCTCGTCATTGAGAACCACAAGCTCGTCAACATCCCGTACAATATCGCCTAAATCAACCTTCGAATCTGTCGTCTCTCCCCTGGGCCGTTTGCCAAGAAAGTAGTCCATCGTGTTTTCATCATCTTTGGAAGGCTCGACGTCATCACTGGCATAAACACGGTGGATATTGGTGAGGAAGATATTCCCTGTCTTTCTAACGACGTTGACATCATCTTGAATGTGCAAAGTTAACTGAAAGTCATCCCGCCAGTTTTGACCATTGTAGCCGTTATCAGGCAGGACCGGGTCTTTCCAGAAAATGCGCAATCCGTCAAAATCAGCACGAATGCGGTCCAGCACGATGATGTTCGGTGTAATGAGGAGAAAATTCCGTGCCAGATCGGATTCTGGTTCATACAGTTTATGAAAATAGCACCAGGTTAATATGAGGCTTATTACCTTGGTTTTGCCGGTGCCGGTAGCCATCTTGATTACAAATCGCCTCCAGCTTTCATCGAACATCCCTGCCGATACTGCGCCCGATGAGTCGAATCGCAGCAGATCGTACTTGTCCTTCACCTTGACCACATCGTAGAGATAGATGACGGTCTCCACCGCCTCCCGCTGGGCGAAGTAATATTCAAACTTAGCCATAGTGTCGTCCGACTTCGACAGCAGATGTTCGGTATTAAACCACCAGTTCAAGAGGGAACGGCTGGTAGCGCTAGCGCCTTCGTAATCGTTGTCGCGCCATTCTTTGACCCTTTTGCGAAGCTGATGCACCAGCGGCGGTAGCAGCTTTTCGTAACTTGATTCGCGCAGCGCCTCATTCGCCGGGAACCAGCGGATATTCGGGTCCAGGATTGCATAGGGGGAAGAGGGGAAATCAGGATGTAACGCCATTATACCTTGCCCCCTACGGTTACCTCAATGATTTTCATAGTATCGTTGCCGAAGATATACACTATTTCAATAAGCTCAATCTAACATCGTTCGCTTGATAATAACTCTAAATCGTTCTGATTCAATGTCATTCTGAAACTCAATATGCGGGTAATTCTTGATAGACCTCCTTATGCCGGTGCCGACGCCTCTATAAGGCAATATGTGCGAAGCAAAAGAGGTAATCACGGGGTTGCGAATGGCCGAAATACCGTTTTTTATATGTTCCACTGTAAGGTTATTAGGCAGTTTGCCAGGGCTGGTGATTTCCAATCTATCATCAAAAACAAACAGGTTAACAGGGGCGTTGATGAAATAATCCCTATGGACAAGAGCATTTACCAATAACTCCTCAAGTACGATTCTCGGAATCTCGGGCTTACCCTCCTGGTTGAAATTATCACCATTTTGAATCTTTCGTAAGTTTCTGAGTATAAATTCGAGAGCATTTTCGTACTGATTAAGCAACTTGCCTTTTAAGTCTTCGCTATCTTTGAAATGTGTATCGGTCGGATCATTTCCGTAAAAAGAGACAGCCTTGATTTGGAAGGCAGGCTTAAAATCATGTGGTTTTTTCCCGAATAGTAGCAACCCTGCCAGCTTCAGACCATTATCCCCGGAAAGTTTCAGATTGCTCAATAATTTATCTAACGGTAGCCCTGCCTGGTCTATAGTCTCTTCATATTCCCGCTCATAGAATTCCTCGAAGTAAGAGCGGTCAATATCACGGGAAGTAGACCCATTGATAATTTGTTCGTCTGCATAAATTCTTCCTGTATCCTGAAAGAGACGCTGTAGTTCTTCTTGCGATAATTTACGTTTGTCCGAACCCTTTTTTGTCCAATATATTCCCTCATTGGTAGCATAAGGTTTGTTAATACCCGCATCTACAGAAATTAGTAAAAGTTTCTTGTTTTCAATCTTTACAATCTCGGTGATTGGTGAAATCGGTGGACGAACGTTTTGATCGCTCGCATTGGATATTAACTGATTGACGCGTTCAATTTCCGGATCAGACAGCCCGATGATGTCTTTTTCTTTTGAAACGCCTACAATAATTATACCGCCACGAGTATTGGAAAAAGCCACCATTTCCGAGGCAAGCTGTGTGCTATTTCTAAAATCCTGTTTTAGCTGGACCGTGCTGTCTTCCGCCCGGTCGATAAGGTCCAATAGTTCTAAGGCTTCCATAACTCGTATATCTCCTTTCGTTTCTTGAAGGCATCAGATCCCCCCTCCATAATGCCAATAATCTTCTCCTGGGTATTTCTTTGATCGATACTGCCCTGAAGTAACGCAATATGGGTCTCCTGAAATTCACAAGCCACAACCTTTTCTGCATCCCCTAATACAGGGATATTCGGATTATGGGTGGCAAAGACAAATTGGATTTGTGGCTTAACGATAAGTATCTGCTTAATTACATCTTCATAGATTGTTTGGCTATCCAGATCGTCTTCCGGTTGGTCTATAATGATCAAATCATTTTCGTCTTGGGATAGTACAAACAGGATTAACGCCGAGGCGCGTTGACCGATAGAATGTTCTTTCAGCTCTTTGTTCCGATATCGAATAATGTATTCGTTAGGCACCTGCCAGGTAAGCAGTTCCACAAGGTTTTCACACATCGCTTTTTGAAAAGAAGCTAGTTTGGTTTCACTCAGACATTCTCTAAGCTTATCCGGATCACGATGAATCTCTATGCCGTCCTTGAAATTTTTTACCAGTTCGGTCTTGTCTTTTTGAGTTAACCCGGAACCCCTTAAATAATCATCTAAAAAACTCTGAAAAGCTCTTCGGTTCTCTTTATAATTGATGTCCACGGATAAAGAGGTTGCCTGCTGATTGACGCGTTCCACCTCTTTTCTGATCAGTTTATATTCTCGGAAGTACAAATTATTAAGTTCATTGATATATTGATCCAACCGACTTTTTAGCACATCTTGTTTGTTAAGGTTTTTATCGATCTCTTTCAGCTTTAAGTCCAACATATTGAGCGATTTGTTGAGTTCCACAAAATCTTCGGCTCGTAAACTAGGTATGGAAACCTCCCGCTGTATTTTGGCAAACTCTTCCTTTAGACTATTTTGTTGCTCAATAAACTGTTCTCTCAGTTTTTTTATCCCATCGCTCTCATTCAGTATCAATCCCTCAAAGGAAGCTATCTTGTCTAAGTGCCGGGAAATATTTCGAATGATTTGCTTAAATTCCTCCACCAACTCATCGTTTTGTTCTGACTTATATGATTCCCACTGTCCAAGCCCCTGCTGGAAATCTTGTCTTGCCTGCGTTAGCTCATGCGCTTTTTGGGTTAAATACTCCGTTATCTCCTTAAAGACAACACCATCTTTATTATATTGCACCTGTTTTTGTAATTTCTCCTCAAGTCCATATTCTTTAAATACCTTCAATTTGAGTATTTTACCCGCTTTCTGCGATTCGATTTCTTCTTTTCTATCCTTTAATTCACCAAGCCGGGATAATTCACGAATTACATTATCAACCCCCTGTTGTTTCAGGCGGATCAACTCCCGTGTATCGTTTAGCCTGTTGCCTACCAATTTGTTAATGAGCTCCTCTTCGAACCCTTCTCCGGTATTGGATAGATCTTTTTGACCAAAGTAAAGCGGTTTCCGTAAAAAGGCATCAATAGTCACTTCTGGTAGAAATTCATTTTCCTGGTATATATCCGCTTTCTGGTTATAAATACGTTCCAGACGATACTGCTTCTGGTGCTGATCATATATTTCAATGATCATTTTTCCGCCGCTACCGAGCACGTATTCCACCAAACGTTTTTTGTAGATAACATCCGCAGCCTTAAGGCCAAGAGGAATACCCAGTGCATAGCGCAGTGTCTCGACGATGGCTGATTTTCCGCTGCCCCTGATACCGATAAGTGTATTCAAATGAGGCGTAAGCGTCAGCTCGACCCCATCGAGAAATCCGCCTTGATACCGTATGGAACGAACATAAGAATGATTTAACACCGGTTTCTCTCTTGCTACTCGGTTGAGATGATCTTTAAGAGCAAATTTCAGGGCTTCAAAATTAAAATCGCCCAGCTTGATATAGCAGGACTTCCCTTGTGTTCCGACGTGGGTTATTGACTTTGGATCGGAGCCTTCGATCTGGGCGGGTAAATGATCGTCAAGCATTCCTCTCAATTTCTTCAGGTTCTCACGGGACTCCGCTTTCTGTATTCCCAACACTTTCTTTTTAAAGGCTTCTGAGCGCACAAACTGCTCAAGGTTCCTGCCCGTAAGTTCGTTAAAAAGGCCATTTGTTGCGTCAACGTGAGCAAGAACAATAAAGTAGTCCTTATCGTAAGTATCCAGCGCTTGCACAGCCCCTCTCAGGTCGTATTGGCAGTTGGGATAGGGTGAGTGATCGTAGTTAGATTGGCCCACGAAAGCCTGCTCTAAAAATTGGTTAATATAATCTTTTCCTTCATTATTGGAAATCCAGGACGAGTTAAAAACAACCAATACATGAATACCTTTTGCACCATCTTTCAGGGATAGTTCAATCCCAGGCAACAGCCAGATTTCCTTTTTCGATGCATTCCTTTGAAGATCTTTGAATTCAGCAGAACCAAATTTATTGTGATTTGTGACAATACCTACTCGAATATCCTCGTCACTCAGCTTCTGAATGCAGGTTGTTGAGAAAAAATTGGGATTATCGGTATAGGTAAACTCTGCATCAGCGCGGGTGTGCAGATGGAAATCAGCTCTAAGCCAACAGGAACCTGCTACAAAAACACTAGCGTTCTTGTTCATACCCTCACCTCGATAATCTTCATTGTATCATTTCCGAAGATATCCACTACTTTTACGGCAATCTTGCGCTGTCCCGGCTCGCATTCGTGATACACACTCTTTAATTCCAGCGACCGATTCTTCCTGGTGCGAAAAGACTGCCATTCATTTTCAAATACAAAATCCCCTGTCCAGCGCTCTTCGGTTTCGCCACTGTCCCCACTTCTTACCCGGATAATTTCCCGTTTGCTCTCAAAATCGAAATCCACTGACCAGTAATCGATCCAGTCGGTCCAGTTCCTGGTGAGGACTTCGCGGGAGACGATGCCATCCTTATCACGGCTGACTTTGATAATTTGCCCCTGCTCCACTACGATCTTGCTGCCTCTATCTTTCAGGTTGGCTTCAGCGTTGGCAATGGAATCTTGCGAATAGAACACGGAGAAGTCGGTTAATTCCATGGCTACACTGTTCTTGTTTATATGCGGCTTGATCTCAATATAAGAGACATCGTGGAATACCACCTGGTTCTTCTCCACCGCTCGCTTATCAAAGACCTCGGCAGGGATGTATTTCATGGCCAGGTCTATGCCTTTGCTCTTTGCTTCGTCAAGGATGTTGGGGAACAGCCCCATCTCAAATTCAAAACCGAGGATATCGACTCGGGTGATGTGGTGTTTTCGACATTCGAGAATGATCTCCTCCACAAAGAGCCTGGTTACGGGCAGGTTCACGGGACCTACCGCAACCAGTCGCCCGGCCTTTTTGCCGTGGAAGGCGTTTAACTGGCTCACTGGTTCGGCGCGGTAGGCGTGAAGAATGAGAGTCAGAAAGGCATTCTCTTTCTTCTCCAGTTGTTTCTGTTTTTCTTCTTCTCGTAAAGAGGGATTGACGCCGATATAGTGCTGGCGCTCGTATTTGCCCAGGTTGAGAATTTCAAAGGCGCGATAGTCTTTGCCTTGTGCTTTGAGCTGGCGCTGTACTCCGATCATCCGCTTTCGGGTGGTGTGTATGGCGAATTTGCCCAGGTCGGCCATAATCCACTTGCGCCCCAGCTTTTCGGCGACGGCGGCTGTTGTGCCGGAACCGCAGAAGAAGTCGGCGACGAGGTCGCCTTCGTTGCTTGATGCTTTGACGATACGGTTGAGGAGGGCTTCAGGTTTTTGGGTGGGGTAGTCTAATCGTTCATTTGCTATTTGATTTATCGGGTTAATGTCATCCCACAATTCCCCAACGGTTAATCCGGGTACTTCATCCAAATATCTGATGAGTTGCCGCCCCCCATTACTGGTTACGTATATTCTTCCTTGTCGCTCGAACTCCTTAATTTTTCCCTCGCTGTAATCACCTAGCGGCGTGTCCCTGCTGTATATTCTTCCGTCTTTGTCTTTATGGACAAATTTATTATTCTTACTTTCCAAGTCATACGGCTTGTATACGTTGTTAAATATATAGCTTTCAGATTTTGCATACAGATACAGATAGTCCACTAACTTACCAAATTTTTTTGATTTTCCCCTCGCGCCTTTGATGACGCCGCTCTTCCAGACTATCTCGCTGACGTAACCAGTGCTGCCAAATACTTCATCTAAAACCAGCCGAATGAGACTATTCACTCTCCAATCACAATGCACGTAAATACTACCATCATTAGCGAGCAAATCACGCATCAGCACCAGCCGCTCGTGAATCATGGCGATGAAGGAATCCGCTCCTTTACCCCAAGTGTCGCGGTAGGCAATCTCTTCCAGGATGTTGGGCTTCTTGGTGAACGTATCATCACCAATCTCAATATCCATACTGAAATCCGCACCCACGTCAAAGGGGGGATCGATGTAGATTAGATTGATGCCACCCTCCTTTTCGATTTCCTCACGGAGGGGTCCGTTTTTCAGGCTGGACAGAATCAGTTTGTTGTCGCCCCAGATGAGCTTGTTGGTCCAGCCTTTGAGCTGACGGCCGCGCTTGTCGATGTCAAAAAGCGCAAGCTGCATCCTGGTATCTTTCTCGGCGCGAGGCTCGTCAACCTGTTCGATAACCTGAAAGGGTAGCACAACGTTGGAGACCTCATTGGTCTTGCCGTTCCATACCAGCTCAACCTCTCGTTTTTCTTCAAACAGGAGAAAACGGTACTTGTCCGGGAGTGGCTTTCCCGCTTCAAGATGCCGAGTGATATCACGGATTTCATTGTCAGTGAATTTCATACGCCCCCCTGATTGTATATTATACCACTTGTCTGCCTGGCTTTGGTGGAACAGGGCGATGCGATGGCTGGTGCTGCAAGGTATCAGGCAGACTGGCTAGTCTTGAAGTACCTGGTCTTCTTCGGGCACCCTTGAGTAGTAGTAAACCAACTTGTCGCGTAGCTCGGAGCGAGTTTCAATGGAAAGTTGCAAGCATTTTGATTGTAATGGCGCATTGGTGGGTGAGAGTATCAGCCCACAGTTCAGCCTGTAGGTGCTCCTGAAATCGATTATGTAGTTGTTGTTTTTGGCCCCATCCCGAAGTTCGTAGTATGGAAACAAATCATGGTGCTCATACACAAAGAAGTGCAAGAAAGCATAGTTGAAGCCTTCAGCAAGGCGGGTTTGTTTTTCTTCGGGAGGAAGTTTCTCCCACCCGTCGGGAGATAGAGTTTGCTGTGGCTCCATTGGCCGGTTGATCATGGTGAGGTCTTCAGCGAAATAGGGGTTCTTGAAAAAGTTTAGGGCAGCAGGAATTAGGGGGGTAAGGGAAATGGTTTCTTCACGTATAGAACAACATGGCGACAGAATGACTGAATAGCGAGGCATGCGTACATCAATCTTGTAGCCTTGTGCATCTATTATGTTGAGAGTCGGTTTAACTATAGTAGGAACAGTTGATATATAACCCTCGACAACATCTCCGAATCGCAAAGCATCGTCCACAGTTAGTGCATAGAACATGCAACTACCTACTCATCACGATAAAACTCTTCGACGTCATGGAATCCTTTGCGGGCTATCTTCTGTTTATATGAGAGAAAATCCTTTCTGATTCTGACTTCAATCACGTCCACGAACTCGTTGTTTTGGGTTAACCTCATGACAATATCATACTTGTCAAAAGGGTACACGATAGTCTTGCAACTCTCCACATGCTGACCAGTGGAGGATGGTACAGAATACGGATGACCTGTAAAAGAATAATCATCTTGGCGTGGATGCATTGTTCATACCTTCGTGATTGTTCAGGTGCGTTTGGCCTGCCGCATGTACTTGTATACTGGTTCCTTGATCGTCTTTTCGTATTCGTCCGATATTTGTGTGTGGAGTTCATCTGTGACAGCCAAACAAGCTGACATATCGATATTTTCTGCGAATGCATCGAAGTCAAGAATGAGCTTGTCTCCGGCGGGAGTTGTCTGGAACCTCTCCACATAGCGCACGAAGTAATCCCCTCTTTTTACCAATGTTTGAAAACGCATTTCACGGGCATCAGCCAAATGGAACCTTTTGAGGGGAAATACCGAATTGTAGTATGACTTGAAGGTCGAGTCTTTTCTAGATGGTACTGGGCATTCATCGATGTAGCGCAAGCCAATGCGATTTACTATTGGCAGCGCCATGACTTCAAAGAATTTAGTCAGTACAAACTCGATGATATCGCGAAATCTGTCGGCGCCTGGCAGGTTATAAGTTTTGTGGTAAGAAGACGTTATATCTAGAGAGTTCGTAAGTACGTTCAACTCGAAGCCTTTTGGTGATCGGAACTGCCATATTTTGTTTGCTTGCTCGGTACTGGAATCAAGATCATCGGGCAGGTCAGACAGTTTTACTTTAGGGCCTAGATCTGCCAATAGGAACTGCTTCCGGATTACCAGACTGGATTGAGGAAACTCGGTCATTATGCGGGTCTGAAAGTCACCAATCCTGTTCTCAATATAGAAGAGATTAGGAAATCTGATTTGGAAAATCACCTGCTTGACCGTTGAATTAGGGAATACCTCATCTATAGTCACGTTTCACTCGCTCCTTCGACTCCTGTTTAGAGAGACCGACCGGATGGGTCTGATTTGTTGGCACCAATTCACTACTATGAATCATACCAGTTTTCAAGAAGAACGTCTCGCCAACGAATTGTGTGGTTTGTGCCAGCTAACGTCCGAATTCAGTCGCCTCCAAGTATATGCCGACTCACCCTTGTCGGAGCCAACTCCCATTTGCCAAACCAGTATAGTTGCTCAAGAGAACATTGACAAGTGTCTCACGTTTTTTGCCGTTCCGCCAGGGTGAACCTAAACTAACTCACGGCAGCAAAAACAAGCCTGTTTTGCGGCTACCCATGGCAGTCGGAGTTCGTTGAGTTTGCTGGGGTGGCTTACTCATAGTGGGTCCACATTCGTATCACCTTTACAATCCGTTCCTCTTCAAGTATTTGGTAGACCAAACGGTGCTGGATATTGATTCGACGGGAATAAGCTCCCGATAAGTCCCCTATCAATTTTTCGAATGGCGGTGGTGTTTGAAAGGGGTCCGTGCGAAGTAAATCAATCAGTGGCGTTGCTTTGGGCTTTAATCCGGCGGCGGCCAGTTTTCGAGCATCTTTCTGAGCTTGTTTCGTGAAAACGACTTTCCAATTCACCAATCAACTTTCTCGGAGCATTCACCAACCGGCGTATTCAATCCTTCAATAATTGATTCTCGCATGCCTGGGGTCGATAGCAGGTGCAAGGTCTCCTGAATTGAGCGCCAATCATCTTCTGCTACGAGAACCGCATTTGCCCGTTTACCTGTTATGAGGACAGATTCGTGAGATGTTGCTATCTCATCGATTAATCGATAGAGTCTAGCTCTGGCATCCGTTGCTTTGAATGTAGTCATCATTAACCTCGTTATGAAATATTTCAAAATGATGATACGCTATAACGTACGCATTGTCAAGGAAAGAGTCTCTTTTTTTAATTAGAATAGACTTAGTTGAAATGATTTTTTAGCTTGTCATAATCCATGAGAAAATTAAGTTATCGATTGTTATTACTGGCGATACACTAGTAAAGAATAATAAATATCTTTGGCAGACTCTGATACTATTATAGCCTAAATAAACTATTACAACTCTTTACTGTTAAAATAATAGAAGCTTCCGTAAAATACTAAATATGCTATCAAAACAAATTTTCGATGGGAGGGTAGAAGGATGAAAAAACGGGCTTACCTTTTAATTCCGCTTATCATAATTATCCTTGGGCTAGTGCTAAATAGTGCATGCTCGTCTATGCCTGCTGGGCAGGAAAGTCCCCCGGCACCGATGTTTGCTCCAGCGCCTGAACCTGCGCCTGGTGAGTACATGGATGGAGATAAAGGATATTCAAATGAGGATATTGACAATACGCTACCTGATGGTGATATTGAACGCCTTATAGTAAGAAACGGTCGCTTAACTTTAGAGGTCGATGAAGTGGAGGAAGCGATGGACAGAGTTACAGATATGGCTGCTATAATGGGAGGATATGTGGTTTCCTCGTATAAATACGAAAGTGAAGAGGGGATTTCAGGTGAAATAAGTATCAGAGTACCATCTGATAAATTTGACGAAGCTTTTGATCGACTTCACCAGATAGCGCAGTCTGTACCCTATGAGCACACAGACAGTAGAGATGTTACTGAAGAGTATATAGATCTTCAGGCACGACTTAAGAATCTGGAGGCAACCGAGCTCCAGTATTTAGAGTTGCTGAAGAAGGCAGAGACAGTAGATGAGATGTTGCAGGTACAGAGAGAGCTTTCCAATGTGCGTGGATGGATAGAGCAACTTCAAGGGCGTATAAAGTACCTGGAGAGAGTGTCTGAGATGGCATTGATTGACGTTAGCCTTAATGAAAGTGGTAGCCTTGCTGGACCATGGAGCCTGGCAAATACTATAAAGTCAGCGGCTCAGGGTGTCATCGCTTTTGCCAGGGGACTGTTGACACTTATTATTTGGTTTGGTGTGTTCAGTTGGATATGGATTCCCATTCTAATAATTTGGAGGCGGCGCAGGAAAAAGTCCAGGGATTCGATATCATAGATACCGCAATATTTACAGCTATTATTTTGCTGTTGAGGTAGCTCTTTTTTACCTGTGGTTTATTATATATGTGCTTGATACCGGCTTGTGTAATAAACGATGGTAGCCACTTCTAAAAGAATATAGTTATTCCTACAAGAATAATTAACATGAGGTCGGGAGATAAGTATTTCTTGACACACAGGTATGCTATAAATTATCCTGACATAAATTATGGTGTCGGGATAGAATTTAAGTTATGGCTCTGTGATTATTTTATTTGCATAAGCAATAATAAGAGGAGGATTAAATGAAACTGGAAGGTAAAATTGCTTTAGTTACTGGTGGTGGAACGGGGATAGGGAAGGCTATAACCCTGGAGTATGCTCGTGAAGGTGCTGACGTAGCTGTGAGTAGCCGAAATATAAAAAATCTGCAAGATGTATGCAAAGAAGTCGAAGATATGGGGAGGCGTTCGCTGGCAGTAGCTTCTGACGTTTGCATAAAGAAACAGGTAGATAGCATGGTTAATGCTGTAATTGAGAAATTTGGGCGTATTGATATTCTGGTCAACAATTCAGGCACTAGCCGTATGATGCCTATCATTGAGTTTACAGAAAATGATTGGGATACAGTCATTGATACAAATTTGAAAGGTGTATTTTTGTGCACACAAGCCGTGGCCAGGCATATGGTAAGGCAAAAGTATGGCAAAATAATTAATATCTCTTCAACTTCAGCATTAGGTGCTATTGTTAATGGCCAAGCTGCATATTGTAGTTCGAAGTTCGGTGTAAATGGTTTCACTAAAGCTTGCGCGCTGGAATTTGGTCCTTATGGGATTAATGTTAATGCCATCGCTCCTGGAAGGATATTGACTCCTTTGGTATACAGTAACAGGACAGAGGAACAGGTTAAGGAATTCATGGAAGTTGGAGTAGAGGCGTCTGTGCTTGGTAGGTTGGGGGTTACAGAAGACATCGCACATCTTGCCCTGTTTCTGGCTTCAGATGATTCCTCTTTCATCACTGCAGAAATAATTGCTTCTAACGGTGGAAGGACGAACTTAATGGGGAGATGACGAGGCAAAGCCTTAATAACGTGATTAATAAGAAGGAGATAGTGATGGATCTTAAAAATAAGGTAGCAGTAGTAACAGGTGGAGGGACGGGGATTGGAAAAGCAATAGCACTTGAGTTTGCTAATGCTGGTGCAGATGTTGTCGTTTGCAGTCGAAAGATTGGTAACGTAGAAAAGGTTTGTAAAGAGATTAAGGACATGGGAAGGAAGTCTATGGCAATTTCCACCGATGTCCGGGTCAAGGAACAAGTGGATAATATGACTGCTCAAGTAATAAAGGAGTTTGGCAAAATTGATATTCTAGTTAATAACTCTGGAAGCGGTCATATGGTACCTATTCTGGAAATGAGCGAAGAGGAATGGGATACGGTTGTTGATACCAACCTTAAGGGGGTTCTACTATGTACGCAGGCAGCAGCAAAATATATGATTGAAAAAAAATATGGGAAGATAATCAACATATCGTCTTCATGCGCACTGGGCGCTATAGTTACAGGACAATCTGCCTATGTTGCTTCAAAGTTTGCTGTAGTGGGTTTTACAAAATCGTCTGCCAGGGAACTGGGTCCATATGGTATTAACGTGAATGCTATAGCCCCCGGGAGGATTCCAACTCCGATGGTTTATGAAGGTATGACCAAAGAGCAGGCTGATGCGTTTATTGACCAGGGAAAAAGAGCGACTACTGTGGAGAGAATTGGCACGCCTGAAGATATAGCACATTTGGCACTGTTTTTGGCATCAGATGAATCTTCGTTCATAAGTGCGGAGCTGGTGGCTTCCAATGGTGGCAGAACTAATTTAATGGGAAGATGATTACCGAAAGGGGAAACAAAGAACGATAGAGTTTTAATTTGAATGGAATTATTGCTGCGATTAATAGAGAACACAATACAATAATGGTAAACTAGGCCTTATTAGGTCTCTGTTTTTAACCAGAGCTTATTAGAGTCAGTTATAAATTCGATGGTACCTGATATATCGGTTCGGTAGATTCTGTCGTTGTCGATATAACTGGCAAGTGTATCTATCACCTCGGGGTGTGGGTGTCCATAACTATTATCAGAGCCAACTGAAATTACTGCTACCTCCGGGTTAATGAGGGATAATAATCGTCCTGAGGTTGATGTATTACTACCATGGTGAGCCACTTTTAGAATCGTGCTTTCTAAATTGGCTCGTTGCATAATCAAGTTAAGTTCAGTTTCATGTCTGATATCTGCTGTAAACAGGAAGCTAATCTGTCCCCACTCTAATCTTAGTACCAGCCCATTATTATCTGTATCGCTGCTGGTTCCTTCGAACAGCTTCGCGGGAGGGTTGAGAACTTCTATACTGATATCGTTGCCAAGATCAATAATTTGACCTGCTTTAACTGTTCTGTGTTTTATATGATCGTTATTTATGACATCTAACCATTCCTGATAGATGGCAGAGTTATAGCTAGTATCTGCTTGGATTATCTGCTTCACTTTATAGCGCCGTAATATTTCTACCAGGCCAGTTACATGATCTGCCTGTGGCTGTGTAGATATCACGAGGTCTATTGTTCTCTCCCAGAATGGTAGTTTTTTACTTAATTCAAGGTGCAACTTCTGTGGACTTGGCCCACCATCTATCAGGATGTTTTTACCGTCTGGAGTTTGGATAAGGATGGCATCACCTTGCCCAACATCTAAGAAACTCACATGCAAATATTTTTCTGGAACCGTAATAATTATTGCCAGGAGTAGTATAGTCGCTATAAACAGAGAGCCTATGACTAATTTAATAGCGAGGTTTAGTTTCGGCTGTTTGGACTGTTTTATCATCACTCTGTATCTCCAGATGTCTGGCTAGAGAAAAAGTTACGTATTTGCTTCCTATGATTGAGTAATATTAAAGCTAGTATAAGTAGAATATAATATATGCATATTTGCCATGCGGATATGTTGTTAGCTTCTATGTAACAGAATCGCGAAGCAGCGAAACTTTGCACTACCAGTAGCAGGTAGCTGAGGAAAAACCAGGCTATCCAGCCGAATATCTGTGCCATAAATGGAATAAACAGTCCCGAGAATGCTACCAGGGCCGAGCTAATTATGATGGCAGGTAACACCGACAAGGCAAGGAGATTTGCTGGCAGGGCAACGAGGGAGATTATTTGAAAGTTTTGGGCTATTATTGGCCAGATTGCAATACTGACGGCTAGTGTTGCAGCAAAAGTATCCGATATTACATTGCCTATACTGATTAGCTCCTGTTTTTTACCAAATATAGTGGAGATGACCTGCCTTCCCGACGTATTAATAAAGGGATACAGGTAAATGAGACCACACATTGCCATGAAACTGAGTTGGAATGAAGTGGTCCACAGAAGCTGTGGACGTATAGCTATCATCACCGCGGCTGCAAATGCTAACGATGTAATGGTACTTCGTTGCCTGCCTAGTAAATCTGCCGTCAAGAAAAGGCTTGCCATGATTGCAGCACGGATAACTGGTGGTCGCATTCCGGTGAGTAAGACGTAACACCATGTAGCCAGGATGGTAATCCAGAAGTATAAAGAATGTTGTCGACCAAAGATAAAGATGCTGAAACTAAGTATCATGATAATTATTATGCTGATGTGGAGGCCGGAGATAGCCAGTAAATGTGCTATACCAGTTCTGGAAAATTGCTGGTAAAGTGATTGGGGTATGTTTCCCCGAATACCAAGTAAGATGCCCTGAGCAAGTGAGGCCTGTGGTTCAGGCAAAGCCTGAGTCAGTGAAACAGAGAGGCGTTCTCTCAGGGAAAATATCCATTGTAAAGGTCTTAATCCCTGCTTTCTGGCTATTATCTCAATTTCAGGGTAATAAACAACTGTGTATATGGATTGCTTAGCAAGATAGTTATTGTAATCAAAATCAGAGAACGAAGACGGTGTCTCCAGTTTTCCGGTTACTCTTAATATATCGCCGTAATGGTAAGAGGGGTATCTGTCAACTCGTATCAAGGCCGTTCCAGTTACTTCGTTATTTGTGTCAGATACCATGGCCTCGGTGGCAGAGACTTTCAGGAGGCTGAATTTGTCCCTGTTATCAGGTTCTTCTGTAACTATTCCTTGAAATTGAACATCTACTGTATCATTATAGGAACAAAGTGTGTGTTCGTCCACTTGTGGAATATTTGATGTGTAGTGTAGGCCACCAGCAAAAAAAGATAGAATGCAGAGGCTGATTATTAGCAAACGAACCTTAATTCTATTAAAAATTGGGATAAATAATAATGGTAGGATAAATGAAAATATTAAGAGAAAAGGAAGGCTGGACTTTGGAACAAAAAAGATACCGGCTATCCATGCACAGCTAACATATAAAAGCCACATAATAAATATATTACTCAGAAACAGTAATTAGGTCGCATATTTTGTTAAAGGTCACTTCACCGAATCCTTTTATCAGTAAAATATCTTCAATGCAATTGAAATGGCCGTTCTCGCTTCGATAGTCTACGATGGCTTGTGCTCTGGACTCACCGATTTCTGGTAGTGCTAGTAAAAGCCATTTCTCTGCTTTATTGATATCTACTCTCTGAAAGGTTTGTTTTTGTTCTTTATAAGGAATATAGATTTTGATGTGGTTTAGGGAGGCATCGGGTTTGACGCCTGCATCCGCAAGTATGGACTGAATAGTATCTTCTTCAGTAAAATGGAAAATACCGGGGAAGGATACCGCACCATCAATAGATATTTCGCCTATTATTAGAGATGTTTCTACTTGTGATAGTAATATTTCCGTAGCATCGTTCTCACTTCGTTTTGCTGCTAGTGTGAAACTACTAACCACAACTGTAATAATCAGAAAGCCTATTATGATTAGAAGAAATTTATTATCTCGGTTCACGATATAACTCCTTTTATTAATATATAGGCTATTGTATTAAATATTGAATGGCCGATAATACCATTGTAAAACTATTCACTATGAAAGAAAGGAAATATCCCGAAATGACAATGGCATATAGCAATGATAGAATTTTATTATGTCTCATAATTTTATTAAGATAGCTGTTAACCGCAAAGCTTATCACGACTATTTCATTCTGGAAAGCATTGAGGTGGGCATTGTACTTAAAGGCTCGGAGATTAAATCTATTAGAGCTAACAAGGTGAGCCTGAGTGATGCTTATGCCAGACCAGAGAATGACGAGTTGTGGCTATTTAATTGCCATATCGCTGCTTAC
This sequence comes from uncultured Dehalococcoidales bacterium, assembly GCA_964654015.1. GTDB lineage: Bacteria > Chloroflexota > Dehalococcoidia > GIF9 > AB-539-J10 > JAUUZT01. Next base: position 696 of record CAZZHQ010000008.1, on the reverse strand, counting down.
AGTGCGGCCAGCTATAACAGCCATGACCCTATACGCCCTCGCAAACTATTGCTACACAGGAATGAAATTGATGTCATTGCTGGAAAAATAAAGCAACAGCGTTTGACTCTTGTTCCTCTCAAGCTATATATTAAACATGGTGTTGCCAAGCTGGAATTGGGCGTTGTTAAAGGTAAACGGGCATATGATAAAAGGGAAACTATTGCCCGACGTGAGATAGACAGGGAATTGGACAGAACCTTGAAAACAAGGAGGAGGTGATACCAAGGAATAGTTAGCATCGAGGGGGCGCGTGGCTTCGACAGGGGAAGGCCTACAGGATTGCAGTCGGAGGTGCCATCTACCTCATAAAAAAGGTGGCAAAAAACAAATGGCGAACCTGTTTTCGCATAGGTAGCTTAGTTTAAGTTACCCATCTGACCCGATTTCTCCTCAATGGATCGGGAACAGGTGTAAAATAATTGAGGTGCTTCAGTCTTTTCGCCAATAAGGATTGAATAAGAAAATATGGCTGGTCTGGTTGGATGCGGTCAGCAGATGAAAACCAGATAAGAATAATGGAGCTGACTAAGTCTGTAGAATATTCTGGCAACCTTCTTTTGGACGGGGAGTTCGACCCTCCCCCGCCTCCACCAAAATGGATGTCAAAACTCTTTAGAAATGTCCTCTGCTGAGCTCATACAGGCAATGCTTGGG
>CAZZHQ010000007.1:0-51146 GCA_964654015.1 uncultured Dehalococcoidales bacterium | reverse complement strand
GGACTCGTCGCTTCCAAAAAGCGAATCAATAGGATAATTTGTTTATTCGTTTTTCCGGATATACGTTTATTCGTTTTTATTTTTTTGTTTTATGCCTGTTTTCTTATTAATGTGCATATATTGTGAGAAAAAAATGGGATGGGGAAGTGATAGGATAATTCTGGTTTTATGCTTATTATTTCAAAATCAGTTTTGATTAATATATTCCTTAATTCCCTGTAGGAATAGAGATGGTAGTAGCGATAAAGGATTTGGTCCTTTTTTCTCCATGGGACCTGCTGTTCCTGAGATTTAAGCCAGAATCTTGGTTGTCTTCGATTCCATACAGTCAGGAAGGCTTCTCCACCAGGTTTCAGCACTCTCTTTAATTCCGAGAAGGCATTCTTTCTTTCCTTATCTCCCTTAATGTGGTGGTATGAAGCAATTGCTATAACCCAATCAAAACTATTGTCTTTGAATGGAAGGTAGCAGGCATCTGCTGTAGCTAAAGAAGCGTGGAAATTAAACTTATGGGAATATTTTATTGACTGTTCAAGCATTTGATATGCTGAATCAAGACCGTAGAGTTTAAAATCTTGTCTGAAAGGAAGAAAGTCAGGTCCGTGGGCGCAACCGATATTTAATAGTCTACCTTGTTTCCATCTTTGAGTTAATTCTTTTAATTCTTCTGGAAGTAGAGGCCAATGTCTTACCCCGTACCAGCTTTCAGCTATTTGACCGAATACCTCTTTATTTGTGCTCAAAGGTGACCTCTGTTAAAGTCTAGTTTAGCATGAGAAAGCTTACTCGTACTATTTCAGGAGTTACGCCAGTAGCAGTTATGACCAGGCCGTTCCATTGCCCTGGTAATTGCGTATACTGTCCTTCTACTGAAGGAGCACCTAAAAGCTATACCATGGAATCTCCGGCGGTTTTACGTGCCAGAAGATGTGATTTCGACCCCAAACGGCAGGTTGAAGTCAGGCTCGAGACGCTCATTGGTATGGGACATCCCGTTGATAAAATCGAGCTTATCATCATGGGAGGCACTTTTTTAGCTTGTCCGCTTGATTACCAGTACCAATTTGTAAAGGCTTGTTATGATGCACTGAATGGGGTTGTTTCTATCGATCTTAGCGAAGCAAAAAATAAGAACGAGGTCGCTGAACATCGTTGTGTAGGAATGTGCATTGAAACCAGGCCTGATTGGTGTGGGGAAAAAGAGATTAAGAATATGCTTGATTTTGGGACTACCAGAGTTGAACTTGGAGTGCAGACTTTGGATGATGAGGTCCATCACCTAACGCGAAGAGGGCATGGAGTGGCTGAAACTATAGCTGCTACCAGGTTACTGAGGGATTATGGTTGTAAAGTTTACTACCACTGGATGCCTGGACTACCGGGCTCAACTCCGGAACATGATTTAGAACTATCACAGATATTATTCGATGATGAAAACTTTCGCCCTGATGGTCTCAAACTGTATCCTACGCTGGTGGTTGCCGAGAGTGAATTAGCAGCATGGTATCGGGATGGTCGTTATGAACCTTATACAGACGAACAGATGATGAACTTACTTATGGAAATAAAAACGAGAATTCCCAAGTATGTCAGGATACCTCGCTTGATGAGAGATATCCCTGTGAAATTTATTATTGCCGGGAGTAAAGACCTGGCACTTAGAGGAACTATTAAGAAACGGATGGATGAAATTGGTATACGATGTCAATGTATACGATGTCGGGAATATGGCCATAGGTTCAGGGATGGCTGGACTATGGGAGTGCCTCAGTTAACAAGACTCGATTATGAAACAGAGGGTGGTAGAGAAATATTTCTGTCTTTTGAGGACAGTAACGAGACTTTGTTTGGCTTATTGAGATTGAGAATTAAGTCCTCCATGGATGATGGAGACCTGGCTATCATCAGAGAACTGCATGTCTTTGGCCCTGAACTTGTTTTGGAGGAGAGACGTGATGATGCCGCACAACATAGAGGGCTGGGCGTAAAATTGCTCAGAGAGGCAGAGAGGATTGCCAGCGAAGAATTTCGTTGCGATAAAATTGATGTATTGAGTGGTGTTGGGGTTAGAGCCTACTATCGCTCGCTTGGCTATCATTTGGATGGCAGCTACATGGTAAAAAGGCTTACTTAATGGATGGGCGACTACATCGCATGAGGAATTTCCACGCATAGACTTTCGTTTTGGGGCTATGGTACATTAGCTACCTAGATGAATCAGATAAAAATTATATCCTTTGATGTTGAGGGAACCTTGGTATCGCACGAATTCAGCGAAGTCCTTTGGAACGAGGCTATTCCTCTTTGCTATGCTCAAAAATATGGCATTGACACTGATCAGGCGCAAAAAATTACTAGAGGCGAGTTTGAAAAAATCGGTTATCAGAGGATGGAATGGTATGACGCAGAGTATTGGTTTAAACGTTTTCAGTTAGGGAACCCGGAACCAGTAATACAAAGTTGCGTGGACAAAATATCATACTATCCTGAGGTTACGGAGGTTCTTTCGTCTTTAGCACCCCACTTCAAACTTACTGTTGCCTCTGGCGTACCATTATATCTCCTGAAGTATTTACTGAGGGATGTAGAACATTATTTTACTCGCGTTTTTTCAGCTACCTCTCAGTATAAGCAGTTGAAGACACCTTATTTTTACAGCCAGATTTGTCGAACAATGGGTGTTGAACCTGCCCGGATTGTTCATGTTGGAGATAGTTGGAAAACTGATTACATTAATCCTGGTGAGGTCGGTATAAATGCTTTCTATCTTGATAGGGCAAGAGCTAACTCAGTAGATTCTCTGGCCGATTTGAGGCAGCTAGTAACTATTATGTTAGATGGGTAGGTTTCTGAAAACGGATAGATTATTAACGACGTATTATTAGGAATTGGTCAAATGAAAATAGGGACCATATGAGACTTGTTAATGCTCCAGGAGTCTCGATTTTAATTATAAGTATTTTGCGGAATAAACGCTGGTAATAGCAGGTATGCAGGATGGGAATGGCTGCTACTTAAATGATAAAACCTCTCAACGTGTTGCTAGATTTGACAAATTTATCCCCTGTATGTAAAATGCTGCATCAATTTAATAAGGATAAAAGCTGAGAACAGGAGTAGTATAGTTTAAGGCGGAGTTCAGAGAGTCGGGTAAGCTGAGAACCGATACTCGCGCGAGACTGGAATGGACCTGGGAGCTGCTGGCTGAAAGGGTAACGATACCTGATTAGGTTTAGACGGTAGGAGCACCGTTAAAGGCTCAGGATCTTGAGGGATATAAGTAGTATCTCTCAGTATCTGAAACAGAGATGGTTGGTTATTCTCTGCTTTGAGTTTTAACTGACTAAGAAGGGTGGCACCGCGAAGGTAAAAGCCTCTCGCCCCTTGGGGAGAGAGGCTTTTTTTATATATGGAGGTCTTAGAGATGATTATTCAGTTGTGGCTCTGGCGGCGCCCAGCCGTCGTTAAATAATAAGAAAAAAAAGCGATTTATAGTCTATTAAAATAAAAGGAGATTGTAGATGGATAATAGAACGAAGTTTATTTTAGATGAACAGGAAATTCCCAGACATTGGTATAACATTCAGGCTGATTTGCCTGAACCACTTGCGCCACCCTTGCACCCGGGTACCGGTAAGCCTGTAGGGCCTGCTGATTTGGCCCCCTTATTTCCTATGGAATTGATTAAACAAGAGGTAAGTACTGAACGATTTATTGAAATTCCTGATGAAGTACGGGATATCTATAAATTGTGGAGGCCTACCACCCTATTTCGGGCGCACAGACTGGAGAAAGCCCTGGATACCCCGGCAAAAATATTCTATAAATATGAGGGAACAAGCCCTCCAGGTAGTCATAAGCCAAATACTGCTGTTGCTCAGGCTTACTACAATAAGCAAGAAGGAATAAAACGTATCACTACTGAAACAGGGGCTGGGCAGTGGGGTAGTGCCCTATCCTTTGCCGGTGCATGTTTTGGAATTGAGATAAAAGTGTTCATGGTTAAGATCAGCTATGAACAGAAACCGTATCGGCGCATTATGATGGAGGTTTGGGGTGGTAAATGTGTACCGAGCCCCAGCACAGAGACAAAGGCGGGAAGGGACATGCTGGCAATAGACCCTGACTGCCCTGGTAGCCTGGGCCTGGCTATCAGTGAGGCAGTAGAAGCGGCTGCATCCCGCGATGATACACATTACGCTCTGGGTAGCGTGCTTAACCATGTATTGCTGCATCAAACCGTTATTGGTCTTGAGACAAAGAAAGTCATGGAAGCTGCAGGGGAATACCCCGATATTATCGTGGGTTGTATCGGTGGTGGTTCCAATTTTGCTGGGATGTTTCTACCCTTTGTAAAAGATAAGATTGATGGAACAAAGCCAGAACTGCGTATTATCAATGTGGAACCTGCAAGCTGCCCTACTCTGACTAAGGGACCGTATGCCTATGATTTCGGTGATGTGGCAGGGCTAACGCCTCTACTCAAGATGTTTACTTTAGGACATGACTTCATGCCACCGCCTATTCACGCTGGAGGTCTTCGGTATCATGGGATGGCTCCCATAATTTGTCATCTTTATAACCTGGGCCTGGTTGAGGCAAGAGCTGAACATCAACTTGATACCTTCAAGGCAGGTATAACTTTTGCTCGGACTGAAGGTATTATCAGCGCACCTGAGCCAACACATGCCATCAAAGTGGTTATTGATGAAGCTCTTAAATGCAAAGAGTCGGGTGAATCTAAGACTATCCTACTGGCACATAGTGGACATGGGCACGTGGATATGGCGGCCTATGATGATTATCTGGCAGGCAAGCTCCATAATTACGAATATCCAGATGAAGAAATAGATTCAATACTGTCTAAATTGCCAAAGGTTGCTTAGGAAATTAAACCAGGGTTATAGTGAATGCTCACTGTAACCCTGGTTTTTTGTATTTAAGGGTTCCGAGAAATATTTGTATTGGCCTTCAACATATTGACATATTTATTGTGTAAATAATAAGCTATATCGTTACGCAAAAGTTTGCGCTGGAGGGCTAAAGGCCGATGCATGATTTGAGCCAGAAGACTGTGAGGGTTGCTGTGGATGCCATGGGTGGAGACTATGCCCCGCAGGAGATAGTTAAAGGGACCATCCAGGCAATCAGGGATATAGGAAGCAAAGGGCTTGAGGTTATACTGGTAGGTTTGGAGGACGCAATCCGCAGAGAAATAATCCAGTATGATACTACTGATCTTCCAGTTTACGTATTGAATGCAGGAGAGGTTATCAGGGATGGCGAATCTCCTGTGGCAGCTCTTCGGCAGAGGCCAGATGCTTCCATTCTGACGGCAATGCGGCTAATGAAAGAGGGAAAAGTAGATGCTGTGGTGAGCATGGGTTCGACGGGTATGGTTATGGTCAGCGCCATTCAAGTTTTAGGAACACTTGCAGGTATCAAACGACCGAGTACGGGGGTGATACTCCATGGACTTGCTCCCGATACAGTAATTTTTGATCTGGGGACTAACGTTGATTGCAAGCCACGCGACTTACTGAATTTCGCTACTATTGGTAACATTGTTGCTCAGAGGATACTAAAAATTGACAAACCGACAGTCGCAATATTGAGTAATGGAACTGAAGAAGGGAAGGGGAATAAGCTTGTTAAAGAAACTTACTCTCTTCTAAAAGGTAGTAATTTAAATTTCATTGGGAGTGTAGAAGGCAATGGTATTCCTGAAGGTAATGCTAACGTTATCGTTTGTGATGGGTTTACAGGAAATGTATTGGTGAAATTCTGTGAAGGTTTGGGTGATGTGTTGATTGAACGGTTACGAGTGCAACTGGAAGGAAAACTATCACAAGAAGATATTAACAATGTTTGTGGTAATTTATTCGCACTAACTCATATCGCTGACATAGCTGGTGGGGGTATGATTTACGGAGTGAATGGAGTGGTGTGGATAGGACATGGACGAAGTAGAGCTCCTCAACTTGCTGAGTCTATTCGTAAAGCAAAACTCATGGTAGAAGCGAAAGTATTTCAGGAAATAAAATCTGAATTAGAGAAAATTCAATAAAAATATATTTTTAGAATATAGGAGGTGCCCATGACTGTTGCTGTAGTTGTTGATAGTAGTAGTGCAATTACTCCCAAATTAGCTGAGGAATACCATCTCTATCTGGCTCCTTTACATCTTATGTGGGAGAAAAATGAGTATGCGGATTGGGTGGATATGACAGCGGAGGAATTTTATACTCGCCTGAAGACAGCGGAGATTCTCCCCACTACCAGTGGTTCGGTGCAAGGTGAATTTTTAAACCTGTTTGAGGGCTTGAAAGGTAAAGCTGATGGTATAGTGGCTATAACTCTGAGTCCGGATACTCCCTCGGCAGGTTATCGTTCTGCATTGATGGCGAAGGAGTTGGTTGAGGGGATTCCTATCGAGGTTGTAGATGGTAATTTTGTGGCTTCTGCCTTGGGATTGGTAGCCACTGCTGCTGCGAAAGTTGCTGCTCAGGGAGGCTTATTGAAAGAAGTTATTGAAGCAACTCAGCGTGTTATACCAAAAATGCATACATTTTGGAACCCTGGCTCTATAAGCTATTTTATACGAGGTGGGCGTGTTGCTGCAGCAGATATCGAATCGAAAGAAGATAGCCATATCATCAGCCAGAAAGAGGGGAAAATAGTACCAATTGAGAAATACTCGACAAGAGCAGAAGCACGAAATCGTCTAAGGGCATTACTGAAAGAGAAGGCAAGAAAGGACTCTCCTCTCCATGTCGGTTTATTTCACGCTATGGCAATGAACGAGGCTGATGAACTGGCCGCTGAGATAGCTTCTCAATATAATTGTGTTGAATTATGGATAGGTGAGGCTTCACCTGTACTGGCAATCCACATGAGCCCGGAGTCAATTGGGCTTGCTTTCTATAATGAATGACAAGTTGAACATAGCATACAGTATGAAGCTATACTCCTGATATGGTTGGCTATATTGTTATGCGGGAACTGGGTTGTAATTAGTCAGGTACACGTGGTACCGTCGGGAGGATTTAGGGTTATATTCCTGTGGTAGAATTAATAACAGCAAAGCTCGGATGTTTGCTGTCTGAGATTTAGTTCTGGTTGTGTTATACCAATTCTATAGATGCCCTGACACAGGGCAAATGAATGAGGAGGCATAGGACATGGTAATGAGGGAGAGGAACGTCACGGGATTGGAACTTAAAGAAGCCTATAAGCATGCAGCTATGTATCTGGAGGATAATATTGAGGAGCTTAATGCTATGAATGTCTTTCCTGTCCCTGATGGGGATACGGGTATAAACATGTTTTTAACTATGAAATCTGCAGTAGAGGCGACGGAGAAGGCACCGGATCTTACTGTATCAGCTATATCATCTACTGCTGCCCGAGGGGCACTACTGGGAGCCAGGGGTAATTCGGGTGTCATCCTCTCGCAAATACTAAAGGGCATTGCCAAAGGCCTTGAAGGGAAGGACACCTTCTCCTTTAATGATTTCACCGCTGCTCTCCATATCGCCTCAGAGCAGGCGTATCATGTTGTTGCTGAACCAGTGGAAGGGACAATACTGACTGTTATTAGAGAAGTAGCCGAAGCAGCTTCGTACGCAGGTGAAAGACATGCAAGTTTTACCCGTATGATAATGTCAGTAGTTTCACAGGCAAAAAAGACAGTAAAAGAGACTCCTGAACTGCTTTCTGTATTGAAAGAGGCGGGAGTTGTGGATTCAGGGGCAAAAGGTCTTTATTATGTGTTTGTAGGAATGAAGGATGCCATTTGCCGAAAGAGGATTCATGTTAAAACCAGCGATGCTTCATCACCAGTGGTTACTGGCAAGGAAGAAGAAATAACATATGGTTTTGATTTGCAGTTTATGATAAAAGGGGAAAACCTACCTCTGGAGGAGATACGTGACAAAGTAATTGCGTTTGGTGACTGTCCACTGGTGGTGGGAGATGATACCCTTATCAGGGTGCATGTACATACACTAGCTCCGGATGATGTTTTGGAGTATGCTCGTGGCAAGGGAACTCTCATGGACATCGTAATTGAAGATATGGACCAACAAGTACAGCAGAAAAATATGGAGAAGTGAAGATACAGAATGGCGAGTAATAGAAATCGAAGAAGAGTTGTAATCACCGGTGTTGGTGCCGTCACACCAGTGGGTATAGGAGTTGAACAGACGTGGAAGGCCTTGTGCCAGGGAAAATCTGGTATATCCAGAATCACCAAGTTTGATTCTTCTGACCTTAAGATACAAATTGCTGCTGAGCTAAAGGGGTTTTGTCCTGAGGACTACCTGGATAGAAAAAAAATAAGGAGGACCGACCCTTTTATCCACTATGCGCTGGCAGCTACCTATATGGCTTTAGATGATTCAAAATTACCAATAAATGGCAACAACAGTGACAGGATAGGAGCTGTTGTGGGCACTTCTGTTGGTGGCCTGACTACATACGGGGAGACTCTTTTTTCCCTTCAAGAAAATGGGCCGAACAAGGTATCGCCTTTCTTCGTTACCAGCTTCATACCCAACATGGCTATAGCTGAGATAGCTATCACATTTGGTGTTAAGGGGCCAAGCAAGTGCGTAGTTTCTGCATGTGCGACTGGGTCTCAGTCTATTGGTGAGGCCTTTAGACTTATACAATATGGTGAAGCAGATGCAATAATCGCGGGGGGTAGTGAGGCCTATATTATCCCTTTGGGGATAGCGGGATTGGGTAGGATGGGAGCATTATCTTGTAGGAATGATGAGCCAGAGAAGGCCTCACGTCCATTTGATAAGGATCGTGATGGTTTTGTGCTTGGGGAAGGTGCTGGCATTCTTATTCTGGAAGAACTTAGCTCAGCCATGAAAAGAGATGCAAATATCTATGCGGAGATCATTGGTTACGGCACCAATATAGATGGCTTTCATGTAACGGCACCTGACGCAGAAAATCAGGCTAAGTGTATGCAATTAGCTTTAAGTGACGCGGGAATCCCTGCTACCAACATAGATTATATAAATGCACATGGTACATCTACTTTACTCAATGACCTGGCTGAAACTAAGGCTGTAAAGCTTGTTTTGGGATCTCACAGCAGGAATGTAGTTGTAAGTTCAATCAAGTCAATGACTGGTCACTTATTGGCGGCTGCAGGCGCTGTAGAAGCTATTTCAACCGCATTAACAATAAGGGATGGTATTATTCCACCCACTATAAATTATGAAACTCCCGATCCCGAATGTGATTTGGACTATGTACCTAATGTTAGCAGGAAGATGTTGGTACGCACAGCCCTATCAAATTCCTTTGGATTTGGAGGAATAAATGCCAGCCTTATCTTCAAGCAGTTTAATCAGTAATGTATTACTGCCTGGCTTGAGTATTTTTATTGCAGGTAGTAAAGCTCGATTATTCTTCAACTAGCGCCGCTACCAGGCCACCTGGCCCAAGATAAGTCCCGATGGTTGAGCCAATTATTGATTCATATGGTTGTCTCTCCGGGAATGATGAATGCATACAGGTGACAAGTGATTTCAATTCATCAGGAGTTGTAGCATGAGCTACAGCTATCTCTCTTGGATTGCTGCGCTTACCCATTAATTCGCATATTCTGGCTATTGCTTTAGAACGACCACGTACCCTCTCAAGAGGATACACTTCTCCATTTTGTATTGTTATGAGAGGCTTAATATTAAGCACGGAGCCTAGCAGTGTCTGCGCTTTTCCCAGTCGACCCCCTTTATGTAGATATTCCAAAGTGTCTACTGTGGCGAAGCAGTGTGTTTTGGAGATGCTTTGAGTTATCAGCTCTGTGATTTCATGTAGATTTGCTCCGGCTTGCGCTGCCTTAGCAGCGATAATAACAATTAACCCCAAAGCAACCGTTGTTAATTGGGAATCAATTACTTTTATCTGGCAATCTGTATCGATAGATTTTTGACTAACTATAGCCGAATTGTATGTGGCACTGAGCTTGGTTGAGAGGTGAATGGAAATAATCTCATTGGTCTCAGCAGCAAGCTTGTTATAAACCTCTGTGAATGTCCCTGAGGATGGTGCTGATGTCTTTGGTAATTCCGGAGCTGCTGTTAGTCGTTGATAAAAATCATCAGTGGTGATATCAACACCATCTTGATACACTTCCTGGCCAAAATGGATATATAGTGGCACTACAGCGATATCCAGTTCTTGTGCTACTTTAACAGGAATATCAGCCGTGCTATCGGTTACAATTTTAACAGTCATATAATCCTCCTTATCTAATCTTCTTCCAGTAATTTGTCTATGCTAGCGCGTAGATTTTTCTCGTCAGGGAATGCTCCTAGTCTGTAATAACGAACGATTCCATTGCTGTCTATAAAGAAAGTGGTAGGAACAAAGCGTACGCCATAAGCCGAGCCTGCTTGTTTGTCGAGGTCCATAGCGACGATGAAATACTGCTCAGTACCAGTGAAAAACTCTTTGATCTTATCGGGGCTATCCTGAACATTGACTGTGATCATCGCTATTTTGTCGGAGTAATCCCTGCTTGCCGCATTGAGATATGGCATTTCTATTATGCATGGCTGACATCCTATGTACCAGAAATTAAGTATCACTGGTTTTCCCTGTAACTGTGACAGGGTTATGTCTGTGTCTGTTAATGTAGATAAGGTGAAATCAGGAGCGACGATTTCTTCGTCTAGTATTACTAATCCCAGCTCATCGGCGGGGACTGTTGAACTACAACCAGCCAGGCTCGTTCCAAGAGATAATACAACAATGAACAGTAGTATGGACAACATTTTTCTGTTTTTTCGTTTTAACTGATGCATAATTGGTTTATTGTTCATAAAATAATAATTGCTCCTAATTTCCCCGTTAAAATAAGGATTCCAACGGTAATCAATAACCCGGCACTAACTACTGAGGTCACAAGTGAGTGACGGTTGAGCCATTTTAGATAGGGGGAGATTGTTCCTATAGCCATACTTACTATAAGAAAAGGTATTCCCAGTCCCAGACAATAGGCGACTAAAAGATATATTCCCTGCCATACTGTTTGTGATGTAGAGGCTAAAGCCAATATTCCTCCTAATACGGGTCCAACACAGGGAATCCAACCCAGGGAAAATATCGCTCCAATTGACAGTGATCTTATATAGCCTGAGCCCTTAGCCTGGTTGAAGCTAAGGCGTTTCTCGTAATTTAACCAGGGTAGTTTGGTGGCAGCTACCAGGAAAAGACCAAACAGGATTAATAATATACCTGCTACGCTATTTAGTAATCCAGTGGGAATCATAGCGCCCAGCAGTCCCATGGAAGCACCCAATAAAATAAAAACCAGGGAGAAACCGGCTATGAAGCTGAAAGTATGTAGCATTATGTGTCTACGATTGGGTGGACTGGTACTAAGGACGGATGTGCCTGCTATGGTAGCGAGGTACACTGGAACCAGCGGCAGGACACAGGGTGACAGAAATGAGAGTATCCCCGCCCCGCAGGCTACCAGGAGAGTTATATCTGACATTTCATAGCTATTCTTTTATGAATCATTGTTAATACCCTTCAGAGGGAGAGATAAAATATAGCCAATAATGGATTCCTATTTTCATCGTTATTACTTGTTTGAGTTTTTGAATACTAACATTAACCTGTTTTCAATTCAAATTTATTGTCCATATAATCTGCAATTGCTATTTTCAGTATTTACTTCGCAGACTGCTGATTACTATCACAGTATGATAATTTGCTATAATGACCTGCTGCTATTGGGGCTGTAGCTCAGCTGGGAGAGCGCCTCCTTTGCAAGGAGGAAGTCAGGGGTTCGAGTCCCCTCAGCTCCACAGACATGAGGAGGGATCGCATAGAGGTCTAGTGAGGCCGCCTGCTAAGTGGTTACTCCGAGAAATTGGAGTCGTGGGTTCGAATCCCACTCCCTCCGCCAGTTGGAAAAAGAAGCGTTTGGTGCTTCGATTGAGTATTTAATTAAATAATTTTGAACATATGATATTTTTTAAAGAAATATTACCATATCTATTAGCCGTTATCATTGCGACTTCATTAGTCGTATATCTATATAAATATCTAGGCTGGGAAAAAACAATATTTTTAGCAATTGCAGCAACGCTTGTAGATTTAGATCATTTTTTGTTTGGCAGCAAAGGTTTTCTAGAACACCCAGAAGAGGGAGAGAAAATTTTGCATGGTTTCAACTACGGAATTGAATTTACAATGATAGTAATCTTATTAAATGTTTTTATTGGTAGACACTTAATGAAAACTGGATTAAAAAATTGGCTTTTCCCTTCATTAGATAAATTTAAATCAAAAAAAATACTATTATTTTACTTGGGCAGCAAGGATTATTTTATTAGGAATGCTTGTGCATTATGCGTTAGATCTACCTATATATTTATTAATGGATAAATGGGGATATTATGATTATTCCATCATCCATTATTATTTATGCAAATAGAGTGCATGAAACTTACTCATAACAGCTGGTTTAAGGTTTAGCTCGCGGGCTCGCTTCGTCCAAATTGCTTCGTTTTACTGCGCAACTTCTTAGACATTTAAAACGTTAAAAAGAGTTTGCCGCCAAAAAAACTTGAAATATGTTCGGATATTTTCAAATACACACCGCCATTTTTATAGTCAATACTTTATAATTGATTTTTCCTAAGAAACCGGTGACTATAATGGTGGCAGCTTTGTCTGAATACCAAACAAGTGGAATACATGTTTACCATTGGAAACACTGTACTTATCAACCAGGGGTGCAAACTAGTTACCTGGATGAGAGAACTTGTAATTATTTAAAGTTCTATGAGTTGTTTGCCCTCATTTAATAGTTCGCTAACTTTTTCGGGGCTTTCAGCTTCGGCATATATACGAACTAATGGCTCTGTGCCAGAGAAGCGTATAAGTAACCAAGATTCATTAGCGAGTTGGAAGAGAAAGCCATCTGTTGCTTTTATGTTGGTAACTTTTATGCCAGCTATCGTATGTGGTTGAATGCTAATGAGTTTGCGTATGATTGTTTCACGTTTGTCCTCAGAAATGGGTGAATCAATTCGGTCATAATAGTGTGGCCCAACCTTCTCATACAGATAGGCCAGAAGTTGAGAAGGGGTTTTCTTTGTTTTAACCATGAGGTCCAGGAAATATAGACCGGCAAGAATGGCATCTCTCTCCGGGATATGATTGCGGAAACCGTATCCGCCACTCTCTTCACCCCCAATGATAGCATCTTTTTGTAACATCAGCGGTGCAACATATTTAAAGCCAACCGCTGTTTCATATACCGGTACATGGAATAGTGTTCCTAGTTTTGAGACCATCTCTGTGGAGGTGACTGTTTTAATAATGGCGCCGCGTTGCTCTCTTATTTCTAATAAGTATAAGCTGAGCAATGCAAAAACCTGGTGCTGATTAAGGAAATTTCCGTTTTCATCTATGATTCCAATGCGATCAGAGTCGCCATCGGTGGCCAATCCAATATCAGCCTTTTGTTCGACCACCAATTTAGAGAGATTGCCAAGGTTCTTAGTGATTGGTTCCGGATTGATGCCAGGGAAAGAAGGATTCCTTTCCCCATTGATCTCGATGACTTCTATTTCTCCCCCTTCGAGAATTTCCTTAAAGTAACCAGCCCCGGCACCAAACATCGAATCGACGATAACTTTCAGTTTGTGTTGGCGTAGCTCTGTTATATCGACGAGCTGAAATAATTGTCTAAAGTAATTTGGATCTGGATTCAGGTAGTCCAGGAGGCCTCTTTCCAGGGCTTCCTTTAGTGTGAGTTTCTGAGTAGATGGTGTAAGATTGCCAGTAATCAATTGGTGGATGTTTTGTTCTATCTGAGAGATTATTTTGCTTGGAGCACTGGCACCCTGTTGGGTTTTATATTTAAAACCATTCCAGGAGGCTGGGTTATGGCTGGCAGTAATGATGATAGCACCGGCAGAATTGGTGGTTAAAACACTATAACTCACTACTGGAGTAGGAGTGGATTTTGAACATAAGTGGACTTTAATATTGTTGCTTGCTATTACCTCAGCAGCCGCAGCAGCAAAATGCTCTGAGGCGAAGCGAGTGTCATATCCAATAACCAATCCATATTTGCTGAGACTATTTTGCTTCAGGTATTCTGCCACTGCTTGGGAGCAGATGCGCACGTTGTCAAAGGTGAAATCCTCTGCAATGATTCCGCGCCATCCATCTGTCCCGAATTTAATTGCGTTTATAGTCATGTTAACCGGTTACTGACCCTGCTTCAGCTTTTAAAATAGCTGCCTTGTCTGTCTTCTCCCATGGAAGTTCAATATCTTCCCTGCCAAAATGCCCGTAAACGGCAGTCTGACGATAAATAGGACGACGTAGTCCCAGAGTTCTGATTATAGCTTCAGGACGAAAGTCAAAATGTTTATAGATAAGTGCCAATATATTTTCATCAGGAATTCTACCTGTTCCGTAGGTCTCAATGGATAGAGACAGCGGACGTGCTTTACCAATAACATAGGAAACCTGGAGTTCGAGGTAATCTGCGAGACCAGCAGCTACCAGGTTTTTAGCGGTATACCTTGCCATGTATGCGGCGGAACGATCCACCTTGGTAGGATCCTTCCCAGAAAAGCATCCTCCACCATGTCTGCATATGCTGCCATAATTATCTACTATAATCTTGCGTCCGGTAAATCCAGTATCTCCCACGGGTCCGCCGATGACAAATCGTCCGGTACCGTTTATATAAATTTCAGTCTGATTATCCATGAACTCGGAAGGTATTACCTTGTTGATTACGTGTGTTTTGAGGTCCTGCTCAATAGTTTGTAGTGTTACATCTGGGTCATGTTGGGCACCAAGAACCAGGCACTTAACCCTCTTTGGAGAACCATGACAATATTCAATGGTGACTTGAGATTTGCCATCAGGACGAAGGTATGGAATGATATTGTTTTTCCTCACTTCGGCTAATTGCTTGCATAATTTATGTGCCAGTACACTGGGAAGGGGCATAAGCTCAGGTGTCTCTATACAGGCAAACCCGGCCATTATTCCCTGGTCGCCAGCACCTGTCTTATCCAGGATTGCATCGCTTGATTTACCTGTTTTTAGTTCTAAAGATTTATTGACCCCTAAAGCAATATCACTAGACTGCTGATTGAGGGAGACCAGGACCCCACAAGTTCTGTAATCAAAACCATAATCGGGTTTGGTATATCCTGCATCTTTAATTACGCCACGCACTACCTCGGGAATCTCCACATAGCAGTCGCAAGATATCTCTCCCAAAACAAACACCATTCCCATGGCGGAAGCAACTTCACAGGCTACATGAGCAAAAGGGTCTTTTTCGAGCATAGCGTCCAGGATGGCATCAGATATCTGGTCGCATAACTTGTCAGGGTGTCCTTCAGTTACTGATTCCGAAGTGGCTAAAAATGAACTTGCATGATTAAAGCTGTTTTGCATTGTTACTCCTTAAAC
Organism: uncultured Dehalococcoidales bacterium; assembly: GCA_964654015.1. Taxonomy (GTDB): domain Bacteria; phylum Chloroflexota; class Dehalococcoidia; order GIF9; family AB-539-J10; genus JAUUZT01. Next base: position 35,660 of record CAZZHQ010000007.1, on the reverse strand, counting down.
AAAGTTATTCATTTATTATTATGCTATGTTCCTGACTCCCAACTGTTGAGATACTTTTCTTGTTTCTCTGTTAATGAATCAATAGAAATACCCATAGCGCCAAGTTTTAAAAGCCCTATGTTTTTATCAATTACTTTCGGGACAGGGTAAACATCCGGCCTGAGGGTACCTGAGTTTTTAACCAAGTATTCAACAGATAGTGCCTGATTAGCAAAGCTCATGTCCATAACGCAGGCTGGATGTCCTTCTGCGGCAGCCATATTGATAAGCCTCCCCTCTCCTAGCAGGAATAGGTGTTTCTCTCCTTCCAGAGTGTATTCCTCCACCATATGACGGATATTTCTTCTAGATACGGCCAGGTTTTCCAGTGCAGGGATATTTATCTCCACATTGAAATGTCCACTGTTAGCCATTACAGCTCCATCTCGCATCTGCTTGAAATGGGCTTCATCAATGATGTTGGTATCTCCTGTAGAAGTTATAAAAGTCTCACCTATCTTGCATGCTTCCATTAATGGCATGACCTGATACCCCTCCATCGCCGCTTCCAGCGCACGGATAGGATCAACTTCAGTGATGATGACCTGCGCTCCCATACCATGTGCTCTCATAGCTATCCCTCTACCACACCATCCATAGCCACAAACAACCACTTTTCTCCCTGCCCAGAGTATATTTGTGGCTCTGGTAATGCCATCTATTGTACTTTGCCCGGTGCCATAGCGATTATCAAAGAATTGTTTGGTCTGCGCATCGTTTACCGCTATTATTGGGTAACGTAACTTTTTAGCTCTGGCCATATTCTTTAATCTGATAACTCCCGTAGTGGTTTCTTCAGTACCACCGATGACTTTACTTGCAGCGTCTGCATATTCTTTATGCAAAATGGAGACTAAATCAGCACCATCGTCCATGGTGATCTGTGGTTTGTGAGCCAGTGCGGTTATGATGTGATTGTAATAAGTTTTATTGTCCTCTCCTCTTATGGCATTGACCGGGATTCCATAATCAACCAGCGCGGCAGCCACATCATCCTGAGTACTTAGAGGGTTGGAAGCGCAAAGAACTAAGTTAGCACCGCCTTCTTTTAGGGCGATGGCTAGATTGGCAGTCTCTGTGGTAATGTGAAGACAAGCAGAGATAAGCAATCCATCTAAGGGCTTTTCCTTTCTAAACCACTGCTGGATTTGCTTGATAACTGGCATTTCTTTGCCTGCCCATTCAATACGAAGCCTACCTTCGTTAGCTAGAGAAGAGTCTTTAATATCGTAGTTTTTCATTCTTGCTATTACCTCTGTATCTTATATTTATTCAACCAAGCTTGGCTCCGGGGATATTTACACGTTGAAATCCGAACTGAGTCGCGACCCAATCAGGAATGTCTATTGTTCCCATAACAAGAGGTCTTTGATGACAATCACTACCTCCTGTCATTAATAACTTATTCCTTTTACTAAACTTAATGTAATGTGCAGTTGTCTTTGCATTGTTTCGTATATGCCAGCACTCTATTCCATCGATATATTCTAGCATGCATGTTTTAATAATTTTCGTTTGTGCTTCCAATACTGGTGTAATGCTTAACAATGATGTTCCGTTTGGGTCGTTGGGATGTGCAAGTATTAGCCTGCCGCCGGCGTTCCTGATTAGGTTTGATGCTTCAGCAAGTGAGAGCGGGTATTTGGGTATATTGCATTTGACCAGATATTTTTCAAACGCCTCTTGTATATTTTCTACTATGCCTTGTTTAATTAAATATTCTGCTATATGTGGTCGCCCGAATACTCCGTCAGCATTTGCTTGTATATTGTCGATATCTTGTTCACTGAGTTGTTTGATGCCTTCTTTGTTAAACTCAGCATTCAGCCTCTCAAAAATCAGGTAACCCCTCCGTTTTCTGTGTTCCTTAATTAACTGGAGCTTGTCTTTCAGGTTCTTATTGTTAATATCGTATTGATAACCCAATAAATCCAGGGAAATATTCCTGTTTTCTTCGGGGTAGTTGAATGTTACATTTAATTCAACTCCAGTGATGTAGGAAATGCTAGAATCCTTTGCCAGGACAATAGCCCTTTCCTGACAATCTATAGAATCGTGGTCAGTTATGGCTATTAAGTTTATATTTCTAGCTTTCGCCTCTTTGAACACCTCTTCGATAGAGAGGTTTCCGTCTGAGCAGGTTCTGGTGTGGATGTGTAAATCTATTTTCACTTTAATGTTCTTAACACTTTATCGCTTATTGCTATAGCATTATTCATAGGTATCAAGAATTATTCAATTTTGCTGGAGTGTCGGGTGAGTGTTTCGATATCCTGTTTTCTCTCTGTGCCGATGATATACCAGTCTTCAGGCGTATCTTTACTTGTATCAACAATCAAATGGATAATATCAGGCTTTGTATTCAGTGGCTTCAGGTCGTCCAGTACTACTTCCTCAAATTTATTTTTATTATTCAGGTAGGCTTGCTCGGTTAGTGCGTTTGATTCGTAGTTCTCTCTGCTGCGTTTCAGTATCCGCTCTATGGCAATCTCCTGCGGGCAACTGGTTTGGAGAATAACAAACGTCTTATTATATTTGGCTGCCATGGCAGCCGCTTGCTTTCTAAGTGATTGGGTGATGAAAGTAGCATCAAGTATCACGCTGTCAACTTTTATGAAAAGTTCCTCCGTTAGTCGAAACATTTCCTCGTATATCATCCTCCTCTTATCCATGTTAGAGGCTACTTTCTCATCGAAGATATCCTCATTTTTTAATAGATTCCTCCTAATTAAATCAGTGCGGAGGATGGTGTATCCTTTCAGTTTTGATAACTCTTCGCTTATTTCAGTTTTCCATGTGCCCGGGAGGCCACAGGTGATAACCAGGCTATTTTCTCTCAATGTGGTTTCTACGTATTTTCTGAATGGTTTTTTCAAGTGTCCTCTCTCAAAATGTATATGATTCAGCAAGATCGAAATACTTTCTGGCAACAATTAAAGCTCGGGCTTTCTCATCGGCGGGTATATGAGGATCATCCTGTTTGAAACTTTCCACTTTGCCTCTTACACAGGCACGGTAACATTTATAAAAATTAAGCAGCTTTAATAAATCAATATCTTTTGATTGCTCTACGTAGGCGTTTATGAAGTGAAGAGATAGGTCAGGTTTCTGGTATCGGTCTAAATCCATAGCTAGAAAAGCAACCTCTGAAGCCACATCTGAGTATCTGAACCTGTCGTTGAATTCAATACAATCATAAATGCAGATATCGTTGGTAAAACATATATGAGCAGCATGAAGATCTCCGTGACAGTCCTTTATCCTGCCTTCCTGGATTCGATTATGAAATAGAGTACCCTGAGTATTGATGAACCCTGTTGTGTAGTTCAGGATTCGGTTGTATTGTGGTGATAATATACTAATTCCGATGTACTTCTCAGTTTGGCGAAAATTCTCCTGGTTGTTCTGGGAGATGGTTTCGGTTTTACCAAAGGCAGAGATCTCTAGGTTTGTTTCAGTTTCATGGTGAAAGCCGGCTAACTTTTCTGCTACCCGTGTTATCATCTCCTGGTTTAGTTGTCCGCTACGTAACAGGACATCCATCATTTGCTCTCGAGGCAACTGACTCATTTTAGTAGCATATTCAATAGGTTCGCCTTTCCCGTTGATGTGGATGTTATCCTTGTCTTTATTGATGACTACCACATCGAGATAGGCGTTGGGGCAAAGTCGACGATTTAGTTTGAGTTCTTGGTGACAAAAAAAGTGGCGTTTCTCCAGGGTGGTGTAGTCCAGGTATCCTAGGTTAACTGCTTTTTTCACTTTGTATACGAACTCACCAGTGAGAAAAACAAAGGACATTTGTGTTTGGACTAATTTAATCTCTCCAGTCTTATGAGGGTAAGCCTGTGGTCGGAGTAAAGCCTCAGCAACCGGAGGTAAGTTACTTTCGTTCATATTCTTAACTTGGGACGACATTTTTCGCAGAAGTAAATCTCTTTCCAGTCGGTATCAGCCAGGCTATTAGAATAATGCATGACACATGTCAGGTTAGAGCAATGCTGTAGTCCAAAGGTATGTCCCAATTCGTGAATTGTTTCTTTAGAGGCTCTTGTGATAAATAAATTTTTATCTGCTGGCAGACCATAGTATTCTTGCCTTAATCGATATAGTGACATAATAGCCGTACTAGAGTTAAAATCTGCCTCGCCGAAAATATAACTGAGGTGGCTGCAATAGAGGTCTACCTCAACTATACCTATTATTTTTTCATCATCCCCTTTTTTGTCGGTAGCCAATGACTCTAGCAAGGTTGATGCGAGATATTGATTTCTCTGAGAGTTATAGGCATGAGATAAGTGATTTAAGCCTGTTTTTATTGTTATGGGGCAATGAAAAACAAGTTTAACTTGCTCTTCTATCTCTTTCATTATTTCTTTAGCTATATCATTTGATGGTCTTAGGGTGATTTTCATTGTTCTGGAACTTTCTCCACATCACTGGGAAAGATACTTGCCGATAAGCAGATTTAAATCACGTCTTGTCTTCGCTGGTATATGTCCCGATGAAGTTATCATAGCTTTTTCGAGAGCGGTAGCGCAGATACAGTCACGTGTTTGGGGAATCTTAGAGATTACTGTTCGCAGGATCTGGCTGGTTTTCGTGATGCCATGTCTTAGATTACTTATTATCATTTCTGTGCTGACTGATTCATGTGTTTCGTGCCAGCAGTCATAATCGGTGACTATGGAAAGAGTGGCGTAGCATATTTCGGCTTCTCTTGCTAGTTTGGCCTCTGGGAGAGCCGTCATACCTATTATGTCGGCATTCCAGGAGCGGTAAAGCTGTGACTCCGCCTTTGTAGAAAATTGAGGCCCCTCTATGGCAATATAAGTACCTCCTTGATGTACTTTTGTTCCTGCTGCTAGAGCTGCCTCGGAAAGGATTTGAATTAATACTGGACAGAAAGGTTCAGCAAAAGCGATGTGAGCTACTAATCCGTCGTTAAAAAAACTACTCTCTCTCATTCTTGTTCGGTCGATTAGTTGGTCTGGAATGACAATATCCCGTGGCGATATTTTCTCTTTTAGACTGCCTACAGCGCTGACTGAGATAATTCTATCCACCCCCAATGATTTCAGGGCATAGATATTAGCTCTAGCTGGTAACTGAGAGGGACTTATTTGATGCCATTTGCCATGCCTCGGGAGAAAGGCTATTTCTATTCCCTCCAAATTGCCTATAATTATAGCTGCACTTGGCTTACCGAACGGTGTATTCAGTGACACCTCTTCTATGTCGGTTAGCCCCTCTATATTATATAAACCGGAACCCCCTATAATCCCTATTCTTGCTTTAGTCATTAAACTTTTCTTTACCTAAACTACTTCATACGTATACCGGTGACAGCTGCTATTAAGCAGTATACCATATACGGTACAGTAGCATTCCTGCTACTTTTTGTTGTAGAGTCACAGGTAAAATGTTGATTGAGCGTTTGTTTAAAACAACAGGAATTCTGAATTGACAGGCTTCAGACGACTATAAGCTCTTTCATCCTATCTATTAACTCACTAAACATTGCCTCGGCATTGTTTTCAAGTTCCGAGATGAAGGATTTCCATTGCTGGCTGTTTTTTACATTTGCTTCTAGAGATCTGTTTATATCTACATTCACGCCTTGTCTGCCGGCTTGTTGAACTGCTGCCTGTAGTTGAGCTTCCATGCCTGATTTAAGTTGCTCAAAGCCTTGCTCTTTACTCTGTGTGTACTTTATACGTATAGACTCTATAGAATTAAAATGCGTCTCAATTTCTGTATATTTCTGCTCGTTTTTGATTGTCTCCAAGGCCAGTATAGCGATACGGCGTTGTTTCAAATCATCGTTGCTCATCTGTAAGCGAAGTGAATTAAGTAGTTTAGCTTGAGCTTGAGCAGGGACGGTACTATCTCTCTGCTCTTTGAGTTCTTTGACTTTTTTCCAGAGGTCTTCAGAAGTTATTATATCTGTGAAATACTGCGAAAGAAGTGATTCTAGTTTCCTGTTCAGTTCTAGAAGTTTGCTTTCCTCAGGAGATAAATTGCCTATTCTAGCCAACCTTTCTTTTGCTAAAGGAGAAAGCTCCATGTCATACCCTCCCTAACTATTATTTATTCTCTCAGGGTAGTAATATCGATAGAACCTGAGAATTGTAGTTGGGCAAACTACCAGTATCATGTGTCAGAACGAATAACCTTCCCAACGTAGAGCTCTTCAAAGGCGTCTCCGAATTCATGGTATATAGCGGCCTGCGCTTTGAAGCCGGTGCAATGCCCGCTATAAATATTCTCAACATGCAGTTCCTTTAAAGCTCTTATAGTTTTTTCAATTCTATCTTCGCTGGCATTCATCAGATGGAATCCACCTATTACTGCCTTGACTCTCTCTACCTGACTGAATTTGATACACTGTTTCACTATATTGACTATTCCGGAGTGGGAACATCCTGAGACCACGAATAATCCGGCACCAGCAACGTTGATCGCTAGTGAGGTATCATCAATAATAGGGTCATTTAAGACCTCTCCGTCTCTAATAATACGGGTGACGAGAGTCGGTGCCTTTTCAAAATCGGTCACTCTTTCTATCTCCCCGGCCCAAAGTACTCCAGGCATCAATTCGAAAGGCTTGGATACCAGAGTTGGATATCCACCATGCTTTCTTATATTCTCCTCTGTATTCTCGCCGATCATTCCAATTGGTCTTGGCAGCCAATTTCTAGGTTTAGGGCCAGAGCCAGCAACTAGATGAACGTCAAATAAACTGGGGTGAGCCAGTATTGGTATATCATGCCCTTGTATTTCCTTTAGTGTTCCTACCAGACCACCTGTGTGATCATAATGGCAATGGGATAAAGCTATCATATCTATCGTATCTGGCTTAATTTCCAGGCATTTCATATTATGGGCAACTACTTCAGCGGATGGTCCAGTATCAAATAGAATCCTCTTTGTACTTTTTCCTACTGTTACTTCTATCAGAAATGAGACTCCATGTTGAGCTGTGAAGTTTGGCTCAAATCCAGAATTATTCACCAGCAGGGTCGTTATTGCTACTTTGCTTGCCTGTTTTATCTTTTCTTCCATATCCTGTATCTCTCCTTGTCTGATTAGTATTAATCTCCTAAATCGTGTACCTAAAATCTTTGTTTAAGGGATAAATTGGGTGTCGAATATGTTTGAAGTTTAAGGATTCAAAATCCATAGAGGCATATGCCGGAGTGTTCACGGATAGGATTTTCTTTGCCATCGGCCCAAAACTAGCCTTAAAGTGTACCACTGACTTCAAGACTAATATCTTCTTTTCACTTGGTTCAAGGCCTACTCGGCGGAAAATCTCGGCATCAATGGGTTGCATGCGATGTTCCGGCACGATTATTTCGATGCCATCAACATCAAGAACTACTGTGCGACCTATCTTGTTTAGTATGCCTTTTCTCATTGGTCCCTTGTTGATAAATATTCCATCAGTGATTGTTTTCACTATGGCTGTAACTCGTACAGGGCCGCCTGTTTTTTCTTTTGGCCCCAACTTGCCCCCCAAATTCAGTGTGATTTTAGAGCCTACGCCTGAATTAATTGCTTTCTGTACGGCTTCTCGGTCTGGAATGATCGCTATGCCCACGTTCTTGGCCTTTGCTCTCATTAAAGCGCTAAGTATGAATGTAGAGTCGCCGCCGCCGCCAGCACCTGGATTATCTGCGGCGTCGGCGATAATAACAGGTCCGCAGGAGAAATCCATAGCTTCTTGGACAGCCTCTTCAGGGGTTAAAAACTTCTTTTTGAATTTGTCACGCATTTCCCAGATTACTTTTGCCATGTCATCAACGATGGCGTTGGCTAATCTTTCATCACCATCAGTGATAGCGATGACGGACATCTGAGCATCGTGAATATCAGACCAGGGAAATCCGTGCATTACTGCTACATTGATGACCCCGGGGTTATCCTCCCATTTATGAACTCTGTTAAGTAATTCCACGTGGGGAGCTTTGCTTGTTTCTATGGTATGGGCCAGGATGGGTATTTGCCTTAGCCTCATTACGGGAGATATTTCCCCTCTTATTACCCTTGCTATACATTTACCTGCCTCGTAACCTCGCTCAAAACAGTCGGTGTGGGGATAGTTCTCATAAGGGAAAAATGCGGTTGCATTCTCTATCATAGTGTCTGTTACGTTAGCATGAAGGTCTAAAGTGCTTATTATTGGCAACTTAGCTCCTGCTGCCTTACGTATTGATTTTAGCAGTGCCCCTTCTCCATCAGGTTCGTTTTCTGAGACCATTGCACCGTGAAGGTCAAGAAGTATGCCGTCGATATTTTCCATGCTATTTATTGCCTGGACTATCTCCTTCTTCGTGGATTCAAACATTTCTTTTGTAACTAAGCCACCTGGTGTGGCAGAGGCGGCTATCACTGGGATTATTTCAAAATCTTCTTCTTCCATTGCCGCTATAAATCCACCAAGATTCGTTCGGGTACCTTTAAAGAAAGGAATCACATTCTTAGCACTTGTGAGATGACGTTCTTCGAACTGTCTCCGACCGGTCGTATCGAGACAAAAGCAATTAGTTTCGTGTTCAAATTCGGCAATAAGGACTCTGCCTTTCGTCATGTTCCTGAACCTCCATGAGTATGTTATTGAGAAAGTACCCGTATTATTAGTTTCAGTGTGATTGAATGTGTTCTACGCGCAAATTATCTTCAGCATTTGAGCACTTAGCCTATGGGTAATAATTAGCGGACTAATACTCTCCCTGTTTGTACACCAGTCAGTTTTCTATTCTTTGCCACCACTTGTCCATTGACGATAATATGGCTTATTCCTTCCGGATATTGATGGGGTTCTGCAAAGCTGGCGCGGTCACTAATATTATCTGCATCGAAGACAAGCAGATCGGCCCAGAAACCCTCGCGAATGATGCCCCTATCTTTTAGGCCAACTTTCATGGCGGGCAGAGAAGTCATTTTTCTTATCGCTTCCTCCAGAGTCAAGACTTTCTCCTCTCTAACATATTTTCGGATAGCTCTGGGGAAGGTGCCATATGCTCTAGGGTGTGGTTTGCCACCTCCACTGGGAGAGGTTGCCCATGCATCTGTTATTATGGAGGATAATGGACTGGAAATCACTGTCTTTACATCATCTTCATCCATACCGAACAGTATCATGATAGCATCTCCAGATATCTCCAGTAACCAGTCAAAGAAAGCCTGGTAAGGTGTCTTGGAACTACCTTTTTCTTTAAAGATTTGCTCTAATGATTTCCCTTCGTATTTATTATTTACCGGGCAGCTACCGATGATTATGTTGTTCCAGCCAATGGTTTTTATCCAATTCTCTCCTTGCATTGTTCCTTCAGCAATTTCTCCCTCTATTATTTTCCTTTCCTCTCTGTTCTGCAGTCGTTCTAACATCCTGGCTGTGCCACCCTCCAGTACCCATGTCGGCAATAAAGAGTTTATCATTGTGCTGCCGGCGATGTACGGGTATACGTCACAGTTGACTTCGACCCCCCTTTGTCTGGCCTCTGTCATCAATTTTAAAGCCCCATTCACCTTGCCCCAGTTCACTCTGCCTGCTGCCTTGTGGTGCGATATTTCAAGAGGGATATCGTTTTCTTCAGCAATCCTTATGGCTTCTTCTAAGGATTCTATTAATTTATTGCTTTCGTTTCTGAGGTGAATGGTATAAACAGCACCATATTGTTTTAAAACACTGGCTAATTCGATGAGTTCTTCGGTAGAGGAATAACTGCCAGGTGGATAGAAAAGACCCGACGACATGCCGAAACATCCCTCCTCAAGGCTCTGTCTGAGGAGGTTTTTCATTTTAAGCATTTCCTCAGGTGACGGTGCGTTCGAGTCGAATCCTTTGACGGCGAGGCGAATAGTCCCCTGACCGACTAGAGGAACGAGGTTCATGGAAATACCTTGTTTTTCCACTTTCTGAAAATAATCATTAACTGATAGCCAATCCCAACCGTAATCGATGTCTGGTTTCAGGAATGCTGCGAGATAGGTTCTCAGTAAATGCAGGTTACTGGGATTTAGAGGAGCCATAGACAATCCACAGTTACCAGTTACTGAAGTAGTTACTCCTTGCATAAGGTGACTTTCCAGATTCGGATAAGCTAGTACGCTTAGATCGTTATGGTTGTGCAAGTCAACGAAACCTGGAGAGACCGTCAATCCTTCAGCGTTTATGATTTCCTTTGCCTCTACAGTGACTTCACCCAGAAATTTAATTTTACCCTGAGCTATACCGATATCTCTTTTGAACCACGGACTACCTGTTCCATCAATTACCTTTGCTCCTTTGATTATCAGATCAAAAAACATGTCCATCTCCTGTCACTATCTTTCTCTAGCATGATAGCCTTGATTTATAAGAGAGGTCAATATTTATTGCCTATTTTGTATAAGTTTGACTAAAATGTTTTTCACACATATATTAACTTTATATAGCGAGATGAAATTTAATGAATGTTGGTATGTGTCGAATTGAGATCCGTATCCCTGAGAATCACTCCCTTAAGGGGAAACGTCAGGTCGTTAAATCTATCATCGCTCGACTTCAAAACCGGTATTCAGTTTCAGTGGCCGAGATAGATAATAATGACCTATGGCAAATAGCTACTCTGGGAGTTGCTTGTGTCAGTAATCATAGAAGATATTCTGACACGATTATAACCAGTGTGGTTAATTTTATTGCCCGAAATTATCCTAATGTGGAGTTGATTGACTATGAAGTTGAGGTTATATCTGTTCTCTAAGTGATGGATGCTACGGCTTTCATTAAATCTCTAACCTCATCACCTGATTATAGGCAGCAGATTGTTCATATTGAGGATATACTCTCTCAAGAAGCCATATATGCTGAGTTGAACAAGCCATTGAAGCCTGCGATTAAAACACGTTTTGAACATATGGGATTGTCCTCTCTTTATAGCCATCAAGTTGAGGTTATGAATGCTATTTTTTCAGGGAAGAACGTCATTTTATCGTCGCCAACTGCCAGTGGAAAGAGTTTGTGTTATCACCTGGCAACGCTCGATACGATATTGGCTGATAAAGATAATTGTGCTGTTTATCTTTTTCCAACTAAGGCATTAACTCAGGACCAGTTGGGCAGTCTCCGAGAAATCGCCTGTCCATCTCTCCTTTCCTTGAAAGAGATAGCTGTCTTTGATGGGGATACCCCTCATACTGAGAGGCCGAGCATAAAAAAACATGCTAAAGTCCTGCTTAGTAATCCTGACATGCTTCATTTGGGTATTTTGCCCAATCATCATTCGTGGTCAAGATTACTGTGTGGGTTAAAATATGTAGTGATTGATGAGGCTCATGTTTATCGAGGAGTTTTAGGTTCTCATATGGCTAACGTCTTGCGTCGATTGCGAAGGATTTGTTCTCTATATGGCTCTGAACCACAATTTATCTGTTGTTCAGCTACTATTGCTAATCCTCAAGAACATGCTCAAAGCCTGGTTGGATTACCTTTTAAGTCGATTGTCAACGATGGTTCTCCTCATGGTGCGAAGCATTTCATCTTCTGGAACCCGCCCATTATAGATATTGATAAGGGCAGTCGACGCAGCGCCAATACTGAAGCCGCTTTTCTACTTAGTCGACTGGTTGAAGGAAAAATCCGTAGCCTCGTTTTCGTACGAAGTCGAAAGCTAACTGAAGTCTTATATCTATATGCTAAACGGCAGCTACCTGCATTTCTTTCGGATAAAATCAGTCCTTATCGAGCTGGGTATCTTCCTGAAGATAGAAGGAAAATAGAACAAAAATTTATAGCTGGCGACCTTCTGGGGTTGGTAACAACGACTGCATTGGAATTAGGCATTAATATTGGTAATCTGGCTGTGACAGTGTTGACCGGCTATCCAGGCAGTATCTCCAGTGCCTGGCAACAGGCAGGGCGTAGCGGCAGAAATATGGAGGCTTCCTTAAGTTTCCTGATTGCTCAGGATAATCCTCTGGACCAGTATTTGATGCGTAACCCCGATTTCTTTTTTCGAAAAAACTTTGATAATGCCTTGATTAACCCCAATAACCATTATATCCTCAAACCACATTTACTTTGTGCCGCCTGGGAGAGTCCACTCGATGATAAGGAGGAAATTTTCCTGAATGAGGAAACCTCGTTTGCTATAGACGAATTGGAGGCGGAGGGTAAATTAAGAAAACGTCGTGGCAAATGGTATCCTGCCACCAGCGTTGCATATCCTGCTCAGGAGGTGAATATCCGAGCGACTTCAGGGCAACCTTATACTATTATCGACATCTCTCATGGTTCTATGTTAGAAACTGTGGAAGCAAGTGTCGCCTTCTTACAAATACATCCGGGAGCAATATATCTCCATCAAGGAGAGTCATATCTGATAACTGAGTTGGATCAGGTTAGGCGCATCGCTATGGCGATACCAGCAACTGTTGATTATTATACCCAACCTAGAGACTTTACTGATATCAAGGTTGAAAAGATAATTAAAACAGAAGGCTGTAATAGTGTGAGGATTTATCTGGGAGATGTTGATGTTACAAAGAGGGTACTTGGCTTCAGGAAGAAGCGGCAACTTACTGAAGAAGTTATAGGAGAGGAGTTACTGGATTTACCGGAACAATCTTTTCTAACCAGATCATTGTGGTTCGACCTGCCACAGGAGGCAATAAGCAGAATAAATAATTTGAAGATCGATTTCAATGGCGGTTTACATGCGTGCGAACACGCTATTATTGGCATGCTCCCCCTATTTGCCTTATGCGATAGAGATGATATTGGAGGTGTCTCCACTCCACTGCATCCTGATACCGCAAAACCACAGGTCTTTATCTATGATGCTTATCCTGGAGGTATTGGAATTGCAGAGAAGGGTTTTGAAGTGATAAAAGAGCTGTGGCAAACAACTTTAAAGTTGATTAGCGAATGTCCTTGTCATGATGGGTGCCCGAGTTGTATTCAATCTCCCAAGTGTGGCAATAATAATCAACCTCTCGATAAAAGGGCAGCAGTCATATTGTTACAGGGATTAATAAATAGTCTCTAACCCATATTGTAATAGTCTTTCAGGTGTGGCACCGCATCTAAATGCAATATTGTTGCATTTAGATGCATGCGTTGATATTATTTCGCTATGATTCAAGATTCGATACAGGTATTACGGGCTCAAGGGCATAAAGTGACCAGGCCTAGATTGCAAGTAATTGAAATATTAAGCAAGGCGCAAAAACCCGCGTCAGCGTATGAGATACAGGATTTACTCAGGCAGCAAGGTAAATATCTGAACCACGTTACTATCTACCGTGTGCTTGAATTACTTTGCCATTTAAAGTTGGCCCACAATCTCCCATCGGAAAAAGGTTTTACTAAATGTACCCTTGGTAATAGGGAAGGGTGCCATCGCTTCATGATATGTCGTAACTGTGGAGCCATTAAAGAATATGTGGATGATAAAATATGTCGAAGTGAGAAGAAAGTCGCTCGTGATATTGGCTTCTATACGCAGTATCATGTTTCTGAATCATATGGGTTATGCTCTGATTGCCATAAAGGAGAACTAGCAAAGAATGCTTAAAATGATATTTGAACAATTGAAAATCCATGCTCCATATACTGCTTTGGGTGCTGTTACTGGCATTATCGTCATGGTCATAGTAGTCCTTGGCAAAATACCTGTTGGAGTCTCTCAAACCATCTTTTATAGTTTGCATCCGATTCATGTTTTGCTAAGCGCACTTACAACTACAGCGATGTATATGAAATATGGCAATGGAAAAATTTGGCTAGTCGTTTTAATTGGCTGGACAGGCTCCCTTGGAATCGCAACAATCAGCGATGCAATAATTCCTTATTTTGGGGCAGTATTACTTCATGTTCCTATAGAGTTTCATGTGCCGTTTATTGAGAAATGGTGGCTCAATCTGCTTGCTTTGGCTGGGGTTATGATAGGTTATAAGAAACCAACGACTAAGATCCCCCATTTTGGACATGTATTATTAAGTACATGGGCATCTCTATTTTATTTTGTAGCATTTGGGGTGGCAAACTGGATTCCTTTGCTACCATTCATATTCTTGTTTCTTTTTCTCGCAGTTTGGATTCCCTGCTGCACTAGTGACATAATATATCCCCTTCTGTTTGTAAGAAGAATTCAAACAGCAGTTACTTCCAGGGAAGAAGCTAGCAGTTAGGCAACCTTGTCTTTTTACTGAGTTGTTCTAAAAGGGACATCACTAAAGTTTCCAGATATTTATTTACTATTCTTCTGTTAGCCAGTTGAATGATAAAATGCATGGTCATGCTCTAGATATTTTACAGGAAATTGAAAGTGCTTGTGTTAATATAAGTTGTTAGTTAAAGGAGATAGGATTTGGTGAATTGGTTGGGAAAAACTGAACTAGGAGTAAGACGAACTAAAGAGGCCTGGTTTGGCAAGATAGTTCGTCTTTTTGAAAGAAGGTCATTTGGAGATGAGCTTTGGGATGAGTTAGAAGAGTTGCTCATACTGTCTGATGTAGGAATAAACACTACTGCTAAACTTGTTGATACAGTCAGGCGAAGAGTCAAAGATGAAAAATTATTGGAACCGGCGCAAGTCCGAGTGGTTCTCAAAGATGAGATGATATCATTATTAAGAGTTTCTAGCTTCCCCTCTTACTCCAGGATAGTGGAAGAAGTTCCTCAGGTTGTTCTGGTGGTTGGTGTGAATGGTTCTGGTAAAACCACCAGTGTTGCTAAATTGGCCTGGCAAGCAAATACTCAAGGGAAACGTGTCATACTGGCGGCGGCTGACACTTTTCGAGCTGCAGCTATTGATCAACTGAAATTTTGGGGAAAAGAGATGGGAGTTGACGTTGTTGCTCATCAACTAGGCGCTGACCCTGCAGCGGTAGTCTTTGATGCTATTCAGGCAGCTAATAGGCGCAGGGCACAAGTAGTTCTTATTGATACTGCTGGTCGATTACATACTAAATTAAATCTAATGGAGGAACTCAAGAAAATAAAAAGAGTAATAGTTAAACATGATACCTTGAACCCTCTACAAATTCTATTGGTGATGGATGCTACTACAGGACAGAATGGTTTGCTACAGGCTAAGAGTTTTTGTCAGGCTATAGATGTCAATGGAGTTTTTTTAACTAAACTGGATGGTACTGCCAAAGGGGGCATTGTATTTGCAATTTGCGACGATTTGCATATACCTGTAGCTTATATCGGAACTGGTGAGAAACTACAAGATATAGCTCCTTTTGATGCTGAGGTTTTTGTTAAGGCTATATTTTCATAATTGTATGTTGTTACGAGGGAAGTCTATGGTATATGTATGCCTGCAGGTTAGTCAGGAAAGAAAATTAAATGTTTATTATTGATATAGATCCTATTGCTTTCACTTTTGCAGCGGTCACCATCAGATGGTACGGGATAATGGTAGCTTTGGCTATTGTAGTATTGCTTGCTCTAATTGTTAGGGGGACGGATAAGCTTGGTGTGCCCAGGGATGTTTTCTTTAGTTTTTTCCTCTGGAGTGTTATTGGTGGTCTTGTTGGTGCCAGAGCGATTCATGTAATTGACCATATTGCTAATAATTGGGACTATTACAGTGTTCATCCGGAAGATATCGCCGGCTATATTTTTGGTTTTGCAGGTTTAGCCCTATACGGAGCTGTCATTGGCGCTGTATTGGCAATATTGATTTATGCGAAGATTAAAAAAGTTCCTTGGTCAAATTTAGTTGGGGTATTTGACTGTCTTGCTGTTGCTGCTCCTGTGGCTCAGGCAATAGGCAGAGTTGGCTGTCTTATAAATGGGTGTTGTTATGGTATTCCTAGCTCTTTGCCATGGGCAGTTACCTATACTAATCCCAATAGTGCGTGTAGCTTGCTGGGAAAGCCACTGCATCCAGCGCAGGTATATTTTCTGGTTTGGAATCTAATAGTTTTTGCTATAGTCTGGCGATTGCAAGGGAAGCTTAAGCCACAGGGCTCTCTTTTCTTGATCTATCTTTCTCTTTACAGTGCGGGTGACTTCGCTATACGGTTCTTGCGCGATAATGAGACAGTTTGGTTGGGACTTCAGCAGGGACAACTAATTAGCTTGACAATTCTGGTGATTGCCTCAACTTTGTTCATCATCGGTAGGCACAGAGCTAAGCAGACGGAACGAAATCGATAAGGTTGATCTGTAGGATCTCCTCTCCTTTCCATCGCCGCTTTTCTAGATTGTATACTATATCTATGTAGTCAGGTATTTCTGCTTGTCTCATATGGGAGTGAAAACTCACAGCTTGCCAGCTTACATCACCTTGCTGAAGTTCAAGTTTAAGGTAATTATTTGAATTACCGAAGTTATAACATTTCTTGACCTTCGTTTTTTTAGTTAAGAAGACAGGATGAGGATTACCCTGTCCGAACGGTTCAAGTTGCTGAATTAGATTAATAGTATCGCCGGTAAGAGTAGACAGGGGAATTTCAGCGTCAATATTTAAGACAGGGCGAAGATCGATCTGTGACAACTTATCTATAGCTATTTTCTGCAGGCTATTCTCTAGCTGAGCCAAGTTTTGGCGTGAAACTGTAAAACCGGCGGCTAGAGGATGCCCCCCAAAGGTGGTAAGTAAATCTTGGCATTGACCAAGAGCCGTTGTGAGATTAAACTCAGGAATGCTTCGAGCACTTCCATGGCACCCATCAGAGCCAATACTTACGACAATTGCGGGTTTGTGGAATTCATCAACGAGTTTTCCAGCTACGAGTCCAATAATACCAATGGAATAACTTTCATCGCTCTCCATAAGCAGAGGGATGTCCTTTTTCCCAGCCAGTTTTTCTTTTACGAAAGACAAGGTATCTTTAGTTAGGATCTGACGTTCGGCATTGGTTTCTTCGAGCTTTGTTGCCAGCTCAACAGCTTGTATTAAAGTATTTGTGGTAAGCAGTTCGTAACTAATTTCAGCATTACCTAACCTGCTGGCAGCGTTAATTCTAGGACCTAGAAACCAACCTATACTCTTGGCATCTAGTTTGCCTGGTTCCAAACGGGATATTCTTATCAGTTCTTTAAGTCCAATGCGCTTGGTACGGTTTAGTACCTTTAAACCTTCTTTTACCAAATGGCGATTTTCACCAACGAGAGGAACCATATCAGCGACACTACCTAATGCTACGAGGTCGAGTAGCTCTGTCAGTCGTTCTTTTTTGTCATCGTTCATGTAGAGCGCTTGAAGAAGTTTAAAGGCAACCCCAACGCCTGCTAGTTCAAGGAAAGGATACTGTGAGTTGTTTCGCTTGGCATTAATAACAGCGATGGCTTGAGGTAAAGTTGCTAGTGGAGTGTGGTGATCCGTAATGATTATATCCAGACCATCTTCTTGGGCATTTTTTACCTCTCTAAGAGCAGTTATTCCACAGTCAACAGTGATAACCAGGTTATTGCCTTGTTCATGAAGCTTTTTAAGAGATAGTAGTTGTCCATGACCTTCGAGAAGACGATCTGGTATGTAATGGGTGATATTAGTACCGAGCCACGATAAACCTTCCTCCAGAACTAGAGTGGCTGTAATACCATCTACATCAAAGTCACCGTAGATTGCGATTTTCTCTCCCGAATCTATGGCTTTTTTAATTCTGTCCACTGCTTTGGACATATCAGTAAACAGAAATGGATCGTCATCCAAGATACAGGGTTTTGTTAAAAAGTAACATACCTCGTCTCTAGCAACTCCTCGATTGTAGAGGAGTTGAGTAATTAGGGGGTGGAGACTGACTGCATTAGAATACTCCTCAGGAGTCGGTGGAAATATTTTCCAATGAGGCCGGTGATTTGATTTCAATATTGTACTGATTTTTTCCTTTCTACAATCACTGAATGCTCTATAGAAAACATTAGAAGCAGAATCATTGCCCTAATTAATTGAGGACAATACCTCTTTATGCAACTTGCTGATCATGAAATATATGGTATTTATCTTATACGCTATGCGTTAACCAATTGCTACACAGACCTTATTTCTTGTCTCATAAACTTGATATATGAGGCGGCGAAGCAGACGACTGCTAAAGCAATCATACTGACCAATTGAGGCCAGACGAGTAATAGGCTCTGGCTAAAACTTAGGGAGGTAAATATCCTTCCATCAGTGTAAGTGCTTATCAGCATGATTGCTGGATTAAGGCTACCTATCTCGGGCATCAATAATGCATTGGTTGCTTCTCCATATAGCGTGCTCGGGGAAATACGGCTTAACATGCCACTAAGTTCATAGTGTTGAGTTATCAACTCAGCACTGGAGTTCGAGTCGATTGGAATCTGTGCGGTTGAGATAGCCCCTGCAATCATGGAAGTAAACAGAAAGAAGAAAATCCATAATGCTAGCGAAGATAACATAGAAGTAGATGCTCGATCACTATATACTGAGAAGAGTAAAGATAAGGCTAGCCAAAAAGCACCATAAGTCACACTTATTAGGATAAAGGCTATAAGCCTTAGTATTTCTTCTGAGGTTGGGGGTACACCAATTAAACGAAGTCCTAATCCGGCGACGAAGGCGATCATGCTTACAATAATGATAGCCAGAATAGCAAGTCCTGCCAGAAACTTTCCATTAATTACAGCGTCTCTATAAATAGGCTGGGATAACAGTCGACTCAGATTGCCACTGTTTTTCTCGCTATTAACAGCATCAAATCCCAGAGCTATGCTTATGAGTGGTATAAATAGAGATACGAAGAAAGGATAGGCTGGCAAATTGCTGCCTGAGGTGGTAAATAGCTTTAGGAATATTAGTTCAGTGAGAGGAGTTACTTCGGTCCTAATATTCTGGCTGGCTATATAGATAGCGAATATTCCAGATAACAATACCAAGCCGAACAAGATTACGAACCTTTTACTAGTAAGATGGTCAGCTAATTCTTTGCGAAAAACAGCATACATAAATTACTCACCACGGCTGAATTTTTTATAAATTTTCTCTAGACTCATTTCCTCGACTTTTATTCCTATTAAAGGCCTTCCTGAATCAACGATTACTTTTGCTATCTGAGACCTAAGGTCTCTATCACAACTGATTAGCATTGAATCTGACGAAACGGTTATGTTGGCCACACTCTTAATCTGCTTTACTAGTTTGACAATTTCATCGTCCACTTTTTCCACCTGAACTTCAATCTGGTAACGTGCCCCTCCCTGGCTTTGTCTTCCTAGTTGCTCAATGGGGCCTTCAGCTACGAAATTCCCTTTTGATAGTATACCCACTCTGGTGCATATTTTCTGTACATGATTAAGTTGGTGTGAACAAAAAATAACAGATATTTTCTGTTTGGCCATTTTCAAAATGAGGTCGAGAATCTCTGTGATTCCATTTGGGTCGATACCAGAAGTGGGTTCATCCAGAAAGACGAGCTTCGGCTTTTTGATTAACATATCCGCTATGCCAAGACGTTGTTTCATTCCTTGGGAAAAGGCACCTACCGGTTTCTCTCCTACATCTGATAAACCAACAGTAGCCAGTAGTTCCGGCATATTTTTCTTGGTTTCCTTTTTGGAGAGGCCATTTAAATCTGCAGTGTACATCAAGTTTTCGCTGGCGGTCATGTTTCTATAAAAACCAACCCTCTCAGGGAGATATCCAACGATTCTCTTGACATTGAGAGGTTCTCTAGAAGGATTGAAACCCCAGACCGTGGCACTACCTGATGTTGGTTCGGTAAGACCAAGCAACATCAGGATGGTAGTTGTTTTACCAGCTCCATTGGGACCCAGGAACCCGAAGATATCCCCTTCCTCTATCTTGAGGTTAAGTTTGTTGACCGCAGTGAAATCACCGTAGTTTTTGGTCAGGTCTTTAGTCTCGACAACAATTTCTCCCATTATTAACGTCTGCCCAAACGTTTAAATACTAATAATAGTGCAGCTCCTATTGCGACTATGATACCGATCGCTACGAAGCCCCACGAGGTCGACGTTTCTACAGTTACTCTTATTCCTAAATCAGGGGAGTAGGAAGAAGGCTCTCCCGCAAATTGTAAACTTATAATGTAGTCACCAGATATGGTCTTTTTAGGAGGCATGATACTAACTTCGACCTCCTGGCTAGCTCCAGGCGACAGATTCTCAATTTTTTCTGGTGTGTAAGTTATACTCCATCCTTCTGGTTTACTTGAAGACAGGGTGACACTATCCAGAGTTGCTGTTCCTATATTGGTAACGCTGATAGGAAAGTAACTCTCATCGCCAGTTTTAGCTTTGATATTTAGTCGCCCTCCTGTCAATTCTGTTATTGCAACAAAATCATATCTCGCAGTGATTTTTGCAGTGAGCTCAATGCTTCCTTTAACGTCTTCTGAGTTTGCCTCTAATAATATTGAATAATCCCCTGGTTCAGGGTAAAGCCAGTAGGGGGCTACGGCTATAACTACGATAGTTTCCTTAATAGAGAACCTGTTTATGCGCATAGCAGATATTCGCTTATCCTTGTTGTATGCGTCTTGGGCTGCATAAACCAACCAGTCTTTAGGCCCTGTGACCGTGAGGTCAAAATTAAGGTCTTGATCACCACCTGCTCTTGTGAAATCTACTTCAAAGAGGAATGAAGTATCCGATGCACCTGTTAAAACCGGATACTTGGCTCCTATCTCAAAGGTTTCTGCGGGTACTACGTCTTCCACTTTCTCTTCATCTTCTGGTAGCGAAGCTTGTTTTGAGAGAGTACTGGTTAGATTTTCCGGCTCTATATCAGTTGCCATGGCCACTTGACTTAATGGCACTCCAATTATCGCTAGGCTAAGTAGTAGACTTGTTATCAGGCATATTACTCTTGTTTTGTTCATATTTCTTGTCAGCTCCTTAGGAAGTTAAATTAATACCGTAACCACACTAAACAGTACGATGATGAGAACTGTTCTAGTGATTTTCCTATTATAGCAAGTTGATGTATTGTAATGCATGCATGGATGCAACTGCAAGTGGAAATTATACTAGAGTAGCTTTTTACACACTGGGTTGTAAGCTTAATCAGGCAGAAACGGAATCCCTGATTGGACAATTTCGAGAAGATGGATATCAGGTCGTATTACCTGCGGATCAGGCGGATATATATATTATTAACACATGTACGATAACACATGTTGCTGATTCCAAGTCACGGCGTGCATTGAGGGCTGCCAGGCGCAGAAACCCATGCGCTATTGTCATTGCTATTGGATGTTATGCTCATAGGGCCCCTCACGAGTTTTCCTCTACTGCCGATATTGTTGTTAATAACAAAGACAAGCCACACTTGCTTGAAATTGTAAAAGGATTACCACTGCCGGTAGACTCGTTTGTGGGTGCCAGTGGGATAGGGGGGCATGATATATCCGATGGCTTTCGGACGCGTAGCCTGGTAAAGATACAGGATGGCTGTAATACGCCGTGCACCTATTGCATCGTACCTAGTGTAAGGACTTATGAGCATTCTGTACCTGTCCCTCAGATAATTGAGGAGATTAGAAAGAAAGTTTCCCTGGGTTACAAAGAGATTGTTCTCACAGGGACTAAAATTGGCTGTTATAGAGATAACGGCAACGGATTAGAAAGGTTGATTGAATGTATTCTTAATAATACAAATATTCGTAGGATACGCCTCTCCTCGCTTCAAACTGAAGAAATAACGCCACAGTTACTTGCCCTGTGGCAGAACAACAGGCTTTGTCGCCATTTTCATTTAGCTCTCCAAAGTGGAAGTAATACTGTCTTGAGCAGAATGAAGCGTCGCTATTCTGTTGATGCTTATCAAGAGATGGTAACACTTATTAAAAAGAGCATAGCTGATGTATCTATTACCACAGATATTATGGTCGGGTTTCCGGGAGAGAGCGGCATAGAATTTGAAGAAAGCTACCTTTACTGTAAACAACTTGGCTTCGCAGCTATCCATGTTTTCCCTTTCTCAATCCGTCAGGGAACTGAAGCGGCTGATATGTCTGGTCAAATAACTGATAAGGTAAAAAAAGATCGTGCAAATAGGATGTTAGAGTTGGCAGATTGTTGTCGGCATAGCTTCTATGCAAAGTTTTCAGGGCGGATTCTGTCTGTGTTGTGGGAGAAAGAAATAGTTCCTCGAGAAGGCATATACTGTGGTCTTACAGATAACTATATCAGAGTTTTTACCAGAAGTGGGGAATCTTTAACCAACAGGATAACTCTGGCTAAGATAGAGGGAGTTTATAGAAATGGTATATGGGCTGAGATAAAAGGAAATGAAAGTTCTGATTAGGGTCAAACCTAACTCAAAAACTGAAGAAATTGTTCAAGAAGGCGATAAGTTATTGGTCAAAGTTCACGAACAGCCAAGAGATGGTAAAGCTAATCAAGCAGTGATAAAACTATTGGCTCAACACTTTGGAGTTCCCAGGAGCCAGATAAGGATTCTTAGCGGACTCCGGAGCAAGAACAAGGTTATTGAACTCAGTCCAAAAGAGTGATATATATCTGAATGAAACTATAAGCTAAATTCCCTTATGAATTTCTATCAAGCGCCATAATTTAGTAATCGTTCATGGTAAGGGACTTGTAGACGTTGGAGCACGGAGGCCCATCGGTGTAAAGCATTTCTCCTTCAGTCAGGTCAATGATTACTGAAGTAGTTGTTTCAGATTGTTCATTTGGATTAAGGTTCTCTATTCGGTGTCGACAGATGGAACGAGGATAACCAAAATGATCACTTAGGATATTTTTGATAGTGTCAACCCCTACGGACCCTCGTTTTTCCTGGAACAGTCGGGAGGCGCGGAAATTTCGTATTATTGAGTCGGGTACTCTATTTTTCCCTGTATCCTTGCCCTGGAGATTGGGGGATAAGAAGTGATTGGAGTGAACAAGGATGCCATTTTCCGGATAGAGGAAGAATTCGTCTGCAGGTGCACATTCAACGTTTATAGCTTCTCCATCGCGGTGTGCGATTACTAAATTTGCGGAATTTGGACCTTCCCAACTGGTTAGAATCATTAAACACTCGGGCAAACTTCTGCAGTTTAGAATCCCACGCTCTTTGATTAAAGTGGGCAGGCCAAGTTTAAATGAATCAGATTCACATTGCATGTAATTCTGAACGATTCCTATCCCCGCTGAATTGAATCCTTTTTGGCCAATAGTACCTGCCTCAATACTCATGATGATATCGGGTTTATTTTCTTGCTTGATGTGCATGATAAGTAATGAATCATAAGGATTGTAATCCCAGTTCTGCCCGATGTAGATGTGCTTATTGTCGGTCGCTTCTTGCGTTAAGGCAAATGCTGTACATCCTCCAGGAATGAAAGCTTCTGGAATTGCCCATTTGTTGTAGGCATAGTTTAGCTCCCATCTAGCATTTAAGGCTATTATTTCTTCAAATTGCTGACCGGAACCTTCTGCTAGACCCTTTAGCTCCTCGATTAAATCTGGGTCGAACTTTTCGATGTATGGGATAAATTTCCTTGCATCCTGTAGAACTTGCTCCCTGTTTACGCCAGCGAAATACTCCCAGTGAGCCAGATAAAACTGCACATTTTTATTAATTGCTGCTTTGGCCTGTGTGCCATGTTGAAGTCCCAAATCGTAAGGTTTACCACTGATAGATATTACTGGTATATCCACTTTCCCTCCTTAAAATCGCCTCGACTTGCTGTCTTCAGATGATATTTATTGGCGCAACGTACGATAATCATCTGTGCTCATTCTATTGTATTCGCAGTATGTCTGCAACCAAGTATGATGAATGAATATCACAATAGTTCAAACATCCCTTAACCGGGATAGGAATAGTTTCACAAAGCGTTCCCCATCGATAGTATTGGCGATATATACTGGTGGAGGACCAATCTCATCTATCTTCGGTAAAACGTGTGTAATTCCTCTGTCCCATCCATCGCCAGTTATTATTTCTACGGGAGCGGATAAAAAACCGAATAGGGAAGTATCTAAGACAGCTGCTAAGGCTAAAGGGTCATGAAGTTCACAATATGTATGATGACTAATGATGTATTCTATTAATTTAGCTGCCAACCGTGCATGGGGAGTATTATATTTCTGTATTTGTTCCAGATGGCATCCTGTTAAGCAAGCCGTGGGATTCATAGATACATCCAAACCAACAGCGGAGATCACTGATTGAGAATCAAAGACTATTTTGGCAGCTTCTGGATCTTGCCAGATATTGAACTCGGCGAAAGGAGTTCGGTTCCCTTTTCCATATTGAGTAAGGCCATAAGCTCCACCCATGAGGACTATTCCGGAGAGAGAGCTAGCCAAACCAGGAATATGATTAAGGGCAACAGCTATGTTGGTTAATGGTCCAGTAGCTACCAGGATGATTTCCCCCTGATTTTTTGAAACTGATTCAGCAATAAACTCCCATGCTGTTGTAGACTGGGTATGAAGTTTTGGGGGAGGCAATTTGATTTCACCCAAGCCATCTGATCCATGATAGCCCAATGCGCCAGCGAATGGTTGTTTTAATGGTTCTTCCATACCCTCTATCACCGGGATATCAGTTATATTCAGGTACTCAAGTATGCGTAGAGTATTAATACTGCAGAGCCTAACTGGAGCATTACCAGCCACTGTAGTGATGCCTAAGACCTCCAGCTCTGGAGATTTCAATGCCAAAATTATGGCCAGAGCATCGTCGATGCCAGTGTCCATGTCCAGAATGATTTTGCGCTTTTTCATTTTATTTTTATAGAATACACTAGTATAAATGTTCAGGAGACGAGTTTTGGAAACATGATTATACAAGATATCATCGCTTTATTGGAAAAAGAATATGGCATTCCAAAATGGAATCCTGTAAAACGGCACCTAGATGTACTTATAGAGACCATACTTTCACAGCACACTTCAGATTTAAATTCTCACCGCGCTTTCAAATCACTAATGGACACTTTTGGTAATTGGCAGAGTGTGGCTTCTGCTTCTGTAGATCATGTCGCCCAAAGTATTAGATGCGGTGGATTGTCAAGACTTAAGGCAGTAAGGATAAAACAGATACTCCAGGGTATTTTTAATGAAAGAGGTAATTTCACCCTGGATTTCCTGGAATCAATGAGCACAACCGAAGCTGTAGATTACCTGATTAGCTTGCCGGGAGTTGGTCTTAAAACGGCCAGTTGTGTGCTTCTTTTTTCCTTGGGGAGGCCATCTTTACCTGTAGACACCCATATCTTCCGGGTGGTAAAAAGGCTGGGATTGCTGGAGCCTGATGTTAATATAAATGAGGCACATCGCCTATTGCAGAATAAGATTCATCCTTCTAAAATATATCAGTTTCATGTCCATGTAATAAAGCATGGTAGACAAATTTGTCACGCCAGGGGACCTCGTTGCCATGAATGTATACTGGAAAAAGGTTGTCCTGGTTCGCTTGCACCACAAGAAATCGCATTAGCTTAGTTGTAAGCAACTGGTGATATAATGACTTTAGTGGTAGATATATTAAAGAGCAAGAATTTAACCAGCAAATTTCAGATATTGTTGGAGATAGCGGCTAACCAACCAACTATACACCAGAAAGAGATTGCAAAGAATTTAGAGATAACGTCTCAAGCAGTTTCAGAGTATATTAAAGAATTGATTTGTGATGGTTGGTTGAGTTCTACCGGCCGGTCTAAATATAAAGTAACTAGAGAAGGGGTAGATTGGATTTTAAGGATGGCGAGGCAGTTGCAGACATATACCATGTTTGTGAACAAAATAGTAGCTGATTTGTCTGTTTCGACAGCTATCGCTGTCGATGATCTAGGCTCTGGACAGTTGGTATCTTTGTATATGAAAGATGGATTATTATTTGCGTCAGATATTGCAAGTGATAAAGGAGCTCGGGGGATAACGGCATCAAAGGCTAAAAAGGGAGAGGATATCGGTATATCGAATGTGGAAGGCGTTATTAGCCTCGGGGTGGGTAGTGTGACCATATTTAAGATTCCGGGTATACGGAATGGTGGTTCCAGAAATACAGACATTTCTGTATTAAAAAGCAGGATGAGCCAGAGTAATCTGGTAGGTGCGCTAGGAATTGAGTCAATAGTGGTATTAAAACAAGCAGGAATAGATCCTGATTATCTTTATGGAGTAAAAGAAGCAGTGGTAGAAATGGCATGTCATGGGTTGGCTGTTTCGGTTGTCTGTGCTGATTATGCAATATCAGCCCTGGAGGAGAGGTTGAAAGAGGATGGTGTTGGCTATGAAATTACGGATTTGGAGGTAGATAAATACTTCGTCGGGTCCTATTAGATCTCTCTAAATCTGTACTTTGAATCTCTACCAAGGTATAATCCTCGCTATGTCATTATAGTCTTGAAAAAGGATTGCCAGGGGTGTTTGGCAAGTAGATGGTGGGTTGTAAAAATATATCAGGAGAATATAGCTCTTCTTAAAAAGAGAGCCAGAATGGTGGAAATATGAAAACTGCAAACAAATTGAATGATTTCAAAGCCTATGGAGGACCGGCAATGCATCAGAAGCTAACGCTGATGAAGGCTGAAGGTAGGGATGTGATAAATCTTGGATTGGGGGATCCTGATGTTGTTCCAGCAGATCACCAATTGAAAGCACTTGTGGATGCTGTCTCGGATCCCAATAACCATCATTATCCTTCTGCTTATACGGCAAAGCCGTTTAATCTTGCTATAGCTGACTGGTATAAACGTGGCCATGACGTCGAAATCGATCCTGAAACCGAGGTGATTTATTGTCTCGGTGGCGCTGATGGCCTCTTTCAAATATATTATTGTCTTCTTGATTATGGCGATCTGGTGCTGATTCCTGATCCCGGGTATCCTTCTTACGAAGCAGGTGCGAAAATTGCAGGGGGTACGGTTGAATTTTATCCTCTGCTAAGTGAAAACAAATTTCTTCCGAATCTTGAGGCTATTCCATCTGACGTAGCAAAAAAGGCTAAAATGATATGGATAAACTACCCCAACAATCCAACAGGGGCTACTGTTACTGCTGATTTTTACAGAAAACTTATTGAATGGGCAAAAGAGTTTGATGTATGGGTGGTAAGCGACAATCCGTATATTGACGTTTACTTTGGTAGGCACAAACCTCCAAGTTTCCTCAGCCTTCCTGGTGCGAAAGAAGTGGGAATCGAAATTGTGTCTATGTCTAAGTCTTTTAATAGCTGTGGTTGGCGCGTTGGAATGCTTTTGGGGAACAAGGACATCGTTAGTGGTGTAAAGAAGGTTAAATCCCAGGTTGACCGTGGTATATTCTATCCACTCCAGGTGGCAACTGTCGCGGCACTGACTGGGCCTGTTGGTTGGATGAAAGAGCGCAATGAGATATTTGCCGAAAGACGAGATGTGGTGGTTAAAGCTTGGCGAAAAATGGGACTCGAGATGATGAATCCCATGGCTACTTTCT
Source organism: uncultured Dehalococcoidales bacterium (assembly GCA_964654015.1). GTDB lineage: Bacteria > Chloroflexota > Dehalococcoidia > GIF9 > AB-539-J10 > JAUUZT01. The sequence continues at coordinate 8,254 of CAZZHQ010000007.1, read as the reverse complement.
ATTGCTGGGGGCGACTTCCTGAAGGTTATGAATCAAGGGAATTCTGCCAGCAGCTTCTTGAGCAGCAAAACGTGTGGATGATACCTGGTTCTTCTTATGGTAAGAACGGTGAAGGGTATGTACGAATATCTAATGCTCAGCCAGTAGAGCGCATTGTCGAAGCTATGGAGCGGATAGAGAAGTTTATAGGTTGATGTGAAACACCCGGCCAGTTGAGAATTGGCTATCAGTTAACCTGTTTCTTCAGTGCAGTCAGCATGAGGAAAACATTGCTTGGTCCAGAGGTCTTCTGGTTTACGTGGTTGCTGCCTCTGCTAGAAAATCCATTTTAGTGTGATTTTAACCATAAGCTCCTGTGGTTCCCGTTAAGCTTCTGATTATCAGAACTTGGAGAAGTATTTTCAACATCTGGTATTCCGAAAACTGTTGACATCAATATGTGGTATGACTTACACTTGTTCATACTTTTTCGCAGTCGACTTATTTTGGATTCGCTTGAGTATCATTCTTGCTTGGAAGGAGATGTTGTTCGATGGAGAAACAGAAAGTTAAACAAATAAAAAAAAGAGAAGGGGACATTGTTCCGTTTGAGCCAGACAAGATTACAGAAGCCGTGTTCAAGGCGTTTAAAGCTGTGGATGAGGGACATCGTGAAGAGGCGGAACATCTATCCGATCAGTTGGTTTCTATTCTGGAAATTACCTGTCGTGATGGACGTGTTCCAATGGTGGAAGAGGTGCAGGACCTGGTTGAGAAAATACTTGTTGAGAATGGTTATGCCAAAGCTGCCAAGGCATATATTCTGTATCGAGACCAACACGCCAAGTTGAGAGAATCAAGACGATTGATTGCAGGGGCCAAGAGAATGGTGGAGGACTATCTGGGCAGATTGGATTGGCGAGTAAATGAGAACAGCAACATGGATTACTCCCTGCAGGGGCTCAACAATTATGTCTCGGCTGGAATAGCCTCCCGCTACTGGCTTGGAGCAATCTACCCCCCGGCAATGAGAGAAGCTCATATCAGGGGAGACTTTCATATTCACGACCTTGGAATTCTGGGCGCATATTGCTGTGGTTGGGATTTAAAAGACCTGTTATTGAAAGGCTTTAAGGGCGCAGAAGGCAAGGTTGAAAGTACTCCCCCCCGGCATCTTCGAAGCGCTTTAGGGCAGGTAGTCAATTTCTTTTATACTCTCCAGGGTGAAGCAGCCGGGGCTCAAGCCTTCTCTAATTTTGATACTCTCCTGGCTCCATTTATAAGGTATGACGGACTTGATTACAAAGGCACAAAGCAGGCGGTACAGGAGTTCGTGTTCAGCCTGAATATTCCCACCAGGGTAGGTTTTCAAACACCGTTCACCAATCTTTCCTTCGACCTTCTTGCGTCTTCTTTACTGAAGGATGAGCCGGTAATAATCGGTGGAGAGTTGCAGGACTCGACCTACGGTGAATACCAGGAAGAGATGAATATGTTAAACAAGGCGTTCTGTGGGGTGATGATGGCGGGTGATGCCAAGGGGCGTATTTTTACCTTTCCTATTCCTACATACAATATCACCAAAAATTTTGACTGGCAGAGCAAGGAGTTAGACTCGCTCTGGGAGATGACAGCCAAGTATGGCATCCCCTATTTTGCGAATTTTGTTAACTCCGACATGAGCCCGGAGGATACCAGAAGTATGTGTTGCAGGTTACGGTTGGATATTGAGCAGGTCAGGAGACGAGGGGGAGGGTTATTTGGGTCCAATCCGTTAACCGGCAGTATAGGTGTCGTTACCATTAACATGTCTAGACTTGGCTATCTTTCCAATGAATTAACAGATTTCTTTGATAGATTGCGTAATCTTATGTTGTTGGCGAAAGAAAGCCTGGAGCTCAAAAGGAAAACGATAGAACGATTCACAGAGCAGGGATTGTATCCTTATTCAAAATTCTATCTGTCCGCTGTTAAAGAAAGGTTGGGTTCCTACTGGACTAATCATTTCTCTACTATTGGACTCATAGGGATGAACGAAGCCTGTTTGAATTTCCTGGGAGAGGACATATCTACTGAAAGGGGCAAAGAATTTGCAGTGAAAGTGGCTAATTTCATGAGGGATGAGCTGGCAAAATATCAAAAAGAGACTGAGGGCCTGTTTAATTTGGAGGCGACCCCTGGTGAAGGTGCCTGTTATCGTTTGGCAAGAATTGACCGCGATAATTTTCCAAATATAAAAGTTGCCGGTAATGATGAACCTTACTACACCAATTCAACACAACTTCCTGTTGACTTCAAAGGAGATTTGTTCGAAGCTCTAAGCAAGCAGGATGATTTGCAGGTTTTATATACTGGCGGCACGGTGTTTCACGGCTTTCTGGGTGAAAAAGTGGACGACCCTGAAAGTGTTAAGCTGCTTGTTAAAAGGGTCACTGAGACGTTCCATCTGCCCTATTTTACAATAACACCAACCTTTTCGATTTGTCCGACACATGGCTATCTGAGCGGTGAGCATTTTCAGTGTCCTGAATGTGGGAAGGATACTGAAATATATTCCCGTGTGGTAGGTTATTTCCGTCCTGTGAAACAATGGAATAAGGGCAAGCAGGAAGAGTATAAGAATCGGAAAGAATTTGTACTCCAGGGAACTTAATTCTGCGCGATGAAGATTTGTGGTGTTCAGGGCATATCGGTTATCGATTATCCTGGGAAAATAGCCTCTATACTCTTTCTGGGTGGTTGTAATTTCAGGTGTCCCTTTTGTCATAATGTGAGTCTTATAGACGGTTATGAGAGTTTAGACTATAAAAATAGCGAAGCCGTACTCGAAGACCTGGGAAAACGGAAAGGTTTCATTGATGCAGTGGAAATTACCGGCGGTGAGCCGCTGATAAACGGTAGTGAATTGATAGCATTATTGAGAAAGTTACGGGAAATGGATTTGTCCATAAAAATAGATACCAATGGCTATAGCACGGACATGTTACGTATGGTATTAGAAATGGGGTTGGTGGACTATATTGCTATGGACATAAAAACATCGATTGATAGATATGATGTTGCGGTCGGGTTGGAACTAAACACAGACAGAATACTAAATAGTATAAAGATAATTCTGGAATCTCCCATAGAATATGAATTCAGAACGACCTGTGTGCCGGGATTGGTTGGTAGTAAGGAAATAGAAAGCATAGCCCGCCTGATAGAAGGCGCAGCCCACTATTATCTGCAGCAGTATCGGGTGGAACAGCCTACACTGGACCCTTCCTACATGAAGCTGTCTCCATACCCTGCGGAAAAGCTGGAAAGTTTTAAAGCAATCGCTCAGAAATATGTTACCTCGGTAAGCATTCGAGGACTATAAAATCTACGCGGAAATTTGCTAAGGATTGGCGATTCTCATATTGCGCTGGCTGAGTAGCTCTTTGCCAGTTTATCGTCGTAGGGAGCCTTTCTCCCATCACATCGTTCCCTGGGACATAACTGGCAGCTTTCAAAATGAAACTCTGTAGGAAAGTACACACCGGAAACAGATTTTCTGGGTATCATCATCATGCTGTCGCTTAAGGTAACTCCAAGCAGTTCATTGACATCTCCAAACAGCGAAAACAATTGTTTCTGCTCCGAAATCGGCCAGTCTGCTATCCTCCCCGGGCTCATGCTGGAAAGATGCGAAATCTTATACTCGCTCTCAAGATAGTCCTCGAGGTATTTTCTGGCACTGCGTAAGGCGATGTTGCCTATCTCCTCCAGACAATACTGCTTGAGCAGTTTCATGGAACTGGTACTTTCTTCCAGCTCTTTGCCGATGGTAACGACGTAAGGAAAAAATCTGCCGACGCTTGCTAAATTAGTGCTCAGCACATGGCTGCTGAAAGTGGTATCACCAATGCTTACTGTGTCCGTGCCTTTATCAGAAATATATGCGATTCCGTAAATAGCTCGTGGAGTAATTATAGACTTTGCCAGATCAATAAGTTCCTGAATGTCGTTTTTAACTGCCTTTTTCTTATCCATGTGTAGCTTCTTTAATATGTCTTCACTATCAAGCTGAACCGGGATATTATCAATAGTTTCAATTTTTATCATAGAGTTGTCTACCATTTTTCTTTCCATCCTTCACTAGCCCCATATACTTAATAACGTTGGCCAGCGTCTGATTATATCAGAGCACAACTGCCCTATAATATTCAGGATATATGGGCGCTGTTCTCGTTGTCTATTTATTAGTGTGTACAGGTAATAATATTGCCGATGGCCAAACGAATATTTACTGGCGTGGCTTTAGGAGCTTTTAAACTCTATTACATTTTGTCTGTTAAGCATTAATATGGAGGAAATGCACAGGGTTGTATTCTGGCTGATAGTGGGCTTTCCTTAGCCAAATGAGCTGAGGAATGGATAGTTCCTCCATCTGTGTTAACAGGTGTTATAATCATCTGGATTTATGCACGGTCTTTTGTTTTAATGCAGCTGGACGATGAACAAGCACAAGAATCTGGCATTAATGTGGATTGGGCTAGCAGTATATAGAGATGAAATATGTATTTATTCTCACCCTACTAATGGATTACCTGATACTCTCGTCACAGCGTATGATAAAAGGGAGCGATGATGATGAAGCAGACACGAGGACTAACTCAAGTTTATACTGGTGATGGCAAAGGTAAAACCACAGCGGCTCTGGGGCAAACTATCAGGGCCGTGGGACACGGCATGGAGGTCATCATCATCCAGTTCATTAAAGGGGATAGCCTTTGCGGGGAACATCTTTTTGCTGCAAAGTACCATCACTTTGAGATTGTACAACTAAATACCAGGAACAGCTTCAATATGAGTTTAGAAGAACTCCGTTTACCCACCGGGCAAACCTTGGCCCTTGCTAAGAAAACTATAGTAGATGGGATATATGACATGGTCGTCCTAGATGAGATTATGGTTGCTTTGAACAAAGGACTAATAAGTACTGGCCAGGTGCTAGACTTGATAGCTAAGAAACCTGAGGAAATGGTGTTGATTCTAACCGGGCGTGGGGCACCAAAAGAGATTATTGAAAAGGCGGACCTTGTCACCGAAATGGTGGAAATCAAATATCCGTTCACCAAAGGTGGTATTGCTCGACAAGGTATCGAATATTGAGCACCATTACTAAATTTGTTTTGCAGGTAGTTCAGATACCAAAATAAAGAGAATATAGATAAGACTTAGGAAGGTTAATTAACGATTATCTATCAGGAGTATTAAACCTGATTAAGTATTTCTATAAAAAAGTAACGGAGATAGCTCGGGTTTAGCGGGATGGAATTGCTGAGTTCGAAACTTGGGACATGACCGAAATGAAAGAGTTGATTGAAACAGGACTAAAATGGAACTGGAACGTCCGTTACTCAAATTGCTGACTGAGCTTGAAATAGGCTCACGTCGGAATATATGCAGCGCTATCCGCCAGGGTAAGGTACAGGTGAATGGCATTGTCACTGAGAATTTTTCATACCTTGTGGAAACGGACTCGGATGTCGTCAGTGTAGATGGAAAACAGCTTGAATTGCGACCTGCACCAAAGGTGTACCTGATGCTCAATAAACCTGAGGGCGTTCTCTCAACAACAAAGGATACTAAAAACCGCAAGACCATCATAAGTATTTTGCCTGAGAAGTACCGTAGCCTGAGGGTATACCCGGTTGGAAGATTGGATATTGACAGTACTGGTTTATTGCTTCTATCTAACGATGGACAACTTACCTACAAACTTACCCATCCTAAGTTCGAACATGAGAAGGAATATCTGGTTTTAATAGGGAAGCGTTTGCAGGCAAAGGAATTAAAAAAATTTGAGACTGGGATTCAGCTTAATGATGGGATTACTTATCCCGCCAGGATTAAGAGTCTGATTCCTCCTGTTCCTTTTGACTACAGCGTTACAATTCATGAAGGTAGAAAAAGACAGCTACATCGTATGTTTTATGCCCTTGGCTATCCAGTTATCGCACTAAAACGTATCCGGATGGGGAATCTTAAATTGGGGAAACTCGAAGAAGGGCGGACACGGGAACTTAGCGCCTATGAGGTTGCGATGTTGTTAACCGATATTCGATAATTATGTTAACTGGCAGATATTTAGATATATAATTTGTCCGCTAAACTAGGAGTTATGTTTAATGAACCTGGTAGCATTTTTACGTCAGAATAAGATTGACTTTGAATTTATTGAGAAAAAATCCACCCACCACGCCTCAGAGGCATCTCAGGCTACCGATATACCATTGAATGAAATAATAAAAACCCTGGTATTTGTTGACCAGGATTTAAAAACATTAGTAGCTATAGTCAGGGCTGATTGTACAGTGAGCAGACATAAACTTGAATCATGTTCAGGGTCCAGGTCTGTCCGTATCGCTTCCAATGAGATTGCAGAACATGTTACGGGTTATCCTACAGGGGGAATACCTCCTGTAGGGCATAAGAAAAAGTTACCCGTGTATGTTGATAGTCATGTTCTTGAGAACGAATATTTCTGGTGTGGTGGTGGGTCAAGGACCAAGTTGATTAGGTTAAAAGTGTCGGATGTTATTCGTTTGTTGTCTCCTCAAGTCTGTGACATATCGTAACCATGGGCTGTTAGTTTTCGTATATAGACTAGTTGCCTCAGTTATATCCAGGAAGTTACTTTGGCTCTACCAAATTCTGCTCAATGTTATTTATGGTACCAAACAACCTGAGTGTTTTAAAGGTTCTCTCCCTGAAAGATGCCAGTATATCCCTGCTCAACAGGGCTGCTCAACTGGAAGAAGATGAGCTGAAGAACTTTGGCATTTTTATGGAGTAGAAAACCCATGGGGTTATAGATTACCAATAGGGATTGAGATCTACCAGAGTATCCTGCGTCCCAGACCGCAGTATTAATACTCACGCCGCAACGTAGTAAACTGGAACGTGGCAAACCCAATGCCATGATATTTTGAGGCAGATGCACTACCTCGTTATAGGTAATGAGATAACACCCGGTTGCCAGATTGATAGTTCCTGAGTCGGTGAAAGATAGAGGAGAAGTATCCGATATAATTCGCTCTTTATTATCATAGCCTATGGCACCGGGAGAAGAGAATGATGCAACCGTTTGTAAAGTAAGATCAATGCCACCGGGCTGGAGCTGTTTTTCAATATCTAATAGCCCTTCAACAATAGGAGGGCTTGTATCTAATAGTCGCTTAATATCCTTACTGTTGAGTACTGGAGGCATCTCTAATTAATCCTTTGGTATATTCCGTGACCAGGATATGAATTGATAATAATATTCATATTCTGATATTCAACAGGACTATTTACTTGACCTGATATCGCTTTACATATTATAGTTACCAGGGTAAAGGTAACTTGGTCCAGTGTTATTTCAAAGCTTGGGTCTTTCCAATAAGCAAAAGTCCAGCTAACGAAGTATAGTGGCATCTCTCTATGTTTTGCAAGGGGTTTGGTTACTAGGCAAAGAGATTACACTGAAGACGAGGAAATACAAAATCAAAGGAGGGTGTCATGGCTTTTGCAGACAAAACGTTGGTTTGTAGTGATTGCGGGAGGGAGTTTACATTCACAGCTGGAGAGCAGGAATTTTATGCGTCTCGTGGATTAATGAATGAGCCCAAGCGCTGCACTGAATGTCGGTCGTCCCGTCGCAGGGATAGGGGTGGTGGCTCAGGAGAGAGACGTAGTTTTCCTGCAGTGTGTGCTGGTTGTGGTCAAGAGACGACAGTCCCGTTCGAACCTACTGAAGGAAGACCGGTTTATTGCAGGGAATGCTTTGCCAGGATGAAAGAGTCCGGCGAGCTATAAGTTTCATAGCTGAATAATCAGGTTTTTACTTTTACGTATAAACAATTAATCCAGTTGCACTTTTTAATAAGCAGCAAAGTTTTGCAGTATAGGTTGTTGTTCCATTGATTTAGTGATGTTTTTGACATCCAGGATTGGTCTCTCTTATACTAAAACAGTTAAAGTGGTGCCCGAGTGGCGCAATGGTAGCGCAACCGATTTGTAATCGGTAGGTTAGTGGGTTCGAATCCCCTCTCGGGCTTGGGTTAGATTTACCGACTGGTTTGTGGTAAAATCATTGTTGAGGAGGGGTGCCGGAGCGGTTAATCGGGGCAGACTGTAAATCTGCTGCCTTCGGGCTACGTAGGTTCGAATCCTACCCTCTCCACTTATTAAGTGGGATTTAAGTGGGATTTTGCCCACATAGCTCAGTCGGTAGAGCACGTTCTTGGTAAGAACGGGGTCACCA
>CAZZHQ010000006.1:0-54773 GCA_964654015.1 uncultured Dehalococcoidales bacterium | reverse complement strand
TCATCAGCCCCTCTTGCCTTGGGGGCTGTCCTGGCACTCGATGCCATAAGTGTCGCAATCATCCGTAGTGCCTCTTGCTCTACCACTCCCGATTGTATTCTAGCCATAGCTTACCTCCCTTGTTGATAGTATTTCGTCTATTCACATATGTCCCGGCAGATAAATGAAAATCCACCATTTAATTAGTATACCTTATATCCAAATTCACAAGAAATACCCCGCATGTCCTCCCTCTTGTAAATAATAATTGATATGGTCCATATAATACAGGATATTATATGTTTAGTTGAGATATGGTATATTTAGTTAATAAAAGGTATATATCAAATAAAACATAGACTCGAGGCGAAGAGGCCAACAGGTAAAGTTACCACGCAGATGACCCGAATGGAGTAATAAATGGAGGATAGGGAAACAGAGAAAGAACTCAAAAGATTGAATGCTATCACCAGGATTCATCACAGCATTGGTACAAATCTGAGGCTGAAGGAGATTTCACGTATTCTGGTGAGAGAACTCATAGAAATAGTGAACTGTGACGGGTGTGCCATCCTTCTTATTAAAGACAACAAGGTGGAAATCCTTGCTGAAAGCGGTTTCGCAAAGACAGTTGGGAAGTCGAATTTCGATTTAGGCAAACCGGCAATAGACTATATAATACAGACAGGGGAATGCATCTCCATAAATGATGTCTTGGACAGTACTATCACTAGTTGTCTCCCTGAAGGATGCTCAATGCAGTCTCTGATATGTACCCCCATCATGGAAAATAAAGAGGTTCGTGGAATTATTCACCTGGATTCTTTAAAAAAGAATGCCTTCGACAAAGATGATATAGAGCTGACCAAACTGCTTGCAAATGAGGTGTCTATTGCCATCGAACGGTCGATCCTGTATTCGCAGATTTTGGATATCTCCGTACGGGATGGATTGACCGAGTGCTTCAATAGACGTAAGTTTGATGTAGATATCGTAGCCGAAATAGCTAATGCCAAACAACGTCGAAAGCCCTTATCCATGCTGATGATAGATATAGACTGGTTCAAGAACTACAACGATTCCCACGGGCATCTGAAGGGGGACATTGCGCTTAAACAAATATCAGTGACGCTGACACATAATCTGCGACCACTTGACCGTGTATATCGCTATGGAGGAGAGGAATTTGCCGTTCTCCTCCCCGACGCCAATCAGGATGCGGCACTAATGATTGCGGAAAGATTACGCAAGCTAATAGAGAATGAAAATATTGAAGGAGAAATAAAAAGCCAACCCAACAAGAAACTGTCCATCAGCATCGGGGTGGCAACCTTCCCCACAGATGCAAACAGGAATACCGGGCTCATAGAGGCCGCTGACTCAGCGCTCTACAGGGCAAAACGTGCAGGTAGAAATCGAATTGGCCTGTATAACAACACGAATTAAGGCAATCTCCCAGCCAGTTCTCTTCTAAACCAGTTTAAAAAAGAGGAAAACCAGAAATAGAATCAGGCTGGATAACAATCCTCCAGTCAATACCTGCGCTAGAGTGTGATGCTCCATTTTCACCCTGCCCCACGCCACCAGGGGAACCAGCGAAATAGTCCATGCGGCAACTGACCCATAGAGAATGACCAGTGCCGTAACCGCCGCAGCGATAGAGGCAACGTGAATGCTTATCTTCCACCAGCGATTAACACCGGCAAACGCCAACCCTGTTACGAAAATAGCTACAAATAAAGCTACCAGCATAACCGGCGCCTTTAAAAAGAATAAAATGGCACAGGCAGTTCCCATCAGTACTGATGAATAAATATATACTTTATCCCTCTGAGTACGTATATTGATGAAGAGACTATCAACCCTGTTATGCCTGACCAGGTAGAGTACAATGATAAAGATAGGGACTATACCGATAGCCACGGATATCAAAAACCACTTCACCCCTTCAGCAGTGCTGTCAGCGCTTTTAAGTGATATTATCAATAACAGAGTAGCATTAACCAGAAATGGGTTGACAATAATACTGGTCAGCTTAGCTACTTTATCTCTCATTTAGAATACCAGACCATGAATAAAAAATGGTGGTGAGTTTACCCTCACATAGCGGAGGAATCACTCTCACGTTTCTGTTATACATACTAGCACAATATATTTAAGAAGGTAAAAATAATCTTGTACAGAAGCATGCTACATGAAAACCACTCTTACTTGTAATCCAACTACTGGAATACCAGTCCTTTACTTATTTAAACTTAGCTGTAGTATACTGTTAACAGACAAGCACCGGGAGATACGTAAACAGTATGTGGGAATGGTTTACCGCTAATAGTATCTTGATACTCATCATTGCTGCTTGTACGCTTTGCTTTTCTGTCCTCAGCTGGTCTTTTCTACGGCCACACATTGAGAAATGGGCGTCTTCCAAATGGCAAAAATATATGTGGAGGGCAATCTCTCTCCTTCACCGGTCTATTGAAGTAATCACACTGGTGTTCGTTGCCACCGCAGCGGTTGCAATTGTGATTTCACGACAAGGGGTTCACGAACTTATAACGACAGAAATGGTAAATGAATGGGTGGTTAAGCACGGCATTTTTCTGCTTGTTATCATATCGGTTTCCTATATTATCTACCGCATATTTAAAGCACTACTACCAAGAGTAGTGGAAAGCTCAGTTAAGGCTAGAGGGAAAGGGCGCAAAGCCAAAGCAGAGATGGCTAAACGATCTGAGACTCTGATTTCCATGCTTAGAGGGATGGTGCTCATTGTTATTATCACAGTCGCCACATTCAGTATTATCGATGAGATTGGTGTGCCAGTCGCCCCCCTCCTTGCAGGCGCTGGTATAGTAGGCATTGCTGTAGGTTTTGGTGCTCAGCACCTAATAAAAGACTTCCTTAATGGATTATTCATTTTACTGGAAGACCAGTACAACAAGGGCGATGTCGTAAAGATAGCTGGTATATCCGGACAGGTTGAAGACATTAACCTGAGAAGAACTACACTTCGCGATCTTGATGGACTGGTTCACAGCATTCCCAATGGAGAAATCACCACTGCCAGCAATTTCACGAAAGGATGGTCTCGTGTTAACCTTGATATATCGGTATCATACCGGGAAAATCTTGATCATGTCATAGAGGTCATCAATAGAGTCTGCGATACGTTGGCAAGTGATGTGGCCTTCAAAGCAAAGATACTAAATACCCCACAGGTTCTCAGGGTATCAAACTTCAGTGCCTCAGGTATTGATATTAAGATAGTTGGAGATACTCAACCCCTTGCCCAGTGGGAGGTGACCGGTGAACTCAGGAAGCGGATCAAAGAAGCGTTTGATGAAGAGGGAATAGAGATTCCCTGGCCTCATCTAAAACTTTTTTTCGGTCAGGAAAAAAACACTGAACCAGTGCTCTGTACAGCGTGTGCCCACCCGAACATGCCAGGAAACCGATTCTGTTCCGGTTGTGGCGCTCCGCTTGAGCTACAAAGAACTCCATTAAGCAGTCAGCCCTCATCAAAAGCCTCACAGTTGCCTGAGCAAGATAACACTACTGCTACATGAAAACAGCTCGTAACAGAATATGAACATATAGTTTTTCCATTCCTTTTCTTCCTGAATGGAATGGTGAGAAATAGACTCAACGATACCCATTAGTAATAATGAAAAACCGGGAGGCGAAAGCATGAGCACAGCAAAGCTAGCAGGGAAGATACAAACAGTTCTGGGAATAATCGAGCCAGATAAACTTGGAATCACTCTTCCACATGAACACTTGGTAAGCGATGGGTCGGCATGGTTTACCGAACAAATTACGGCCAGCGATAAAGATATATCGCACCGTCCGGTCAGCCTCGATATATTATGGTGGATTCGCTATCACCTGTACCAGAACCTTGACGATGTGCTGATGCGCAATGAGCAGGAAGCCATAAATGAAGCAATGCATTTCAAGATAGCAGGGGGGAACTCAATCGTAGAGATGAGCAATATAGGACTGGGACGAGACCCTGAAGCACTGGCGCGCATTTCTCGTGCCACGGGGCTGAACATTATTATGGGGTCAGGTTACTACATCGCAGCCTCGTTTGGACCCGAGATGGATGATAAAACTGAGGACCAAATCACAGAGGAAATCGTGAGGGACATCACAGAGGGCGCAGGTAATACGGGAATACATGCAGGCCTGATTGGAGAAATTGGCACATCGTGGCCAATAACGAATAATGAGATGAAGTCCCTGCGCGCCGCTGCCCGGGCGCAAAAAATAACAGGGGCAACCCTGAACGTGCATCCTGGTCAGAGCGAGGAGGCCCCGATGGCAATCATCAGGATACTCGATAAACTCGGAGCCGACATCAGCCGCACCACCATGGACCACATCGAGCGAACCCTGCGTAAGCCCGAAAGCCGAATAGAGCTGGCAAAGACAGGCTGTTGCCTGGAATATGACCTGTTCGGCAGGGAAGGATACTATCCACTGGGCATCAGAGTGATAGATTTCCCCAACGATACGACACGTCTGAATGAGATAATCGAGCTTATCGAGAAAGGATATCTTGACCAGATATTAATAGCACAGGATATCTGGAACAAGCATCAGCGGAGGGCCTATGGGGGTTGGGGCTATGCCCATATACTGGAGAATGTTATACCTGTGATGCTGGCCAAAGGAATCAGCAGGGAGCAGATACATACCATGATGGTGGATAACCCCAGGCGGATATTCACCTTCGTGTAAACGGCCTACTTGGCCAGCAGTGTGCGGAATCAGTATCAAAAAAATACAATAAAGGGGGTTGTTTTTTGGACAAACCCCTTTTTATTTCCATCCATAATAATAAAAAACAAACACTGCGGAGGGCATTTTCCCAAAAGGGCACTCCCAACCCTGTTGACTAACATCTCTATTCTGTCCTAGAATTCTCCATCTGAAACATTTTCAACAAGGTGAAAAACCCAGAAAGGACAGGCTATGAACCAGCAACCATATATTATTTACCCAAGCGAAGGAAAACAGGTAGAGGCAGGACGAGTTGGCGAGGTAATCAACACCTGTTACATAGACGAACCAGGGCAGGTTAGTTTTGGCGTCATCGATTATGTGCCTGGCTGGCGCATTCCACTGCACCACCACACGACCTGGGAGTTAATCATCATCGACAAAAGCTCAGCAGCTCCCGGATATACATTTTTTGACGGCCGTTGGTGGAGGGCTGAACCTGGATGTGGCGTATTCCTCCCCATGGGTCACCCCCATGCATGGTCCTGTAGTAACAGCAAGGGATTTAAAATGCTGTGGGTCTATGGAGATTCGGCAGAGAAAGCAGGTCGTGTCTACGACTGTGAGCCTGCATCGTTTCAAGCCATCACAGAAGAACAGGAAAGAAGTTCCACCATCTGGAATTCACAGACTAACAAATAGATTTATTACGAGGAGAAATAAATGATAATCAGCAATATTAAGAGTTTTTTAGTTTGTCCTTATAGTTCGATGAAGCTTGCCGAAATGGACAAGCACTGGTTGCGTAAACACTGGGTGCTGGTCAAGGTAGAGACCGACGAGGGGATTGTGGGATGGGGAGAGGCATACACCCAGCCAACCAGGGAAAGAAGCATCGCCCAGCTGGCTGATACCATAGGTGCCTATATTATCGGTAAGAGCCCCTTTCACATAAAGCATTTCACCCATATTGCCTATAACGATTTGTCGGGCAGAAGAGGTTCTATGGATATCTTTTGTGCGGTAAGCGCCATTGAGCAAGCCCTGTGGGATATCGTCGGGAAGAAACTTGGCACTCCTGTTTACAACCTATTAGGCGGTCCCTGCCGGGATAAAATAAGGGTATACGCCAACGGCTGGTATCGCAGTCTCACCGATACGGACGACCTGGTCAGAAGGGCAAAAGAGACGGTGCAGGCCGGATTTACTGCGCTCAAGTTCGACCCTTTCCCTGGCCCATGGCGTTCAATTATCAGCAAGGAAGACGAGGATATCGCTGTCAGAAATGTAGGGCTGGTAAGAGAAGCAGTAGGACAGGATGTTGATGTACTGGTTGAGGTACACCGACGGCTGGCTCCCATGTATGCCACACGGATAGCCAGAAGGATAGAGCAATTCAATCCATTCTGGTACGAGGAACCCGTCCCTGCGGATAACATCCACGCACTGGCGGAGGTAAGACATGATATCAATTTACCAGTGGTAACGGGGGAAACACTTTACACCAAGGCCGCCTTCAGAGAAGTACTGGAGAAACAGGCCGCCGACATACTGAACCCCGATGTAGCCAACTGCGGCGGTATACTGGAACTCAAGGAGATAGCCGCCATGGCCGAGCCATATTATGTATCCATCTCCCCTCATAATTACAACAGTACCACTATGGCGTTGGCCGCTACCATCCAGGCCTCAGCTACCATGACCAACTTCCTGATTACCGAATATTTCGTCCAGTTCGCCGCAACAGGTAACGCCATATCGGTAAACCCTATTAAAGTGGAGAATGGATACATCGCCCTGCCTACTGCTCCGGGGCTTGGACTGGAAATTAACGAGGAGGCGCTCAAGGACTATCAATATCAGGACTTCCCTCCCAGTAATATTCGATCCTATGGCGATGAATGGCCATAATCATTTCCTGTCAGAGGTATGCAGATTAATAAAAAGAGGCTTTTATTCCTGGGACTGGTTTTTGTCCTTCGATTCCATCCTGGAGTCAAAAAATGAGAAATATCATACAGAAATCTACTTCAAGACCACCCAATCCCATTTTTACATAGTACAGCTATCTTTTGCCGAGGCAGACCGCGACGCATATCCCTGGAAGGAAATAGTCGAGACTTTCACCATTTCATAACTGCGGTAATCCGGAGTATTCGTTGCTATAAACCACTACTCCTACTTGGTGTTCTTATTAACGGCATAAAACAATAGCCAGCAATACTTCATGTGCTATCATATACCCTCACAATAATCCTTTTCGCATGGCTTCATATGTACTTTTGCTGGTTACTACACGGTATGATTGTTTAAGCTAATGAGGAAAATTTTTTATGGCTGGTGGGTAGTAATCGGAGCCTTTATCCTGCTGCTATGCACCACTGGAAGTCGCATCTATGCCTTCCCTGTCTTTTTCGAAGCGATGCTACATGATACAGGGTGGTCACGTGCCCAAACCGCCGGAGCTCTCTCTCTTGGACTCCTGCTTTCAGGGTCACTTACTCCTGTTATCGGGATGCTTATCCACAAGATAGGGGTAAGGCGGATTATGGTTTCAGGGAGTCTGATAGCATGTATCGGATATATCCTGCTTTCTACCGTCACCGAGATATGGCAGTTCTATTTATTCTATGGCGTAATCGTTGCCATCGGTAGTGCATGTACATCCATCGTACCCAATATGACCGCGGTGGAAGGATGGTTTGCTCAGAAAAAGAGCACCGCTCTCGGAATAGCTTCCGCAGGAGTAGGGGCTGGCGGCGCTGTCATGGCTCCAGTAGCTGGAACACTTATCGCTTTATACGGCTGGCATACTTCTTTCCTTTATCTGGCAGGCATAATTGCTCTGATCGGAATCCCAGTAAGTTTTTTCATTATGCGAACCCCCAATGAGAAAACTTATTCCTCTGCTAAGAGTCCGCAAGAAACAATAGAGCAGGACAATCTACCCGGATTGGCAGGAGTCTCTCTCAGACAAGCAATGAAGACAAAGGCTTTCTGGCTAATATCGGCAGCAGCAATGTTATGGGCATGGTCCTATAGTACCGGGCTAATTCACCAGGTAGCTTTTGCCGTGGATATTGGAATAGAAAAACTGGCTGCTGCTGGAGCGGTGGGACTATTGAGTGGTTTTAGCATACCGTCACGTGTTTTATTCGGCAGACTCGGCGACACCATGCAAAAGAGATATGTCTTTATGATGGGAACACTCCTACAGATGATAGCGTTTATCGTTCTGATGGGGACTACAAGCATTGGCATGCTCTACCTCTATGCCGCTCTCATCGGATTCAACTTGGGAGCAGTGACCCCGATATTACCAGGGCTTATCGCTGAACACTTCGGCAGAAGACATTTCGGCACTATTTACGGAGCTGCTTTCTTTCTACAAACTCTCGGGATGGTAATCGGCCCGATTTTCGCCGGCTGGATTTTCGACAACAGCGGGAGTTACTACTCCGCATTCCTCACCGCTGCATCGCTTAGCTTCGCTTCCATGATAGCGATATATTTTACTGGCAATGCTTCCCCTGCGAAGAAATAAACCCACTAAGGCTTGCAGCATCCTACTCAAAGAGCTGTCATATAAAGGCTACATGATAATCAGAAACCACCGATTACCCCTTTTTTTATTCTCAAATAACACCGAATCCCTTAGAACAAGCCTGTAAAGCGGCTAATGGTGCCACACTGAACAAACTAACTCTATGAATCCAATATTTTAGATGCCTTTTCCTTGTCGGCTTCAGTTACATAGCAAATACCACTAATTTTAGCTGCTTCCTCAGTTAAAGCTGCAATATCATCCCGAGTGATATATTCCAGGGAAAACTTGCGGGATCCAGCCATTATCTGACGTAGACCTTGGTTCAGTCTGTCCAGGTAGGTATAGAGACCTAGTGCACCTGTAGGTATCTTCTCGAAACTATTGCCAATTTTTTCCTTCAATGCTCGTGCAGTGATGAATACTTCCTCAGGGCTTGTGCCGAATCGTTCAATGTAAACCGGTACCTGTTTTTCTGCCATTCGTTTTCCAATGGTCTTTCCTACCATGGCGGCTGCCAGAGGAGCCCTGGCCATAGTTATAACTTTAGTGTAGGGAGCACCCAACGCCAATCCTTTAAATACCTGGTCTTCAAAGGCAAATCCCCCAGCGATGGCGATATCTGGAATGTACTCACCTTTTGCGGCAAGCTTATCTACATATTTAACCAGCAATGACCATAAATAGATTCCTGGGATACCCCACTCATTCATCATTCTCCATGGGCTCATTCCCGTTCCCCCTCCAGCACCGTCTACAGTCAGAAGGTCTACCTTAGCCTTCGAACAAAACTTCAATGCTCTCGCTAGGTCAGCTGGCCTATAGGCCCCAGTTTTAAGAGAGACGTACTTGGCTCCAGACTGGCGAAGTTCCCTTATTCTTTTAAGAAATCCTTCCTCAGTGACCATTCCTACTCTAGAATGCCTCTCAAACTCCTTGAATCTTCCTTGTTTAAATGCCTCGGCTACCGTCTCAGAATCCGGGTCAGGAAGTAAAATATAGCCCCTACCTTTAAGTAGCCGAGCTTTGTTTAAGTCCTCAATCTTGACCTCACCACCAATATCCTTTGCCCCTTGACCCCATTTAATCTCAACAGCCTCAACGCCTAGCTGGGATATGGCATATTCGTGGACTCCCAACGTGGTATCCTCGATATTAGCCTGGACGATAATGGCACCGTAGCCATCCTGTTGCCAGTTTCTATATAGCTCTACCCGACGTGCGAGTTCTGGGGAATGAACTACCTTACCGTTGACTATTTCTGACTCCACATCCATTCCACAGACGTTTTCTCCGATGGTGAGTGGGATACCTGCTAGGGCGGCTCCTATAGCTAGACCCTCCCAGTTGCTTTTAGCGATGGCCGTTGAACCCAGCCCCCCGATAACGATAGGCAGCCTCACTTTGATCCCTCCATCTTGGCCAAGCTTCCTCTCCAGGTTCACATTTGTAAAGATAGCCCTATCGGAGTCCGGTTCTATGCCCTCAGCTCCCACTACGGTTCCTAGAATGGTGAAGTGGGACAGATCCACCGGATAATTCTTCTCGGCAGCGGTTGTGATGATGCCGAACGGTTGGGGATATATGGCTTCCGACCCTCTGTAGGCTGATTTCCCTACCTCACACATTCCGATACAACCATCTATGCAAGTGGCACACATGCCACTGAGATGGCTTATGGAGCCTACAGTCCTATTTTTAGACAGCGTAGCTGCAGATGCATTTATTGGCATTCACTTGCCTCCTCCTCGTTATTTGCTAATTTCATGATTTTCCTTTAATTCGTTATTCCTTCTTTTTTGGTTCTTCCCTTATGCATGTTCCACAATTTCCCTCAGCTCCCATAAAACACAGAAGGTCTGGATAGAACTCAAGGCAAGTTGGCTCAGGGCTGAGGCAGCTTCCGCAGACCGTTTGTGGAGGCTCTGTGCCCTGACACCGGAGCTGGCATGTCGGACAAACATACATGCAAGCCCCACAATGACGACACACCTCTGACATTCGGTCAAATGGAGTTGTTATCTTTATTTTTCCTCCTCTATTAACAAAGCCTATTGCCTTAGCCCCCATCTGCTCAGCACAGATCCTAACGCATAACCCACAATATACGCAGTCTTCATGCTCTACTTTGAACCTCACCTCCTGGACATTGAGCTTCGCCGCAAGGTCCTGAATAATTTTGGAACTTGGGCAACTTGATAAGAGGAGCTCAACTAAAACCTTTCTAGCCGCTATCACTCTTTTAGAGTGAGTTCTAACCACAAGACCTTCAATAACAGGGTAGGTGCAAGAGCTCACCAGTTTAGTGTCTTCCCCTTCACCTATCTCTACTACGCAGACACGGCAACCTCCCCATTCTGAAAGCCCATCATGGTGACAAAAGGTGGGTATCTCTATGCCGTAGAATCTAGCCGCTTCCAGTATAGTCCACCATTCCTCAGCTTGAACATCTAGGCCGTTTATTCTAACTGTTAACATCTGTCCCCCTGCTTCGTATCATTTCTGTCCCTTGAAGAACAGGCTCAGGCACTTTCTTGCCAGAAAGCCTGGTAACTGCACCAAAGCGTGGTGGACAAACATCAAGACAGGTGCCACATTTGATGCATTTGTCTTGGTCAATAATGTGGACAAGTCCCTTGCCACCAGTAATAGCCTCGACAGGGCAACTTCTGAGGCAAATCAGACAGGCTTGGCACTTCTTGGGCTCGATATAGTAGGATATCAGCTCTTTACAGACACCAGCCGGGCAGCACTTCTCCTTGATATGAGCTTCATATTCATCCTTGAAGTACCTAATAGTGCTGATGACCGGGTTAGGCGCAGTTTGGCCAAGAGCACAAAGAGATGTATCCTTTATGACTGACGCCAGTTCCTCGAGCAGTCCAATATCGCCTTCCTTCCCTTTTCCCTCTGAGATGTCGGTTAGTATCTCGAGCATCCTCTGGGTACCCTTACGACAAGATAAGCATTTGCCACAGGATTCATCATTGAGGAAACTGGTATAATAGCGGGCAATATCAACCATGCAGGTATCCTCATCCATAACTATCATTCCGCCTGAACCCATGATAGACCCAGCTTCCTTTAGGCCTTCATAATCTATGGGCAGGTCAAGAAGCGAAGATGGGATACACCCACCTGAAGGTCCCCCAATTTGAACAGCCTTAAATGCCTTGCCGTTCGGAATACCTCCACCAATATCATAGATAATTTCACGAAGCGTCATTCCTAATGGAACCTCAACGAGACCTGTATTATTTATCTTTCCCACCAGGGAAAATATCTTAGTTCCCTTACTTTTTTCAGCCCCTATTTTTGAATACCAATTGGCTTCCTTCGCCATTATAAGTGGGACATTAGCCCATGTCTCCACATTATTTATGTTAGTCGGCCTATTCCATAGCCCCTTGTTAGCTGGGAAGGGCGGCCTCTGCTTCGGCGTCCCCCTTTCCCCCTGAATTGAGGCTATAAGGGCTGTCTCCTCTCCACAAACAAAAGCGCCTGCACCAATTGATATTCTTATGTCAAAGCTGAAGCCCGAACCCAGTATGTTATTGCCCAGAAATCCATATCTCCTTGCTTTTTCAATCGCAATATTACAATGTTTAACAGCCAAGGGATACTCATCACGTACATAGATAAAGCCCTCACTTGCCCCTATCGCATAGGCTCCTATTATCATGCCCTCAATCACACTGTGAGGATTACCTTCCAGCAGACTTCGGTTCATATATGCTCCCGGGTCTCCCTCATCAGCATTACAAATCACATACTTTATATCTCCCTTAGCTTTCCGACAAAGTCCCCACTTTCTTCCCGTTGGAAAACCAGCGCCTCCTCGTCCACGTAGACCAGACTGCTTTATCTCATCAATTACGTCATCTGGAGACATCTGGAAAAGAACCTTGCTCAGGGCAGAATAACCCTCGATAGCGATATAATCTTTAATATTTGTGGGGTCAATTTCTCCATTAGCCCCAAAAATAATTCGTGTTTGTCTCTTATAGAACGGAACATCAGCTTCATAGACAATTTTCTCACCTGTTACTGGGTCCACATATAACAACCGCTCAATGATATTACCCTTGAGTACAGTTTCGGAGATAATCTCTGGGACATCCTCAGGCTTTACCCACTGATAGAAGATTCCCTTTGGTCGAATGACCACAATCGGTCCACGTTCACAGAAACCGTGGCAGCCTGTTTCCTTTAGTTCCACATTTATTTGAAGTTCTCGTCTTTCGATTTCATCTATGAAAGCATCCTTAACAGCCTCACTTCCAGCAGCACGGCAAGCAGTACCAGCACACAACGATATGCATGGTATCTTTGCTGTCCTGCCCTTGATTATTTCCGTTCGCACCTCCTCCAAATCCTTAGGGCTTCGTATTCTGTCCTCTCTTTTATCACGCATAATCGTTCACCTGATTGTTCTCAGAATTGACTCTACTTTAACTGGTGTCACCTGTCCATAGTATTTACCATCTATAACAACAACTGGGCCTATGGCACAACACCCAAGACACATCACCGTCTCCAAAGAGAACTCTCCATCTTCACTAGTCTCTCTAGGTCCAATACCCAGTTTTCGTTCAAACTCATTCTCAATTTTATCGGCACCTCTAATATGGCAAGCGGTGCCGAGGCAGATTTTGACTTGGTGGCGACCCTTAGGCGTGAGGCTGAAAGACTTATAAAAGGTGGCAACACCATAGACATCAATGAGAGGCATATCAAGCATTTCTGCTATTTCTATTAACTTTTCTTCAGGAAGATACCCATACCTTGCTTGGATATCCTGTAATAATGATAAAAAAGTTTCATTACTTCTGTTTTTAGTTGGTATCACCATTTTATAACTCCATCCTCCCACATTGGGGAATTACAGCAACTCCGCTTGAGCCTACCTATTCTACCTGCCCTATAAAATTTGGACAACTAAAATTGGGATCCCATTTCAACTTGCGAGAAGGCAATCCTGACCTTAAGTTTTCCTGCCACAAATAATATAGCCATGACATCCAGTTGTCAATAGCCTGTGATGTCTGGCTATTTCGGTACCATTTATGGTGCCGCTTTCTTTTTACAAACTCTCGGAATGATAATCGGCCCTATCTTCGGCGGCTGGATTTTCGATACAACCGGAAGTTACTACTCTGCATTTCTCACTGCTGCTCTGCTCAGCATTGTTTCAATGATAGTGATTTATTTTACCGGCAACACTTCCCATGCGAGGGAATAAACCCACTGAGGCTTGCGGCCTCCTACTCGAAGAGCTATTATATAAAGAACATATATAATAACCAAGTTACGCAGCTCTCCTTCCTGAGTTGGATTTCACAACCCGCGAGGACATTGCTACGCTTCACTTGATTTAAGAAGGCCGTTGCATATTATGAAGAAACCTTACTATGGATGGTGGGTAGTAGCAGGAGCGTTTATTCTGTTGTTCTGCTCTACAGGTACCCAGTTTTATACCTTCCCCGTGTTCTTCGAGGCAATAGTGAACGACACAGGCTGGGCAAGGGCACAAACAGCGGCAGCCCTCTCAGTCGGCATGTTTGTCTCAGGGATAACTGGGATGGTTATCGGAGGACTTCTTCGCAAGACAGGGATAAAAGCCATAACGATCTCAGGGTGTGTCATAGCCGGTATCGGATTTTACCTCCTTTCTACAATGGAGCAACTATGGCAGCTATATGTTTATTATGGGCTGATCGTAGCTGTTGGTGCTACCTGTATCGCATTAATTCCAAATCTAAGCGCCGTAGAAAGCTGGTTTACTCAGAAAAGAAGTACCGCACTAGGAATAGCCACTGTCGGGATTGGTGTCGGTGGTGCTGTGATGGCTCCACTGGCGAACTGGCTAATCTCCATATATAGCTGGCAAACCGCTTTCCTATTTATGGCTGGCATAATAACGCTGCTAGGAATCCCTGTTAGCGCTATCATCATGAGAACTCCAAGAGGGAGTGAGAGGACTAAAACAGCTATAGATGAAACGAAGTTAGAAGTATCTCTAGCCAGTGGTGTCACGCTACGCAGGGCATTAAGAAGCAGGGCATTTTGGAGCATAGCCATTGCAGTAATGTTATGGGCCTGCGCTTATGGCACCGGGATAGTACACCAGGTAGCATTCGCGGTTGACATTGGAATTGACAGGAGGGAAGCTGCAGGAGCCGTCGGATTGCTCGCCGCTTTCAGCATCCCGGGACGGCTGATATTTGGAAAGCTCGGTGATATTATCGACAAGAGATACGTATTCATGTTAGGAACCCTTCTTCAGGTAATCGCCTTTTTAATACTGATGAAAACCACTAATTTAACGATGCTCTACATCTACGCCGGCCTTATTGGACTAAATATAGGTAGCATGGCACCTATCCTGCCAGCCATACTTGCCGACCGTTTTGGTCACAGGCACTTTGCTAGCATTTACGGAGCGGCTTTCTTTACACAAACTATAGGAATGGTAATAGGTCCTGTCTTCGGTGGCTGGATTTTCGACAACAGCGGGAATTACTCCTTCGCCTTTCTCATCGCTGCTATCATCAGCCTGGTCGCAGTAGTGTCCATGTATCTCGCAGGCAAAGCACCTGTAAATGCCCCACAAGAAATCAATTAACGGGTTCAAGAACATACATAGTACCAGGGCATTTCTGATATATCCTGTCGCTTGCTCGATCTACTAATCCACCGTATGATATGTCCGATGATGGAGACCTTATTATTGAAGCGCTATAACAGTCCCCTCGGAGCTTATACACTGGTAAGCTCACAACGTGGCATAGTCTGTATCTCGAGTGAGGGAGAGACAGAAGCCCTGCTCGTTAAATGGGAAAGACAAGGCATTCTGATTAAGCAGGGCAATAACTATAACGACATTGCAACAGCCGAGCTGGACGATTACTTTGAGGGGAAGCTTCGGCAATTCACCGTGAAACTCGACCTCAGGGGAACGGCTTTCCAGTGCGATGTATGGCGAGCTTTATGTCATGTCCCCTATGGCGGGACCTGTTCCTACCAACAGGTAGCACTGGATGTGGGCCGTCCGAAATCTGCCAGACCAGCAGGTCAGGCAATCGGTCATAACCCTGTATCCATCATCGTCCCCTGCCACCGAGTAATCGGTTCAGATGGCAGCCTGACTGGTTACGGTGGCGGGCTGGAGAAAAAGATTGCACTGCTAAAGTTAGAAGGCATAAGGCTGAATGAAAATAGTATGCCAAGCAGAATAAAAGTGCTATCTGCCCCATGATAACACCGCATATATTCCACTAAAAAATTAGAGGTCTAAATCTGGAGACCTGTTAGCTTAGATAGAGCCATTCTTCATATCCTGCTTCAGCAGGCGAATAAGCTCCATATTCAATTTCCTCTGCAATTTCTCTGCGGAATCGCCGGGCCAATCGTAGAAGCCCTTACCGCTTTTCATACCAAGCTCGCCTCGCTTAACATGCTCTTCAAGTGGGCCCCATGGTTTCTGTCCTTTTGATGTTGATACAGTATGTACAAAGTCAAGGCCAAGCAAGTCCTGTCGCTTGAAGAAACCGGTAAATGCCAGGCGGCGACCAAACCCAAACTCTATTATGTCATCCATCGTATGTGGATCGCATATCCCCTCATCAATCATCGCCTGTATATCCCGGTTCTGTGCCCCCTGGATTCGTGAACCGACCGCTCCGGCCAAATCCAACTCGAAGATTACTACCTTCTTACGCACACCTCGCAGTATTCTGGCTGTTTTCTCAACCAGTTCCCTGTCAGTTTTCTCGCCACCATGAACCTCAACCAGTGGAATGAACTGTGCCGGTGAAAAATAATGAGTTCTCAGTATGCGCTCCTGGTGCACCGACTTAAGGGCAATATCAGTTATCCTGAGGGCTGAGGTATTCGAAGCCAGGATAATTTCAGGAGCGCAGAGCACATCAAGCCTGGTAAACAAGTCCTGCTTTAGCGATAGTATCTCCGGTGCCGACTCTATCACGAAATCAGCCCGGCTTACGGATTCTTCCACATAAGTAGTGAATCTTAGACATTTGTACGCCGCTAATGCCTCATCTGCTGTTACCAACTCTGTCTCTACCATTAAATCAAGAGCCTCTCGAGAGCGCTTTATGGCCAGATCACTGGTAGCTTTCG
Organism: uncultured Dehalococcoidales bacterium; assembly: GCA_964654015.1. GTDB lineage: Bacteria > Chloroflexota > Dehalococcoidia > GIF9 > AB-539-J10 > JAUUZT01. The sequence goes on along the minus strand of CAZZHQ010000006.1, from coordinate 38,383 downwards.
TAGTGTTATATAAATTGACCTCATAACCGAAACGAGCGAAATCCAGCCCAATGCCAAAACCCATAAGTCCAGCCCCTACGACTGCTACACGGTTTATACCCTGTTCCTTCATATCTTTCTCCTTATCAAATCTTTATTATTGACGTGAGTCGATTGCCTATTCATGCTGGCAAATAACACCCGGGGATAAGTTCTCTATAGAAATTCTAGGACAACGGTTTCTACAATGTCAACAATTTGTACTAAAAAATAATGCCATCGAACCATTATCTCTTTCGTGACAGAAAACATCAGTATTACTATTCCCGCAATCCTTTGCCCCGGTATTCGACGTTTCACACTCCTGCAGAACCTCTGATACAATATCGACGCTTGATACTGAGAAAAGAAAAGGGGGATTGATAACATGGAAAACCAATTAGCACTCAATGAGGACAGGTTGCGAATCCTGAATAAGTTCCAGCAGGCATTTCCCGAAATAAATACCGCCATGGATGGGGTAAGAAACGTGGTGTACAAAGATGGAGCGCTAAGCCTCAAGACAAAGCGATTGATATCGCTGGGCATAGCGCTGCGTGCAGGTTGCGTTAACTGTATTATATCCCAGGTTATGCATGCCCTGAATGCTGGCGCCAGCACAGATGAGATACTGGAGACCCTTGCAGTGGAGGTGTCCATGAGCGGCACCACCGGAGTTGCTGAATCGCTGAGGGTAATCAGGCTACTGGAAGAGTTGGGCAAACTATAGCAAAAGTCAGTACAACACGTTATACGATAGAATCAGGCCAGGCTAGCAAAGTTACATAGCTCTAGCAAGGGGCATTGCTCACATAAAGGGTTGGTTTTCCGACAATAAAAATGTCCCAACCCTACTATCTGGGCATGGTAATCATTGTAAATCTTCAGGTCACACTCCACGTAGTTCATGAAGAATCCCTGGTAGTCTTGATAGTGCCACTCCTTCTGCGCCAGGCCCAATCGAGAAAATATCCTCATTGTATACGTATCAACGACAAATACGTTTTTATTCCCCGCATACAGCAGTATGGAATCAACTGTTTCCTCCCCAAGCCCTTTCACAGCAAGCAATTCTTTCCTCAATCCCCACAGCTCTCGCAAAAACATCGAGTCCAGGCTTCCTCCATAGTTGGCAAATAGCCAGCGGGCGAAGTTTTTCAGCTTCCTGGCCTTTTCGTTGTAAAACCTGGTTGACTTTATTAAAGGAGCAATGTCCGATGCATCGGCCTGATTGATAGCCTGCAGAGAGAGCAAGTCTTTTTCCTTGAGTCTGGAGATGGCAACCTCTACATTTTTCCAGGAAACGCTCTGCGTCAGGATGGCCCCAATCACCACTTCTTCAGCCGAATCCCCTGGCCACCACTGACGGTCACCAAACTCAGCACGCAGACGTTGATATATATCCGTAAGCGGACCTTTTCCTCTGTCTATCATCGCAGGCCGCATAACTTATATGCAGAAGCCAAAACGGCAGAAAACAATGAATCAGCCCTCCCTATAGATTAGCAACCACCGTTTTTATCTTCTCCAGGGCCTTTTTGATGTTCTCCTGGGAAGTAGCATAGGATAGTCTGAGATAACCTTCACCATTCGCACCAAAAGCTGTACCTGAGAGAGTAGCCACACCACCTTCGTTTAGCAGGTGGTCGCTGAACTTATTAGCGCTCATGCCCAGTTTCTTGATATTGGGAAAGACATAGAAGGCACCCTTGGGTCGATGGCAACTGATTCCGGGGATTTCGTTTAGCCCATCCACAATCAGGTCTCGTCTCTTTTTAAATTCTGCCACCATCTTGGGTACGCTGTCCTGCGGGCCACGGAGCGCCTCAATGCAGGCTTGCTGAATGAAAGGAGGGGCACAAGAGACGCTGTTAGTAACCAGGCGAACAATATGAGCCACCATATCAGAGGGGAAAAAGCCATAACCCATGCGCCAACCGGTCATAGCATAAGTCTTGGAAAAGCCATTTAGCAGAATAGTCCTGTCAAGCATCCCCGGCTGGCTGGCAATGCTATAATTCTCGCCTTCATACATAATGTGATCGTATACCTCATCAGACAAGACGATAATGTCATGTTCTCTGGCAATTTCTGCCAGGGCACGAATATCTTCCTCCTCCATAACTCCTCCACTGGGATTCTGAGGTGAATTTATCATAATCATCTTAGTACGTGAGGTCACCTTGGACCGGAGTTCATCTATATCCATACGAAAGCCAAGTTCCTCCCTGAGGGGAATTGGCACCGCAGTAGCGCCTGAAAACTTGATCATCGATTCATAAATAGGAAAGAGAGGGTCTTGATGTATGGCCTCATCTCCTTCGCCAAGAAGGGCCAGAATACTATAAAACATGATTGGCTTGGCACCCGTGGTCACTACAATACGGTCAGGGTCGAATGAAACGCCACGAGAGCTCCCCAATTGCTTGGCTATTTCGGCGCGCAGTTCCGGTATCCCTTGAGAGGTAGTATAATGAGTATAACCTTTGTTTATTGCCGCAGTGGCCGCGTCACAAATATTCTGAGGGGTATCGAAATCAGGCTCACCAATCTCCAGGTGGACTACATCAATCCCCTTTGCTTCAAGCGCCCTGGCACGTGCCAGAACCTCAAAGGCAGATTCTGTTCCCAGCCTAGACATTCTTGCAGCTAATTTCATGGTCACCTCCACAAATCATATATTTTTTAGTACCTGTCGATAGCCAACATCATTTATTAAAAACCTAGACGGTATTATACATATCTCTCATATGATATACAAGACATTCAGAGCAGTCCGACAATGTTAAGCAACAAAAATTGCCTTGACAAGACCAGCATGTCCATTTATAGTGCCTTTAATAATTAATAATACCCCAATGGAAAGGAGACCACAAACTATGACCACCTGGCTAGATAGATATCCACTGGTAAAGGAATTCTACAAGAAAAGGCGATATGGAGGACGCTGCGGCTTTGGTAAAGTCCCCGCTATTATAGTAATTGACTTTAGCCTTGCATGGACTGATAAAACAGGGGAGTCCCCACTAGGAGCAGACATGGACGAGCCTATAGCCAACACTCTCAAGATATTACGTATAGCACGTAAAATGAATCCCAAACCTCCGATAATATTCACCTGTATATCGTACAATGCTGCTTTCAGCGATGTCTCACCCGTGAAGCTGTTGAAGGTGCCAGCGCTGAAGGAGGTAGCAGTAGAAGGCTCTAAGTGGGATAAGCTCGATCCCCGCCTGGAGCGACAGCTGGATGAAACACTTATCAGAAAGAAAAAATCTTCAAGTTTCTGGGGCACACCGCTGACCGAGATACTGATTGGCAATGGCGTGGACACTCTCATTATAACGGGCTGTAGTACAGATGCCTGCGTCCGTTGCACTGCCATCGACAGCCTGAACCTGGGGCTGCATACTATAATCCCTCATGAGGCTGTAGGCTCCCGCGATCCCGAGCAAGCGGCCTATGCCCTGCTTGACATGGACCTGCGCTTTGGAGATGTGGTAAGCACGCAGGAAGTCCTGGATTATCTGAAAGGGTTGCAACTTAAAGGGTGTTGATGCGATGCTGACGATACGACGAGCGACCTCGGTAGACCTGGCTGCTATCACTGCAATATATAACGATGCGGTTGTCAGCACGACGGCCACCTTCGATACCCAACCTAAAAATCTTAAGGAACAAGAAAACTGGTTTTCAAAACATGGGACAAGATACCCCATACTGGTTGCGGAAGATGACAACCACATCATTGGATGGGCATCCTTAAGCAGATGGTCCGACAGGTGTGCCTATGCCGATACCGCCGAGATATCACTCTATGTACACAAGGACCAAAAGGGGAAAGGAATAGGTAGAAGACTGATGACAGCCATTCTGGACGAAGGGCGAAGGGCTAGCCTGCACGTGGTGATTGCTCTAATAGTGGAAGGTAACGACCTCAGCATCTACCTTCATGAAAGCGCAGGTTTCTGGCAGGTTGGTACCATGAAAGAAGTGGGTAGAAAATTCGGTAAGCTTTTGGATATAAATATCATGCAGATAATCCTACAGGACGAGCGGATAGCCACCGCTAAACAAGAGGAAAGAAGTAAGCCCAACCTGACATGAATAGCCTTCATGCAGACAGCCAGGTTATTATTCTAATTATTAATTGAGAGGAGAACGAAATGTACGAAGTAGAACATATACTGACCATAGGAAATAATCTGGGGGAAAGCCCCCAATGGAATGTGGAGGAGAAGGCATTATACTGGGTCGATATCATGCAAGGAACAATCTATCGCTTCCGGCCAGCAAAAGGAACTTACGAGGTATTCAATACAGGGATACCTATCGGGGCACTGTCGTTTCGAGCTTCGGGTGGACTGGTTTTAGCTACCAGGGACGGGTTCGCCTGCTGGGACAGTAAAAGTTGCAAGCTCAATTTCATAGCTGACACTGAGGCCGACAACAAACAATCACGCTTCAATGATGGAAAAGTAGACAGGCAGGGACGTTTCTGGGCCGGCACAATGGTACAGGGAAGCACTGAAGCAGTAAATTCACTATATCGACTCGATCCGGATGGCACAGTACACACGATGGAGACGGGTGTAGTACTGTCAAATGGATTGGGCTGGAGTCCCGACGATAAGACAATGTACTTCAATGATTCAGGGAAGAACATCATCTATGCCTACGATTTCAACGCCGAATCAGGTAGTATCTCCAATCGTAGAACCTTCGTACAACTGCCTGAAGGAGAAATCATCCCTGATGGTTTGACCGTAGATAGAGAAGGTTATGTCTGGTGCGTATTATTCAGAGGCTATAAAATAATACGGTATGACCCTAAAGGTAAAATAGCCAGGGAAATACGCATGCCTACCTGCTTCACAACCAGTTGCATCTTCGGCGGAGACAACATGGATGAGCTTTATGTCACTACCGCATGGAGGGAAAACCGTGATAAACAAGCACCATTTGCTGGTGACCTGTTTCGTATTCAGACCGATGTGAAAGGGCTGCCGGAACCAAAATTTGCGGGATAAGTTTATCTATATAACCCTTTTCTTTTCCAAAGAGGCAAGCAACCTCTGGGGGTTTTCTTTGCCATCTACCCCGAGCCGTCCCCTGACGGACTACAAAAGCATTGCGCCCCCGTTACCCCTATGCTAGCATGATAAAAATAATACTATAACCACAGGAGGTGGATTATTGGACCAGAAACAGATAATTCATGTTCAGGTTTACCGCAGTCCTTCCCCAGACCAGGAAGACAGTTTACAGCAAGGAAGTTATAAAAAATACGAGATTGTCTATCAGGACCGAATGACAGTCATGAGCGTCTGTGACTATATCCAGCAAAATCTCGACAGGTCTCTTGCCTATTATAAATCCTGTCGAATCGGTAAGTGCACCGGTTGCATTGTGGCAGTCGACGGTAAAAACATGCTGGCCTGCACAACTCTAGCCAAAGATGGCATGAAAATTGGTCCAGCTAAAAGTAAAAATGTAATAAGGGATCTACTGGTCGATTTTTAGATATTATCACTCTCCCCATATCGAAAATAAAATGGGAACAAAGTTAAAAGGAGGATTTCCATGCAGGAAGAACAGAGAACTCTGGATGTTGATATGCTCATCATAGGAAGTGAAGGAGCGGGCTCTCGTGCAGCTATAGAGGGAGCAAGAGCAGGACTAAAAACGCTTATTGCTACCAAGGGTGTATTCACCAAGTGTGGCGCTACAGTGACTGCGGATATGGACATTGACCTTCCCAGCAAGGATGCGAAGGACATATTTAACCTTCCAGGAGACGAACGGGATACCAAAGAGGCCTTCGCCGCGGATATGTTTGAAGAGGGCAAGTACATGAATAACGAAGAGGTAGTGTTAGCCCACTGTTCGAATGCGGCAAAGTACATCAAAGAACTTGCGGATTGGGGAATGGCAATAACGGGATTAACTCAAAGTCCTGGCCATCGCTACCCGCGAGGTATAATATCAACAGGGCGTTCCATGATGGCAGCCCTGAAAAAGGGTACCAAACAGTACGACATCGAATTCACAGAGCACACCATGGTTACAAATCTGCTCAAATCGAAGGACAGGGTGGTTGGAGCGGTGGGTATTGATATGAGAACAGGAGAGTTCCTGGTGATCAAGGCCAGGGCAGTGATAATTGCCACCGGAGGCGCCATGAGAACATATCCCATAACTACTGCACCTGAAGAGCTCAGCGGCGACGGAATCATCATGGCCTATGAGGCAGGCGCAGAACTGGTTGATATGGAATTCCCCATGTTCCTGCCCGCCTGTTTGTACTGGCCAGAGAGCATGCTTGGAGTAGATTTCCCTTACATTTTCTCAACAGGTGGTGTAGCTGGTTGGTGGTTAAACAGGTTTGGTGAGCGATTTATGACGAAGTGGGACCCGGTGAGAATGGAGATAGGGACTACCAGGGATGTTGCCTCCATCGCTCAGCACGCCGAGATACTGGCGGGGAGAGGTGGGCCACACGGAGGCATCTGGGTATCTCTTAAACATCAACCCGCTGAAATCATGGAGTATTCAGCTTCCCATATGCCATGGTGGCAAAACTTCGTCTATGGAAACTTCGACCTGGTTGAATTTGGCATGGACCCCCGAAGGGCCGCTTTCGAGGTAGGCCCCGCATCGCATTACTGGAATGGAGGAATCAGAATCAATGCAAGGGGAGAGACATGTGTACCTGGTCTGTACGCTGCAGGAGAAGCCCAGGGTGGTACCATGGGCGCTAACAGGCTCTCCGGAAATGCGGTCACAGAGTGCCTGGTGTTTGGAGCTCTGGCTGGACTAAACGCCGCTAATTACGCCAGAACAGCAGCACGTCCTGAAATCAACAAAGACCAGGTAGACATGTACCGTGAACGCGTCTATGCCCCAATGAAACGAAAAAATGGGGTTGATACATATGAAATGCGGAAAAATATTCAAGAACTTGCCTTCAAATACGTCGGCCCAATCAGGGAAGAATCAGGACTAAACACCTGCATCGGCGAAATAGAAAAAATCAAGACTGAGATGTTACCAAACCTGGCTACGCAGTCTAAGGGAAAAGTCTATAACCGAGAATGGATAGCCGCTCTGGAAAACAGCGCCCTTTTGAAAATACTTGAGATTGTCACCCAGGCTTCATTGCTCAGAACGGAAAGCAGGGGAGCCACATATCGCAAAGACTATCCTCAAACAGACAACAAGAACTGGCTGAAAAACATAATCGCAACCATAAAAGATGGGCAGCTCAACCTGGAAACCAGGGACGTGGTTACAAAACTGATAACCTTGCCAAAGCGAGAGAAGACTGACTACATGATTCCTGACTGGAAATTCGAGAAGAGAATCTGAATACGTAGTGACCAAACGAAAAAGCAAAGAATCCTGAAAGGATTCTGAAAGGGGGGTTCTCATGGGAGTTATCGAATATATGCGGTTTCCTGTCGCCGAATACAGGAAACGTTATGACAAGGTACAGCAGAGGCTGGAGGAAAAGGAACTGAATGGGTTATTCATTACCGAGGGTGGAAATTTCACCTATTTCAGCGGAGGAACCAGGGATTTCTCTTACAGCCGTCCGCATATCCTTCTGCTCCCTCGCAGAGGCAAGCCCGTCGCTATAATCCAGAACTTCCCCAGCTGGAACAGGAAAAGAGAGATATGGTTCGATGACGTACGAGTCTACGATACCATGCTCGGGCTTCCTCTTGAGATGGTGGTTCAGGCAATAAAGGATCTTGGGATGGATAATGGACCAGTAGGGGTAGAGTTAGGCTACGAGCAGAGGCTTGGAATCTCGGCAAACGATTTCGCCAAATTGAAGGAATCTCTCCCTGAAGTAGATTTCGTAGATGCAGCCGATATCTTCTGGAGCATCCGCATGATCAAGTCTACCGAAGAAATAGCACGCTACAGAAGAGCATGCCAGATAACGGTTCAAGCTTACAATTCCCTTTTTCCCAGTCTTCATATGGGTATGAGCGAGAGAGAGATACTGGACAGATTCCTTCAACTCCAGGTCATGATGGGGGGCTACGAGCCGTGGGGCTTCATCAACTCCAGCCCTGAGAATTATCAGGGGGATGGAGGAGGCCCAACCAATCGCAGGATTAGAAAAGGGGATCAGGTCTGGGTGGATGGAGGGTGTTCATACCGCGGATATGGTTCAGATTTCTGCTGTGCAGGAACAGTGGGTACGCCAAGCAATGAACAACAGCAGATGCAGCAGATGGTGGAAGAGATAACCAGAACAATAGTTAGCGCCGTACGGCCAGGGATTAAAGCCTGCGACATCGACGCCATGAATATCTCCGAATGGGAAAAACGGGGCTATGATTACGCCGGTATAAACTGGGGTGGGGGGAGAATCGGGCATGGCCTGGGATTCGAACCGCCCCATATCGCCAGCTACGACAAGACTGTTATTCAGCCGGGCATGGTATTCACAATCGAACCTGGCATCAACACCGAGTACGGATGCTACCAGGCAGAGATGGATATTGCTGTCACTACCGACGGTTGCGAGATACTTAATGAGTTTGACAGGAGCCTGCGAACTATCCCAGAATAAACTGAGAGAGACGTTGGCAATCCTGATATATAATCTAAAACTTTCTATGGCAACGTATAAGGGGGGATTGTGGCGCTAAGCCCAGTAGAGCAACGAGTCTGCGATAAGATACTGGGACAAGGAGATGAACTTGTTCAAGTGTTGAGCAATCTGGTTGCCATAAATACATCAGATCCACCAGGAGAAAACTATGATAAATGTGCAGAGGTCTTGGTCCAATATCTAAGCAGTTTTGCTTCCAATGTCGCAATCATTGAAATTCCTGAAGAATATTTACCTCGCCATCCTTCAACAGAAAACCCTCTACCCCGTCCTAATGTAATAGCTGAAATGGGCGACTCCAAGAAAGAGTTTTGTTTACACTTCAACGGCCATTATGATGTTGTCCCAGCTACCAGTGGCTGGAATACCCCTCCCTATAAGGCCAGTATTAAAGATGGCAGGCTTTATGGTCGGGGCAGTAGTGATATGAAGGCTGGTATCGCCGCTGTCATGGTAGCTGCTAAAAGCCTCAAACTGGAGAATATCCCCTTAAGAGGCAAAATCTCATTTTCATTCGTTCCCGACGAGGAAAATGATAGATCAGCTGGCAGTAAATTTCTCACAGAGCAACAGAATATCCAAGCGAATTACTGTATCATAGCAGAGCCCTCCAGCAGCAGCACCCTCTTTAATGGGCATAAAGGTGATTTGTGGCTGGAAATAACGACCTATGGGAAAGCGGCACATGCATCATCCCCCTGGAAAGGGCTCAATGCCTTCGACGAAATGGTTGAAGTAATAAATGAGATAAACACCAGGATCAGGCCAAGATTGTTCAACCAGGAAGACATTAATCTTAGCACTTCAGCAGTAAGCAACATAGGGACAATGACCCTTGGAGGGATTGTAAGCACCGGGGAATCAACCAATGTTGTTCCATCGCAATGCTGCATGACCATTGATAGGCGCCTTGCACCAGGAGAAAGTGTGCAACAGACACTGGCAGAGTTCTCCTCTATTTTGACCTCTTTGAGAAGTAGAAATCCTAAATTCCAAGGGGAAATCAAGATTCTGTCACAGTATGAAGCTTGTAGCACGGCCATTGAATCACGCCTAGTGAATACTTTAATAGGGTCACTGCAGGACATTACAGGCAAGCCACCAGAAATATCTCTGATGACAGCCGGCTGTGATATGCGTTATTTTCATTCCGTCGGGATTCCTACCGTAATCTACGGTCCCGGGGACCTGTCCATGGCACATCAGGTAGATGAATATGTCGAGATAAGACAACTGGTAACCGCTGCACAGGTATACGCACTAATGTCCATAAGATTGCTTGGGCTACAGCCATAAACACTATTACGTCTGTAACTAAGGATTGCCAACTGAAATGGTAGAAGGCAAGAACGTTGTTCTCATTCCTCCGGAGGTATGCCTGTTTTCTTATCCCATCCCCGTGCTCCATAACATGCTGTCAACATTTGCTCATAGTTCTTTATCTGGCATTCTTCGACAGTGGCATAGATCCCGAACTCTGGAAGCCTGAGGCATCTCTCAGGAAGCATGTCGTCCTTCCTGGTAATTCCTTCTCGTGTATTGAATCTCCTCTGAAGGTCATAAACGCGCGCGCCCACACGTAGCAACTCCTCAGCGTCTATCTCCCAGCCAGTCAGTGCTGACAGCAAGTTTGCCAAATCTTCTGGCAATAATCCATCGAATATATAGAACTTACAGATGCCCAGAATGTCCGGCACGACGCCATAATCCTGCAATATCTTCACAATCGAAGCCTTACCCTCCTCGGCGAAACGATTTATGTCTTTTGGTGCAGGAAGTCCGTAGGGAATCAATCCAACATCGAGCTTGACCGTTTCATAGACCTGGCCTTCAAACGGATGCATATGGCACATGCCCCTGTTGTTCATACCATATAATACGGCTTGTGTTTTTGCTGACCTGGAATCATGCGCAGCGCCTTCAAGTCCTTTAACATGTATGGCAAAGTCTTCAGATCCCTTCCCTATGTGCTGAGAGGCAAGACGAACCCCTTCACCCAGGAGCCTGCCAAACCCCTCTCTACTGGATATTTTCTTGATTAGCTTGATTACTGCGTCAGCGTTGCCCCAGGAAAGGTCTAGTCCATCGATTTCTTCTTTGCTGATTATGCCTCCAGCATAGCAGTCCATGGCGAAAGCTATGACCCCTCCGGTAGATATCGTGTCCAGTCCATACTCATTACACAGATAATCGGCATGAACCGCGGCATCCATATCCTCATTCAATACGAAAAAGGTAAATGCAGCAAGGCTTTCATATTCACTCCCTTTATGTTGTTGTGTCTGCCATATCCCGGATTCCACCCTGGTAACCCGTTTACATCGCAACACGCAACCTTTATAGCAGGAATCGGCCTTCACCAGGTTGTGCTCTGTGAAATGGTTGTAAAGCTCACCAGCCTTACCCCACGAATTAGCTCTCCAATTCTTTGTCGGGATATCACCATTCATATCACCAGCGAGCATCAACACGGGCGTGCCACCTATAGACTCCCCATCTCTTCCCATGGTGGAGAGAACTTTCTGATAACATTCCTTGCATGCTTTTGAGAACTGCTCCTGCTTGGCAACTGCAATCTGGCCAGAGCCTCTTACCGCAATGGCAAGCAGGTTCTTAGCACCCATCACAGCACCTGCCCCAGCCCTACCAAAAGCACACTCGCCAGCCATAATACAGGCAAAGCGAACAAGGTTTTCACCGGCGGGACCAATGACCACAGTCTCAAATTTCCCTTCCCCAAGTTCTTCCCTGATGAGTCTATCTTTTTGAGAGGATGTCTGTCCTCTCAACTCCCCGGCGGCCCTTATCTCTACTTTATCGTCATTAATAACTATGTATTTTGCCTCGCTGGCTTTGCCTTCCACGATCAGAAAATCGTACCCCGCTTTACGCAGTACACCTCCCCATTCACCACCCGACCTCGCCTCTCCCCAAATTCCAGTGAGTGGAGATTTGAAGCAAACCTCCACTGAACCCGAGCCTGGAGCGCCTGTCCCCGTCAAGGGTCCTGTGGCAAATACCAACTTATTTTCCGCGCTTAGTGGATTGACCCCCACTGGCAGTTCGTCATATAGCAGCTTTACACCATAGCCGACTCCTCCCACGAAATGCCTCATTACTCCAGAATCAATCACTTCAACAGAACTTTTCTCATCAGTTAAATTCACCCTCAACTGTCTACCCGTATATCCATATAACTTAGTTCCTCTGTCAGTACTCATAATCCAGCCTCCTTCCAGTACGTTCTCACAAAGTATGCTGTTGCTTTATAAAAGTGAAGGCAAAGAACGATATAGCCTATCACCTGTATTGCTGAATCAGTCCTACCCGTTCATTAAACTCGATGATAAGTTCGTCCCACATTTTATAAGAGTCGAATTTCTCCTTCCAGTAATCATGGTTATACCACTGTTCATCCAGTTCCTCCACCATTTTGCCCTGTTGTTCTATCCAGGTAAAATACTTCAGGTTATGCATCCTCTTCCGATCCCAGTAAGAGAGCTCAAGCATCTGCTCTGTACCAACCCCCATCAGATACCTTTCGAAATCCCTGACTGCGTTGGCTTCTGAATATCCAGCATACTGCTCCCTCATTTCCTTTAGCCTGGACTGATATAGCTCCATAGAATCTGTAGCCACCGTGAGGATGATATCGTCCTCATTCATCTCATAATACTTCGCCATCTTTATAGCCCCCAATACGTTACCAATGGAGGATATACCAAGCAAATCAAGTTTATCTACAACTTCAGGGTCAACCCCCTGCTTTAACAGGTATTTCCTACCGACAGCTTCATTAAACAATCCGATGAGGTTCATACATGCTTCATCATCGATATCCACTACCATATCAATGTTTTTTACATCAAAAACCCAGGGTATATGTTTGTCCCCGATGCCTTCAATCCGATGTCTTCCAAAACCATTGAACAGAAGCGTCGGGCACTGTGAAGCCTCTCCTGCACCAATTTTAATCCTGGGAAATATTTCCTTTAAATAGTTACCCGAACCAAGAGTGCCAGCAGAACCCTGTGTCAGGAACAGCGCCGCCAGGCGTTGTTGTCCTCTTTTCTCCTTATCATACACCTCTTGCATAGCAGGGCCAGTCACAGCATAATGCCAGACAGGATTACCAAACTCGCAAAACTGATTTAACACCACAACCTCGTCTGGTCTTTCCTTCTTCAGCTCCGCCGTTTTATCAAATACTTCTTTCACATTACTCTCTACTCCGGGAGTTCCATAAACTTCCGCACCAATTTCCTCAAGCCATTCGAACCGCTCCTTTGACATCCCTTCAGGAAGCACAGCAATACAAGGACAGGAGAGGAGATATGAATCGTATGCACCTCCACGGCAATAGTTCCCGGTAGAGGGCCATAAGGCCTTATGTCTTGTAGGGTCAAAAGCCCCTCTAATAAGTTTTTCCACCAGGGGGCCGAACGTTGCTCCCACCTTATGCGAGCCCGTAGGAAAATATTTTCCCAACAGTACAATTATCCTGGCGGATACACCTGTAATCTCCTTTGGTAACTCAACATAATTTACACCACCAAAACCACCACCAAATCGCACAGCTTCATTTTTCCAGGAAATCCTGAATAGATTCCTCGGATTCAAATCCGACAGCCCCACACTTTTTAACTCATCTTTTATCTTGGCAGGTATCCTCTCAGGATTCTTCATCTCTTCATACGTAGGGAGAATAATATTCCTCTCCCTCATTCTTTCCACTGTCCTTTTTACAACCTCTCCATTCACTATTCCATCACTTAACATTTTTACTCTCCGACTTTGTTCCTATTTATAATAAGCACCTTGATTCAGTATAACAGATACAATATCCTTTCTATCTTCTTTTACAGGACATTTCAACCCTGCCAAACATTGCCTATTGATACTATCGACAGGTAGTGATATTCTTTATGTGAAGAACATTCTACTTCCAGAAAAAACGAACTCAAGAGGAGGAGCAACATGGCGATATTGGAAGAACCAATTAAAGAACCACTAGAACTCAAAAACTACATTAATGGGGAATGGCAGGTATCTCAAACGAGCCGTCTCAGGGACATTGTTAATCCAGCAAACGGTAAAGTAATTGCCAGAATGCCAGTATCCACAGAAAATGAAGTCAAGAGCGCTGTTGCGGCAGCCAGTGAGGCATTCCCCGAATGGAGAAGAACCACTCCTTTGTCCAGAGTAAGATGCCTGTTCAGACTCAAGGAATTGATGGAGGAGAACTTCGAGGAATTAAGTCGAATCCAGACCATGGAGCACGGAAAGACCATTGATGAATCGAGGGGAGAGACAAGGCGAGGAATAGAGATGGTGGAAGTAGCCACCGGGATACCTTCCCTGATGCAAGGTGCAATCCTGGAGGATATCGCTTCTGGCATAGATGAGCAGTTGTTATATCAACCTCTGGGAGTGTTCACCTGCATTGCCCCCTTTAATTTCCCTTTCATGGTACCGCTCTGGTACCTGCCCTTCGCTGTAGCCACCGGAAACACCTTCGTGTTAAAACCATCACCAAGGGCCCCTATAAGCCAGAACAGGCTGGCGGAATTATACGATGAGGCGGGCTTCCCGCCAGGTGTAATAAACCTGGTCAATGGTGAAGCGGACTCCGTATCGGTACTGCTGGATCATCCAGATATCAAGGGAGTTACCTTCGTGGGAACGACTGCCATAGGGAAAGACATAATCTACAAGAAATGTGGCGAGACAGGGAAACGAGTCATAGCACAATGCGGCGCAAAAAATTTCATGGTGATAATGCCAGATTGTAACCTGGATGCCACCATAGCAGCCTTGATGACCTCCTTCTACGGCAATGCCGGGCAGCGCTGTCTGTCTGCAGCCAATGCCGTCATCGTTGGTAAAGACGATGCCTTCTACAAATGTTTCACAGACGCATTTCTATCAGCGTCATCCAAAATAAGGGTCGGATATGGATTAGACGAATCTACCCAGATGGGCCCCATGCAATCTCCAGATGGAAAAGCCCGGGTGCTGGGCTTCATAGAGAAGGGCATCCAGGAAGGAGCCAGAATGGTACTCGATGGTCGGAAACTGAAGATTAACGGTGATTACCCCGACACTTGCTTTGTCAACCCAACCATATTCGAGGATGTCACCCCTGATATGACAATCGCCAGGGAAGAAATCTTTGGCCCGGTAGCCAACATTATTAGGGCTGACAACCTGGACAGCGCTATAGAAATGATAAACAACAACCGCTACGGCAACGCGGCTTCTGTCTTTACTTCAAGTGGCAAAGTTGCCAGAGAAATAAGATACAGAGTACAGTGCGGCAACATCGGTATCAACATTGGAATAGCTGCTCCGATGGCTTTCTTCCCTTTCTGCGGCATGAAGGACTCGTTCTTCGGCACGCTACATGGCCAGGGAAGAGATGCTATTCGTTTTTTCACTGAAAGCAAGGTTGTCATCGAGAGGTGGTTTTAGATGCAGTCACCCACTTCATCTGAAGTGATAAGTTTTGCGGTGAAGCTGGAAGAGGACTCAGGCAATTTTTATGAGGAACTTGCCCTGAGAGGGGCCAATGACAGAGAAACATGGACCTCCTTCAGCGCACAAAACAGAAAAAATAAAACGGCTATACAAAGGGCATACTATGGCGTTATCTCCGATGCCCTCGAGGGCTGCTTTGCCTTCGCTGAGATAGACACAGATAATTACCCGATAAATACTGAACTGCCATTAGAGCTGGGTTATGCAGAGAGCCTGCGCAGGGCTATAGAGATAGAAGATATGATTACAGCCTTTTATCTGGATGCGGCAAGGGCAGCGAAATCATTGCTGGCTGATGTTCCCATAGTCTTCGAAAGAACAGCCAGGAAAAGAAATGAACGCCAACTAGAATTAAAGAAACTTCTTAATGCTCTATAAATCTTAATAAATTAAAACGTGGTCAGAGAAAGCCCATCAGGAGGAAAAGAAATGAAGGCATTCCCATTCGCTACGGCGAAGAAGATTATCTTTGGCAGAGAAACCGTACAACAGCTCGGCGAGGAGTTAAAAGTATTGTGCTCTGGTAAGATAGCTGTGATAACCGATGAGATTATCAGTAAGGCAGGTCCACTAAACACTGTAACTGACGTACTGAACAAGGCAGGTTTAGACTATGGCATATGGGATAAGGCAAAATCAGAACCGTCAATAGAGAGCGCTGAGGCAGCCATACAATTCGTTAGAGATGGAAACTACAGCGCCATCGTTGGCTTGGGGGGTGGTAGCGTCCTGGACACTGCCAAAGCAGCTGCGGTAGCTCTTACTAACTCCGGTAGTCTTTCAGACTGGGTCAAACAGGTGTTCACCAACCCGCTGGCTCCGCTGGTATTGATGCCGACTACAGCGGGAACAGGTAGCGAGGTCTCCAACGCAGGGGTCTTCGCCACTACCGAATCCAAGTATGCATTGTACAGTCCTCTTATGTATCCTGATATTGCGCTGGTTGACCCCGACTTCACCATGTCGATGCCTGCTCACATAACAGCCAATACCGGCGTTGATGCATTATGTCATGCCATAGAGGCCTATGTATCACTGAAATCCACGCCGATAACAGATGCCCTGGCGCTACAGTCCATAAAACTAATCCCCGATAATCTCAGGGCAGCCTACGCCTGCGGCGACAATATGGAGGCTCGAACAAACATGTCGATGGCATCACTGCTGGCAGGCATGGCCTTTGGGAATGCAGGAACAGTAATCGGGCACGCCTGCGGCTATGCATACGTCTCCCCGTCCACTCAATTTCATTTCCCACATGGCTATTCCATAGCCATCACCATGCCTTACGTACTTGAGTATAACGCCATCGCCAACATGGAAAAGCATGCCACCCTGGCTGCCCTGCTGGGAGAATCTATCGAAGGACTATCTCTACGGAATGCTGCCATCAGTTCTGCCTTGGCATTCAAAAAACTGCTAGCAGACCTGGACTTCCCCACATCAATTAAAGAAGTTGGCATAATGAAAGACATGCTCCCCGATATAGCAAAGAACGTCTTTAAAAGCACCTCTCATGTGGCACGTAATCCACGCAAGATTACCGAGGAAGATATGGTCAAACTCTTCGAGAAAGCCTACCGGGGCAAGTTAGATTGCGAATAAAAAAAAGGAGTATGTTTTGGATATAAATACAAAGACATTTTCATTCTCCACAGCTCGAAAAATAATCTTTGGCTTAGGAGCTGTAGAGCAACTCAGTGAGGAGTTGCAAAATCTTGGAACTAAAAATATAGCCATCATTACTGATGAAGTTGTCAATAAATCGGGAATACTGGACAAAATAAAGAATCAACTAAATAAAGGTGGTTTTAAGTATTCGATTTGGGATAAATCGGAGACAGAGCCTTCTGTTGCTGGTGGGGAAGCAGCTATAGAATTCATCAGGAAAAACAGTTTTGATGGAGTAATCGGGATTGGCGGTGGCAGCGTATTGGACAATGCCAAAGTAGCTGCACTATCAATCACCAATACTGGGACGCTTTCAGACTGGCTTGAAAACATTTTCCAAAATCCACCAGCACCACTGGTGCTAATGCCTACTACTGCGGGAACAGGCAGTGAGGTCTCTAATGCTGTCGCCTTCTCCACACCGCAAGGTAAAGCAGTATTGTTCAGCAGCCTAATGTTTCCATCCCTTGCACTGGTCGATCCAGAATTCACCATTTCCATACCCGCTAACGTGACAGCTAACGCCGGTGTAGATACCTTTTGCAATGGAATGGAAGCATATGTATCACTCAATGCTAATCCTATAACAGATGCTTTTGCGTTACAAACCATGCAACTTGTAGCTGAAAACCTCAGAGAGGCATATGCTTGTGGGGACAATATAGAAGCTCGAACAAATATGTCGCTGGCAGCACTGCTGGGAGGACTCGCCTTTGGTACCGCAGGAACTACACTGGGACACGCAGTAGCCTATGCTTATTCTTATCCAGCAACGGATATCCATCTGCCACATGGTTACGCAGTAGCCATCACAACTCCTTACACAATGGAATATAACGCTATTGCAAACCAAATGAAATATGCCACGATTGCCAGGATACTTGGGGAGCCTGTCGAAGAGATGTCCCTGCGCGACGCCGCATTCCAATCCGCGATAGCTTTCAAAAAGCTCCTTCATGACCTGGATATACCATCATCAATAAAGACCACAGGTGTGACCAAAGACATGATTCCAAAAATCGCGCAAAATGTCTTCCAGAGCCCTGCACATGTGGCACGTAACCCTCGCAAGGTTACCGAAGAAGGGATGGCTAGACTATTCGAGAATGCCTACGAAGGTAAACTAAACTGCGAACGGTAGCGCAAATTTCATAATACCTATGTCTGCGTACTGGGATAACTCCCAGGACTATGGCACATCTTTACTTAGCTAATATTGTTGAATTGTTTGCAGTAGCGCTATTAATTTCAATTCAAGACACAAAACGATTCATTATTGTTTCATGCCAATTTTATATCACAGTGCCTCAAATCTAATCAGGTCTTTATATTCTACAACAGTGCTCATGGCACGGTTTTCAATATTAATACCAGCTTCTACAGCGGCCGCCACAGGATTCAAACCGCCTATTAGAACAATCCCAAATCGATTTAACCCAACCGGAACCTGGCACACTGGTTCACTGGTATTCCCCATCATCAATAGTCCCCCCATTCCAGCCTCTTTTAGCTTAGTTATCACCTCTTCAACGATCGGCCGACATAGAGCAGGTATCTCACGAAAATTAGCAAGTATTGTCCCCTCACCTCTGCTGGCTGTCTCTGTCACGGAGGTCATCCCAGCTTTAATAAACACTTCTGAAGGGTCAAGGGAGGAACCAGCATAGTGTATTAGCTCCACAAAGCGGAGAGGCTGTCCGTTCCGAATCTGAAGTAGTCCACCAAATCTTGATTCAATTGGAACTCCCGCCTTAAGTAATGTCCCATTGACAACAATACTACACACCGTAGCCAGTCCCACCTTGCCCTCAGGAACAATCAACTCGCCAAGTTTTTCGCCTTCCCTGGCTATGGCCACCAGGTGACTAGCGCAAAGCTCCTTCTCAAAAGCAGGCTTCATTACCTGGATCACCTTGCTGAATTGTTCTTTCGAGAAGAAAGAGATATTTACTGGAACATAACCACTACGTTCTTTCAGATTAAAACTGGTACGAAATGCAAGTAACTCAATCCTTGTTATAGCAAATCCAACTTTATCCTCAACTAAAGCGTCCCGTACCTCCTTCATTCCCTGTTCAGTAAGCACCCGCCCCTCTCGCCGCCCCAGAAGCTGAGTTAAGCCACGTTCGTCCATCAGTTTTAGATGATAACGAACGGCCCTTTCGCCCAGTTCAATCCCATGGTCTTTCAATCGACGAGCAATAATCCGGGCCCCCACCGCCTCATCAGAATTGCTTAAGACCTTTAAAATTGTGAGTACTTTTCTCTCTACGTCCTGCGTTTCAAAGCCCATATAAAATCCTCCAAATGACTTCTTTGCTAATGTTAGAGGAAACCGTCTTCCAAAGTCCAGTGTATAACCTATAAAAAGTCACCAGAAAAGGCAGGTTTAGACTATTTGAATATATCTACGAGGGAAATTTGGTCTGCTAAATTTAACAGGGAAGGCATATACCTTCCCTGTTAAACTAATCCTTTAGCTACTAACACGCAAACCTAAATCCGCCCACGCAGCTTCATCGCCTCCACCACACGGCTGACAGCCAGCACATAGGCTGCCTGTCGCATATTCATCTTATGTTCACGACTGGCATCGAGCACGGCATGATATGCCAGTGTCATCTTCTTATCTAACTGTTGGCGAACATCTTCTTCTTCCCAGGAATACATATAGAAGTTCTGAACCATCTCGAAGTATGAGACCGTTACACCCCCCGCATTGCATAAGAAATCGGGTATCACGTGAACACCCTTGCTGTCCAGGATAGCATCGGCTTCCGGAGTGGTTGGACCATTAGCCAGTTCGGCAATAATTTTGGCTTTTATTCTCGGAGCATTCTCTCCAGTAATCACGTTCTCTACCGCTGAAGGAATTAATACATCAACATCAAGTTCCAGAAGTTCTTCGTTGGAAATGCGCTCTACACCTGGTAAATTGCATACCGTAGATGTCTCATCCTTGCATTTTTTAGCCGCTTCCGGATCAATCCCTGCCTTAGAAAACACAGCACCTTTACTATCACTTATGGCTACTAACTTGGCTCCAAAGATTTCTTTGCTTAACCTCGCGGCATAATACCCTGCATTTCCAAACCCCTGTATAGCAACCGTGGCTTTAGACATATCTATACCCAGCACCTTTGCGGCCTCACGAATGGTATACATGCCACCACGGGCAGTAGCATCACCCCGTCCTTTTGATCCCCCCATGGAAACCGGCTTGCCGGTAATCATGCCAAACTGGGGTTTACCTGCAAGGGCAGAATATTCGTCCATCATCCAGGCCATAATTTGAGGGGTAGTATAAACATCGGGAGCAGGCACATCTTTCCCAGGACCAATAAAGCCAAATACGGCCCGCGCGTATGCCCGACTCAGACGTTCCAGTTCTCCTGCAGACATTTCTTTGGGATTACAAATGATGCCACCTTTCGCTCCTCCCAACGGTAAATCAAGCAGGGCGCATTTCCAGGTCATCCAGGCAGCTAATGCTCGAATTGTATCGATTGTTTCTTCAGGATGGAACCTGATACCGCCTTTGGTAACGCCCCTTGCATCATTGTACTGGACCCGAAAGCCCTGAAACACTTTTAGAGAACCATCATCCATGCGTATTGGTAACGAAACATGGAGTTCCCGGGCCGGGCTCTTCAGAATTGCTGTTACATCAGGGTCCAGGTTAAGGCTCTTAGCACAACTATCCAACTGTATTTTTGACATCTCAAACGGATTCAACTTTGCCATTTATATTTAACTCCTCCTAATTTTTTTTATCAGATAAGGGGGGGCAGAACCTCCCACCTGTTTTCTGCTTGCGAGGAAAAACCTTACTAGATTTCTTTGCCGTATTGTGATGACCATGTAAACCATACAAATGATTTCTCTAGCAAGGCTAGAGGAAACCGTTTTCCTATACTACCTGAATCAATAAAACTTGTCAACCCTTTATACTGATTCACTTTAGTACACAATAATCGATTATTTGTCTGCTCCCCGGCCCGAAGGGAGATACAACACCAGGACAACAGCGATGACCGCGAAGACACTAAACATGAACCAGACGTGTTGATAGCTGCCCCAACTATCAAATGCCCATCCTGCGAGTAAAGGACCAACAACTGTTCCAAAAGCACCGGTACCCATTAGCATGCCAAAAACCGTACCAAATTTACTTCTTCCAAATAGCTCTCTTACCATCCCGGGCCTTAAGCCGATACCGCCACCAAACCCAAGGCCAAACAGGACTATATACGGCACAAGCAACCAGCCCCCCTGAGTGGCAGCCAATTCAAAACAGGACAGCCCCAGTAGCATCATTGCCAATATAACCGCTAGTAGTTTTCTCCTATCAAATTTGTCCCCCAGCCAGCCAAAAACAAACCGGCCGCCAGCGCTAACCACAGGTACGCCAGTTGCCACCAGGCTGGCCTGGGTCCTGCTAATACCAATACTGCTCAGATATGGCATAACATGCGTAACTACGGCGCTAAGCATTATCGTCAGACACATGAATGCCAGCGATAATTGCCAGAAAGAATGTGTCTTGAGAATCTGCCTGCTGCTAACGCTCTCTTCCAAAGTATGTGCTGAGGGCATGGATTGACGGGCTTGCTCCTGTTCTTGTATCGGTTTGTCCCCATCGGGCAAATAACCATACTGTTCTGGCTTATGTCGAAACAGAAACGATAGCGGCAACACAATAACAAGCGCGCCAACTGCAAGCAAATCAACTGCCGTTCGCCATCCCCAGGATTCAACAAGCCAGACAATCACTGGAATTAACAGACCTCCGAAGCCAAATCCACATATTGCAATACCGCTTGCTATCCCTATCTTCTTGTGAAACCAATTAGCGATTGCAGTCATTAACACGGTCATCGCGCACGCACTCAATCCGGCTGCTATCAGAATAAAAGCTCCATAGAACATGGCAAGAGAGTTCACATGACTGAGAAGCGACAAGCCGAGGAAGAGAGCCAGAGCTCCCATAGCTATCAGTCTACGCGGCCCCCAGCGATCAACCATGATGCCAATTAAAGGAGCAAGTAGTCCGGATTCCAGCCCACGAATTGAAGAGGCAAAGGATATCTGGGCATAACCCCAGCCCATTTCGTTAGCTATCGGTTCAAAAATAGCAGTAAATCCATAGAAGACAGCCCCAGCTACGTACAAGGCAATAGGAAAAGAGGCAGCAACCAGCCACCATCCGTAAAATATCTTATGGGATTTGAAGCTACTGGACATTGCTCAGCATATGCATATATATTATCAATACCGATTAGATTGTATTCTGAAAAACAGAATTATTCTCCGATTGAAGACCCATAATGACAATAAATACTAACACCTGCCTTACGTCATAAACAAATTATGCGTTTTAAGACAATTTTATTCGTGTAAACAAGAGTAGGGGAAGATTATCTCAGCTTCCCCTACTCTTAATTGTTAGCACTTCACTAGCAGTACACAGGTATCACGCAGCTTCAACAACGTACTGTTTAAGCTGTTCCGGCAACTTACTCTTATCGTTAGTAATTGCAGGAATTACTGGGGGCTGACCTGTCGCTTCTATTATTGCCATACCTTCGGCACTAAGCAGGAAATCGACCCAGTTGATTGCAAGTTCCTGGTTTGGAAAGTTAGTGGGTATTGTTACCCCATAGACTATTGACTTGCCTTTTTTAATTATCGTCTCTCCTGGCTCTTTGCCGGAGATTTCAACTTCCGCGGTCGCATAAAAGTCATCGAATTCTTCACTGGATAGATTAATCTCAATTGGTAACTCGATATAGTTCAATCCATGCTGCGCTGCTACTGAGGAATATTCAAAAGCATAATCAAGTTCTCCCGTCTCAAGAAGAGCAATCAGATTAACCGACTTTGGCCTCATTAAATCTCCCTCAGCTTCATAGAAACTGCCATATAAACTTGAAACCCCATAGTGCTCCTCAGCAAGTTGCCATACCATGAGAGTGCGGTATCCGCACGGATCCTGGTCAGGGTCACTACGCCCATATCTAACACCTTCCCGCTGCAAGATTTCATACCAGTTATCCTGATTTATCTCATCGCTAAATTTTGAATCATCAGTATAAGCGATAACCATTTGATTAACTGCAAATATTATGTACCAATCAGCATACTCAGGAAACATCAGTTGTGGAATAACTGTATAGTCAGCAGAGCCAATAACCCCAGCCTCTTTCCCAAGTTCTGTAACCTTCCTTATCGTTGTCTGGCTTCCTGCTCCTTCAGCCAGTATCTCTACATCAGGATAATTTTTATTAAACTCATCCGATACTTGAGCGAAGGGAATAGTTAAACTGCCAGCATGGAAGATGGGAAGAGTGCCCGATAGTGAAGAGTTTGCTGCAGGCTCACCTGAACAACCAACCAGTATGGTTGATAACAGCAACAGGGAAATCACCAGTATAATCGTTAATCGTTTCATATTAATGGTAAAACTCCTTCCATTTATATATGCATTAAAAAAGCATTTGCTTTGTCCAATTTGTATTT
Organism: uncultured Dehalococcoidales bacterium; assembly: GCA_964654015.1. GTDB lineage: Bacteria > Chloroflexota > Dehalococcoidia > GIF9 > AB-539-J10 > JAUUZT01. The sequence continues at coordinate 15,009 of CAZZHQ010000006.1, read as the reverse complement.
ATAAACTCCTCAGAACACATGTACTGCCGAGGCTTTAAATGTTATGTAAACCCTTTGTCCTTCTGACAATCCCATATCCTCGAAGGAACGGCGGGTGACCAGGCAGATAAAGTTTGGGGGCACATTAACCGTCAGATAAAGAGTAGAGCCTTTATCTGAAATAACAGAGATAGTGCCACAAAACGAATTTCGCGCACTGGAGCGAAGTGGCTCCGTTGAAATTAGGATATCCTCGGGACGAATGGAGGCATGCCACTTGCCACGAAGGTCAGTAGCCACTACCAGCTCTGCTCCCTCGGTGCGAAAGACGCTATCCCCTTTATCGTTATCCAGCACCTGCCCAGCCAGGATATTACGTGCTATGGTAAAACGAGCCACAAATTCAGAATTGGGTTGTCTGAATATCTGCTCCGCTGTGCCCACCTGTTTCAGGCTGCCGTCGCCAATTACAGCTATATGGTCTCCCAGGGCTATAGCCTCCTCAAAATCGTGAGTGACATGGATAGTAGTTATCCTCAACTGGTCGTGAATCCTCCGTAGTTCCTTGCGTACCCATTCCTTGGTCTCAGGGTCAAGTGCGCTCAGTGGCTCATCAAGCAACAATAGTTCGGGCTGTACACTCAGTGCTCTGGCCAGGGCCACCTTCTGCTGCTCTCCTCCACTCAGGGTATCGGGGCGCCTGTTCAGCAGAGGCACAATATCCAATAGCTCAGAGAGCCAGTCAATTTTTTCTTTTATCTGTTGTCGTGAATACTTCCTCAATCCGAGTCCGAAGCTGATGTTATCCGCTACCGAAAGGTGAGGAAACAGAACATGGTCCTGATAGACAATGCTGATATTGCGTTTTTCGGGCTCAATCCCACTTACATCCTTCCCCCTCAGCCATATCTGCCCATCTTTAATGGGATAGAGGCCAGCAATAGACTCCAACAACACCGTCTTGCCGGCACCAGTAGGTCCCAGTATGATGAAGTATTCGCCAGCCTCCACACTGAGAGAGATATCTCGAAGCCGGAAGCTGCCAAGGTCAACACAAAGATTCTTTACTTCAATCATGCCCTCTCCCCCCTATAAGCTATTGTTCTGAGTGTGATAAATATAACCAGGCACAGTATAATCAGAATAGCTGCAACAGGACGAGAATAAGACAACCCATATGACTCAAAGCGATCCAGCACCAGAGTGGGAGCAATCATAGGATGATAAGCAAGAATAATTACTGCTCCAAATTCACTTATCCCACGAGCCCACATCATAATATTCCCCGCCATAATACTTCTCCATGCCAATGGCAGAGAAATCCTGAAAAAAGCCTGCCAGGGAGAAGCGCCCAGCGTGCGTGCCACCTTCTCCAGCCTGACATCCACTTTTTGAAAGCCAGCTTTCGCCGAATCGATCAGGAATGGAATACTAACAAAGAGCATCGCTATTACAATGCCTACTCTGGAATCCAGTACCTCTATTCCGAAGAAGTTCAATGCTTTACCCATGGCAAACTGTCGACCAAAAACAAATAACAGGGCAATGCCAGCAGCGGTATGTGGTACTACAATTGGCACATCAATAAGCCCTTCCACCAGCCTTTTCCCAGGAAAATTCACCCTGGCAAGAAAATATGCCAGAGGCACACCCAGCAGAAAGCCGATAATCGTGGCAATTAGTGCAGTATAAAGGCTCAGCCAGATAGCTCCCTGGACCTCAGGGTCGAGCAAAGTTTCCACCATTATGGTTGGACTCGTGGCAAAAATCATCTTCGCCAGGGGTAACACGATAAACATGAAAATAAGCAACCCCAGCAAGGCGAAGGTGAGAAGCATCCTGTTAGCCACAAACCATTTTTTTCTCAAAAACTAACCTCCTTCTTATAACGCTACACAGCAATAAAAAAAGCACCTCAAAAGGAGGTGCTTTCATCCTAAAACACTATTTCTCCTTTCTAAACACGAGAGGCACTGCCGTTTCCAGCGATACCCTATCGGCCAGAGCTCCGTAGATAAACCTTAGGAACTCAGGCTCGGAGATTTATTTAATTAAACTATTTATAGCATATTATCATTCATAAGAGCAATAGACGCTACACTCATTAGATTTACAGTTAACAATGTCTTAATCTGCCCTTGTTAGCTATGCTATGCGTATCTTTATTACCACTTTTTGTACATCTGAGGGCCCATTAAGCCGACCACCCGGCATATGACCATCATGAGGATAAAAGACACAGAACATCCCTTCAGCTAAGGCTATCTTAGTATAGTCAACAGGTTTTCCATAGAAGGCTATATCTTTAGAGCTATCATATGGTGTTTGTAGCGTAAGGTCAGCCACAGGAGCATAGCCCATGCTTTCCTGTCCAGAGAGCACAGCCTGCACATCGATATATTTCTCATGTGTCTCGAATTTGCACTCATCAACGAGTTTTGAGGTGTAACGAGAGACCAGGTAGAACAGGTTCTTCCCATCAACATCATAACGGCCATCTGCCTTCTGCGTAAGATTACCATCTCGTAACAATTCAAGTGCCTTCACAATCCCAGTTGATAAACCAGCATAAGTCGCTATGTTCTCAACCTTGTCTACTATCATATTCCAATACCTCCATTACATATTTTTATCAAAGCCAGACAGAAATTCAATTTTCGAGCATTTGATTTTATTTAGCATTTATTGTGGCATTAGTGAAATAAACCGTCAAGCTCATACTCCAATTAGTTGAGAAATGGTTACACCCTGGAAGGAGGACGAACCAGCAGTGCACAAATAAAACCTATACCTAGAAAGCCAGCACATATGCTAAAAGGCATCACGTAACTGGAGAAGCTGTCGTACATATAGCCACCCAACAGGGGACCAACTGCGTAGATTGGAGTGGTGACGAACATCACTACCGAAGCCAGTTTAGCATATGCCTTTGCACCGTAATAATTCCCTATCATCACCATGTGCAGCACCAGTACCATACCATAGGGAAAACCAAGCATCACCACATAGATATATACCATCGCCATGGAATCAGCGGTGATAAACACTAACACTGCAATTATCTCAACTATAAGAGCAATGGCTACCAGATATCTTGGCTTAATTCTGTCACCTAGCGCTCCACCCATTAACCTGCCTGCACCACTCATCCCTACCATTAAACCAAGCGACCCCGCAGCTATCACCGGTGCAATCCCAATATCGGTCAGATGAGCGACCTGGTGCGTATTCATCATATTCAATGTAAACTGATTGGCACAGGCAAAAATAACAATTAGCCATAAGGCCCGCGTTCTGAGGCCACTGCGTACATCCCATTTATCCGAAGTAAAATACACTTTCTTCTTGTGTAAGGATACTTTACCTTCCGTTTGCACCTCATCAATAACACCATCCGCAACCTGTCCCACATCAGCAGGCCTGTTACGGATGAAGAGTAATGCGGGAACGGCAGCAAATAGAAACACCACTCCTGCCAACACTTGCCAGGAAGACCTCCATCCAATCGTTTCAACCAGGGAAGCAATGAAACGAGAAAACACCAGCGGACCTGCCCCCATGCCAGCAACCACAATCCCTATTGCCAGAGATTTTCTTTTCACAAACCAGAAGTTAACCAGCGTAGTCAGGGCAAGCAGATGCCCATAGGCCACTCCTCCCCCAACCACGACCCCATATAGTAACCAAAGTTGCCATATTTCGGTAATCCTGCTCAGCAAGGCCATACCGATAGCTGCTATAGTTAAACCAATCGCCATAGGCAACCTGCAGCCAAATTTGCCTATGATGAGAGCAACCAGCAGGCTGGACATGCCCACAACGAGTTGAAACACAGTAAACGCCGCTGTGCCCCCGGCCCTCCCCACTCCCAACTCCTCTATCATCGGTTTTAGAAATATACCGAAGGAATAGAATATACAGCCACCTATAATAGCCAATATCAGGAAGCCAATGGTGACAATTACCCAGCCATAGAAAAAGTTTCTGCCTTTAAGAACTACGCGCACCTCCCGATCACAACGGTTTTCCCTGGTATCAGAGAGTTCCTCACATTATACCAGCTACAAGGTATGTCTCTACTGCAGGAACTCCAAATTACGACACCAGTCGCTTTTTCAGTTGACTTGTAAGAGAAATTCTTCTATCCGCTCAACAGAAGGCATTGAGGTCTGAGCTCCTCTGGCTGCAATAGACAGAGCTGCCGCAGCTGAAGCTCTACGAAGTGCTTCCCTTACTGGCGACTCAAACGCAAGTGAACAGGCAAAGACCCCACAGAAACAATCCCCGGCTCCAACAGTATCCACAGGGCTGATGGGAAAGGCAGGCTGCCTCCATGTGCCTTCTTCATTGACAAGTAGCGCACCTTTCTCTCCCAGAGTGACGATGACATTTCGCACCCCCCATTCTAGAAGCTTGCTGGCAAGTATTTCATCATCACCCTCAACACCAATAAGAGTTCTGAGTTCACCACGATTGCAGATGAGGTAATCAACCGCCTCCATAGTCTCTCCGGAGGGTCTGCTTTTACAGGCTGGTGCAGTATTCCACACTACGGGGATATTCAGTTTCCGACAACTTTGTATCACCGCCTCCGTAGTAGCCTGTGGAATCTCGTTTTGAAACAGGGCTATTACCCCTTCATCCACATCCCGTCGAGTGATAACAATATCACCGTGATTGAATAAGAAATTAGCCCCGGGGGCAACAGCGATGATGTTTTCCCCTCGTGCATCCACCATAATCTGTGCGATGCCCGAATGTTCCTCCGCTTTTACAAGAACTGCATGAGTGTCAATTCCAGCAACCTGAAGGTTCTGCAGGCACTCCTGCCCTATAGAATCATCACCCACACAGCCATATATTTCAACATGCGCTCCTGCTCTGGCCGCAGCTACAGCCTGATTGGCACCCTTGCCTCCAGGAAATGACTGAAATTTGGCCCCTGTGACCGTTTCCCCTCTCTGCGGAAGGGCATCCATATAAGTGACAAGGTCCATATTAATGCTGCCAAAAACCAATACTTGCGCCATTGCTTTACCTTCCTGTTCTATTTATATTTCGGCACAATCAATGTTACTCTCGCTGCTTCCGTAACTCCAATGTCTCCGGCATACTGATGAGCAAAGGGATTCGTATGAAAACATCTAGCGCAATAACAAGCAGAAAGATATAGTGAGGTCCAAACCTATCCCAAATAAACCCAGCCAGGAAGGCTGCCCCCGCAGCCATTAACATGCGAAAGAAGCGCATACAACCAACCCATCGCCCCATGTGTTCCGCCGGAACAAGTTCAAAAGCCATAGCACCGGTAAGAACCATGTTTACGAAGATAAATCCCTGTAAAACACCGGCCACAATCAGAAAAGTATGACTGGGCGCCCAAATAAGTATCAAATTGGAAGCCCAAAAGAGAGGCGCAGCCAGATACAAAACCTTTTTCCGTCCTATTCTGTCAGCCAGCCTACCCAGTGGAATCCCAGCCACAAGAGGACTCAGCGCAAAGCCAGCAACCATTGCTCCCAATATATATTGATCAGCTCCTTTGATTTCATGGGCAAAAACCTGAGAAAAAGGCAAAACCATACCCGTTGGTAAAAAAGTTATAGAGGTAATAACCAGCATGCGCTTCAGCGCTCTGCCATGCTTGAATATTTGCGAAAGCCCAGTTATTAAATTATATGGTTCTTCACTCTGGCATCCCCATTTCCTGTTAGATAACTGTGTATAGATAAGCAGGAAAGAAACAACAGCTCCAGCAAGGCTGATGAAGAAAAGGGGTCTGATACCATCCACGTTTACACCACCAAACTTCGTGACAAGAAAAGCCCCTAATATTGGACCAATGACGCCCAACAATCCCGCTGCCAGAGTCTCACAGAAACTCATACCGGTTGCGCGATCCTCATTCGCCAGCGAATTACCACAGACCACGGAGCAACTATGGCCGGACATGTTAAATCCAAGCCAGTACGCTATCATGGCAATAATAATAACTGCCCAACCCCAGGCCAATGCATAAGTTAAATATGAGATAATAAGAAGCGATATTCCAAGAAGATAAATCTTCTTAACTCCAATGCTATCTATCACCCCTCCTATCAGTAGGCTGAACAAGCCGGCAACCCCCATTCCAATGCTGTTCACAATACCCAGTTGTGTCCCGGTTGCACCCAGGGCTACAATGTAGATGGAGATATAGGGAAATACCATTTGGTAGGTAAATCTTTCCAGGCAAGCCCTACCCATAGTTACTTTCCAATCATGCTGCTGTCTTTTTAAGAAGACAAGCCCACTGGCAATTGCTTTCTGGAATTCTTTAACAATCCTCATTTCTTGTAAAATATATCCTTCACTGTAAATCCTGCTTATCTGCAACGGTAACGGTAAAAAGAAGGGCCTCCCTCTGAAAAGACTTCCTTCATCGGCTACCTGAAATAAAGTTCCTCTTTACCCGTGAGGGAGACCCTGCTATTTCTATTCACAAAACATTAATATTTAGCGACCATAAAAGAACCTGAACGGTCTTAAAACGCTCCATACTTCATCGCAGGCTGTGAGCTCTTCCTCAGACAGTTTTATATCAGTGGCCTCCAGGTTCTGTTCCAACTGGGCCAGAGAAGAAGCACCACAGACAACCGATGTAATTGCCCTCTGTTGTAATACCCAGGAAAGGGCAAATTGTGCCATCTTTCGCCCGTGTGAACTGGCTATCTGCTTTAGTTTGTCCACCGCCTCAAAGTTACTATCTGCCCAGTATTGCTGATTATACCTGAGCCCCAGATGTCCAAGAGAGAATCTTGCTCCTTCTATCGCTCCTTTTGCCCTGTCATATTTACCACTTAGAAAACCCGCAGCCATAGGGCTGTACACGCACATGCCCACACCCTCGCTGGCACAGAGCGGAGTCAACTCATATTCGATGTCTCTGGCGAGTAGATTATACGGAGGTTGAACGCACTCAAATCGTTCCAGGTTATGAAGGGCACTCACCCCAAGCGCCTTGCACAACCGCCATGCCAGGTAATTAGAACAACCAATATAGCGCACCTTACCCTGGTGAACCAGGTCATCCAGGGCACGCAGAGTCTCCTCCAACGGCGTATCGAAGTCAGGCATATGGCAGTAATAAAGGTCTATATAGTCTGTATCCAGGCGCCGCAAACTGGCCTCAACGCCCTTCATGATATGCTTACGGGAAAGCCCCATGTCATTAGGGCCGGCCTCACCACCACCCTCCCATGCTGAATATGGTGTTGGTTTTCCCTCAGCATCAGCCGCTTCTACCCTGACATTATCCTTCATTTTCAGCCAGTGCCCTACTTTGGTTGCCACCACTACGGAATCTCGCTTCCCTTTAATGGCCTTACCCAGAATCTCCTCAGCTTTACCCGATACATACATATCAGCGGCATCAAAGAAATTCACTCCCTGTTCAATCGCAGTCCCTATTATTTCCAGTGAATCCTTTTCTGAAACCTGGCTACCCAGGGTCATTACTCCCATGCAGTATGTAGAGACCTTGAGTCCCGTCCTTCCCATTTTCCTATATTGCATTCTTCCTCCTTATAGTAAATTAAATTCTCTGAGTTACTGCTGTTAAACAGTAAATTACAACTCTTAACGCCCGTAGAACAGGCGAGGCGGTCTCAACTGGTTCCATACATCATCACAGGCTTCCAGCTCTCCTGCTGACAAGGTAATCTCAGTAGCTGCCATATTCTGCTCCAACTGGGCAATGGAAGTATTGCCACAGACAACCGCAGTAATTGTTTTATTACTTAATACCCAGGTCAACGCAAACTGAGCCAGGGTCCGTCCGTTGCTTTCAGCAAGCTGTTGTAACTTCGTCACCGCATCAAAGTTATCATCAGTCCAATATTTTTGATTGTATACATATCCCTGGTGTGCCAGGCTAAACCGTGCACCCTCTATTGGCTCTTTGCCCTTACCATACTTGCCGGAAAGGAAACCGGCTGCCATAGGGCTGAATACACATACCCCTACGCCTTCAGTGTCACAGAGCGGCAACAGCTCATATTCGATATCTCTTGTAATCAGGTTATATGGTGGTTGAATGCAATCAAACCGGGCCAGATTATTTTTATCACTTATCCAGAGTGCCTTGGAGAGTTGAAACGCACGATAATTAGAACAAGCGAGGTATCGTACCTTACCCTGTCGAACCAGGTCATCCATGGCACGCAATGTTTCCTCCAGTGGGGTATTGTAATCAGGCATGTGAGCATAGTAAATATCAAGATAATCCGTCTCCAGTCGCCGCAGACTGGCATCGACACCCTGCATAATGTGCTTGCGAGACAGCCCCATATCGTTGGGGCCTACATCCTCCGACCCCGGCCATGGGGTAAACGCCTTTGGCCGCGCCATATCGATTGGACCTGAGTCCCTGTTCCCTCCCCACTTCGCTCCCAACTTCAAGGTGTGCCCGACTTTGGATGCCAATACTATGGAATCACGCCTGCCTTTGAGCGCCTTACCAACAATCTGTTCAGTCCGGCCATTGACATACATATCAGCGGTATCGATAAAATTAACGCCTGCATCGATAGCGGCATCCATTATACGAAGTGATTCCTTTTCCTCCACCTGTCTGCCAAAAGTCATGGTGCCCAGGCAGAAAGATGAAACCTTGAGCCCTGTACTACCCATTTTCCTATACTTCATTGTTTTTATCCTTCCTATTGTTTGTTGTTATAGATAACCAGGTTATCCAATCGTGCCACCTATTCTATCATCGTCCATAGAAAAATCTTGACGGCCTGATTTGTTGCCAGACATCGTCACAAGCAATAAGTTCTTCCTTTGATAAAAGTATTTCTGTAGCTTCCAGGTTCTGCTCTAGCTGTACCAGGGAACTCGCTCCACAGATAGTTGCCGTTACCATCTTATTATTGAACACCCAGGCCAGAGAAAACTGAGCTAAACTCCTCCCATGTTCACTGGCAATCTTTCTTAGTAGTTCTACTGCATTGAAATTAACCTCATTCCAGTAGCGGTTATAATAGTTTTTGCCCATGCCTTCGAGGGTAAATCGACCTCCTTCAGCCGGAGGGCGCTTTGGGTCATGTTTCCCTGTCAGTATACCCGCAGCAAGCGGATTATAAACACAAACACCAATGCCTTCACTGGCACAAAGCGGAAGCAATTCGTACTCTATATCCCTGGTAACCAGGTTGTAGGGCGGTGATACACACTCGAATCGCGTCATATTCTGTTTATCGCTTATCCATAATGCCCTGCAAAGCTGCCAGGCAGTATAATTTGAACAGGCGATATAGCGCACCTTGCCCTGATAAACCAGGTCCTGCATCGCACGCAGAGTCTCTTCCAACGGTGTATCGAAGTCTGGCATATGAGCATAGTAGATATCAATATAATCTGTCTGTAACCTGCGCAGGCTGTCTTCTATTCCTTTAATAATATGTTTCCGTGATAGCCCTCTATCATTTGCACCTTCGCCCACCTTAGCGCTTACCTTGGTAGCCAACACAATAGAATCACGCTTCTCTTTCAATGTTTTGCCAACGATTTCTTCTGACCTCCCCCCGGCATAAACATCCGCCGTATCAATGAAATTTACCCCGGCTTCCAGAGCCCTCTCCACTATTTGGATAGCTCCTTTTTCGTCCACCTGACTTCCAAAATTCATAGTGCCAAGACAGAAGGTAGACACCTTGAGTCCTGTCCTTCCCATTTTTTTATAAAGCATAATCGACTCCCTTTATTATACGAAATAGCAACACTCTACTAATGGTGATAATACGTATAAGAACCTTGACTGTCAAGAAATACATTACGATACTCAGAACAAATCTGAAAATAAAGTATATGCAGTTCGCAGCTTAAACAAGTATAATTAACATGTCCCTACAGGACAATCCTGAACGGAGGAAGATAAAACATGGATATCTGTAAATATGAGGTCCCGGCAGATAAACTACGATGGCAATGCGATCCAGCCATCTTTGATTTCGACTGCACCAGTGACATCGAACCCTTACGAGAATTTATCGGCCAGGACAGAGCAATACGTGCACTGGAGTTTGGCCTATCAATAGACCACGATGGCTATAACATCTACGTGGCTGGTCTTACCGGCACAGGGAAGACCTCAGCGGTAAAAACTCACATCACCAAGCTGCTCAAGGAAGAAAAAGACCTTGAAGGGGACCATCAGCCGGACGACTGGTGCTACCTGTACAACTTCAATGATGCCGACCACCCGTGTAGTCTCAAGTTGCCAAAAGGAAAAGCGAAAGTTTTCCGGGATCAAATCAACACCCTGCTGCAACGGCTCAAAGAAGACCTCGCCAAGGCATTCTCCAGCGATGATTACAAGGCCGAGAGAAAAAAGGTAATCGAGGAGATTCAAACTGAACAACAAAAACTGTTTAAGGAGATAGAGAACGAGGCTCGGCAGCGAGGCTTCCTGCTCCAGGCAAGCCCCAAAGGACCAGTGCTGATTCCCATCATTGACGGAAAGCCCATATCCCAGGAAGGCTATTTGGCTCTCAAAGAGAAGGAACGGGAAAAGCTGGTAACTGCCAGCGCTGAACTTCAGAAAAAACTGGAAGCCACCAGCGAGAAGGCCCAGGATGAAGGAAGGCGGATAGCTGAGAAACTACAGGATTCAGACCAATCAATCGCCAATTACACGGTATCACGACTGTTCAAGAAATTGACGGATGAGTACCCGGATTCCGCGGAGATTATCGACTACCTGAACAGTCTGAAATCCTACACCCTGGGCAACCCTGACATGTTCAAGCAGACAGGGGAACAGGAAACAAATATCCTGGCGCTGGCGTCCCAGGGAATAAAGCCAAGCAGAGACCCCTTTCTGCCTTTCGAAGTAAATGTTTTTATAGACAACAGTGTTACGAATGGCCGCCCGGTAATCATCGAGCCAAATCCTAATTATATAAACCTATTCGGCAGGATTGAGAGGCAATTTGTGATGGGTGCATATTTTAGCGACCACAGCATGTTGAAGCCAGGCTCCTTTCATAAAGCCAACGGAGGGTACTTACTGCTAAACGCCATGGATGTGCTATCAAACCCGGCAGTATGGCCAGCATTGAAGCGAACAATAAAGACCAAGGAGCTTTGCATTGAGGACCCTGGCGAACAGTTCGGGATTTCCATTCCTCAAGGTATACGGCCCCAGCCTATACCACTCAGCGTCAAGGTAGTGCTTATTGGTGATAATAGAATTTATCAGTTACTTTCCATGAATGATGAAGATTTCTGGGAAATCTTCAAGGTAAAGGCCGATTTCAACTTTGAAATAGACAGAACAATGGAAAATATGTTGTCATTTGCCGCCTTTATCGCCGGGTTCTGCCAGAAAAACAAGACCTGTCATTTCGACAGGAATGCCGTGGCAAAGGTACTCGAGTTTGCCTCACGAATAGTGGACGACCAGGAGAAATTGACATCCAGATTCGCAAGTATAAAGGAACTGCTTGAAGAATCAGCGTACTGGGCACATAAAGATGGAGCTGAAATGGTATCCGAACGCCACGTGGTACAGGCGGTAGAAGAAAAGCTTTTCCGCCACAATCTACCCGACGAGCGAATAAGGAAAATGATTGATAAGGGAACTATTATGATAGACGTCACCGGAGAAGTGGTAGGTCAGATTAACGGACTTAGCGTGTACAGTCTGGGAGATATCTCCTTCGGCAAGCCCGCCCGAATCACCTGCAAAACATTCCTGGGGCGAAAAGGAGTTATTAATATTGAAAGGGAATCCGACCTTAGCGGGAAGATACATGACAAGGGAGTTCTCATTCTCAATGGCTACATAGGCTGGAAATACGCCCAGAAGCACCCGCTATCACTGTCTGCCAGCCTGTGTTTCGAGCAATCCTACCAGGGTGTGGATGGGGATAGCGCCTCATCAGCAGAGATTTATGCCCTGTTATCGAGCCTGTCAGATATCCCTATTAAGCAAAACATAGCAGTTACCGGCTCGGTAAACCAGAAGGGCGAAATCCAACCCATCGGCGGCGTCAACCAGAAAATCGAGGGCTTCTTTCAAACATGCGAAGCACGGGGGCTTACAGGAGAACAAGGAGTGATGATACCCAAAAAAAACCTGGAAAACCTCATGCTGCGGGACGAGGTAGTAGAGGCAGTTAAAAAAGGACAGTTCCACATATATGCGGTCAGCACTATAGACGAGGGGATAGAGGTAATTACCGGGGTCAGGGCTGGTAAGAAGAAACAAGACGGTAATTACCCTGTGAACTGCATCAACTATAAAGTAGAGAGGAAGCTAGGGGAGATGGCCACCATGCTGCAAAAATTTCAGTCGCCTGAAGGGAAGCATAACAATAAAAAGAAAAAGACCCTGAAATAGCGCCTGTAGCCTGCGAGTGCTGTCTCTTCCCTTCATCACTGCTCCCCGGTTCTACCAGAGGGCCAGAGCCTGCCCGTCGAGCCTGGCCCTGACAGGTGGGAATCAATGCAGCGGGCATACTTTGAGAATCGACCCCAGTCGGGAACCACAAGCTTTATTTGACTGAGAGTCGGTGGTATATCCAGCGTCAGTCCCTTAAGCTCAATGATAGCACCCTGTAGCAGCAACCCCTGCTCACCATATCCTATGTCTGCTGCGACTATCAAAGAGCGAATATCATAATCGAACGACACGCGTATCCCTGTAAACATTTCGTTGAACCAGTAACGGGAATAGGTTACCAGGATAACCTGGCGCAACGGTTTATCCAGGTAATGGCCAAATCCAGCCATGGTATCCAGTAATATTTTCTTATTCACGATACCAGCCGACAGGCGGGACATCTCCGGTAGTTCTGATGATACCAGTACCCGATGCCGCTGTTTGCTGCTGGCAAATCCACGTCTCGACTTTAATTCCAGAAACACGGGGACGGTTCCGTTCCAAAGTTGTTGGTAATGTGAGATTTTCGTTCTCGACAGATAGGGGTTGAATTTAATGAATGAAACAATAATCAGTATTCTTAATGACAATAATTACTTCTTTGCCATTTCCCTCTCCTGCGCTTATTAAGCAGTAAGGGTAATTGGCTTTTACCTATATATCAATAACCAGATCCTAGTACTATTGCTAGTATTGTTAAAAGTAACCAGTATTATTTGTGGTCAGAGTACACTAAAACTACTTACCAAGAACGATGGAACGGTAGAGCAATTGCAGGCGGCTTCCTTTCATTGTAGAATGTCACGAGCAAAGCAAAAAGGAGGTCAGGACAAATGAAAACAGAGTTAAGGGAGCGCTTTAACCCGGATAAACTACGGGTTTTCTCCAGCAGGGTACTGCAAGGAGTGGGAGTACCAAAGGAGGACGCCGATATAACAGCAGACATGCTGATAGCATGTGATCTCAGAGGAGTAGAATCACATGGCATAGCTCATCTGGGGCCTTTCTACATAACACGCATACGGGAGGGAAATATCAATGTCACCCCCAAATTAAAAACCTCCAGCAGTTCCCCAACCCTCGCTTCCATGGATGGAGATAAAGGATTGGGTTTTGTGGTTGGATACCATGCCATGAACGATGCAATAGCCAGGGCCGAACAGTATGGTTCAGGCTTTATCACTGTACGAAACAGCAGCCACTTTGGCGCCGCCACTTATTATGCGATGATGGCTCTCCCGCATGACATGATTGGCCTGGCCCTCGCTTCAACCTGGCCAGGGGTAGTATCACCAGATGGCATCAGCCCATCTGTGGGGACCAATCCGCTGGCGATAGCGATACCGTCCGGTAAAAAACCTCCGTTCGTACTGGATATGGCAACAAGCGTGGTAGCAGGCGGCAAGCTGGAGATAGCACGAAGACAGGAAGCGAGCATACCAAAAGGATGGGCAGTGGATGGTGAAGGCAAACCACTAACCGACCCCAGCAAGACGAAGTACGGTCTTCCCACAGGTGGCTTGTTGCCACTGGGTGGTGAAGCCACGACAGGCGGATACAAGGGCTTTGGCCTGGGCGTAGCTATAGACATATTCTGTAGTCTCCTTTCAGGAGCAGGTCCTAATATTTTCCTGTCAAAACTGGCGGACGACCCTGGCAATCCTTTCAACCATTTCTTTGGCGCTATTCGAATAGGAGGTTTTTTGCCTGTCGACGAATTCAAGAGACAGATGGACAGGATGACAGAGACGTTTGAAGCTCTACCAACTGTACCCGGCGTGAAAAAGGTATACCTGGCAGGCGGGCCGGAGGCCGAGATCGTCGAGGAAAGAAAAACAAATGGCATTCCCCTGGATGAGAGAGTCATCCAGACGCTCAAAGACCTGTCCGCCGAGCTTGATATAGAGTACGATCTGAAATAGCACAACCCTCGATTGATGGCAGGGCAAGCCGAAAAGGAATAAACTGGACTACTAGCGGAATATCATCTGCTAGTAGTCCGTTTTTATAACTCTTATGGATTAAGCCAGTATTTTGGCTTGCCTCCCTTAAAGACCTCGACAATCTGGCTGAATACACCTCGGCGGAGGGCCAGCAGGGAATCCACTGAGTATCCTGCGGTATGGCCGGTGATAATAACGTTATCAAGGGCAAACAAGGGTTCATCAGCGAGGCATGGTTCGTTTTCAGTTACATCCAGCCCTGCTCCAGCAATTTCACCAGCTCTCAATGCCTCATAAATTGCCGTATTATCTACCAGCCCACCTCGTGCAGTATTCACCAGATATGCAGTCTTTTTCATCTTCTCAAACGTCTCCGAATTGAACATGTGAAAAGTCGAATCCGACAGAGGAGCATGTACGGAAATCACATCGGAATTCTTTAGTAATGTATCGAAATCCACCGATTCCACTCCCTGTGATTTCATATCATCGGCAGAGACAAAAGGATCAAAAGCTATGACCTTAAAACCAAAGGCTTGAGCTCTTTTAGCTACGTTGCGTCCAGTACTTCCCAGGGCAACCAATCCAAAAGTCTGCCCCGAAAGGCGAAAGACAGGATGATTTTCGACCCACGGCCAAGTTCTCTCCTTCCACTGTCCA
>CAZZHQ010000005.1:31390-57401 GCA_964654015.1 uncultured Dehalococcoidales bacterium | reverse complement strand
GGACCCAATCTTAATATCACCCCTATCCTGTCCTAACAATGGGGTCCACCTCACTCAGTAAGAGGTATTTTTCTTTCTTGCTCAAAATTACTTGGCAAATCTGTCCATATAACGGCATCAATATTCTTATCTTTGGCCCATGTTCTTATTTGTTTGTCTATACCAGGTATAACATTACTGCGGAAATCAATAGGATTTTCTGTCACGTAACCAATTCTGTTAATACTGGGAGTATTTTCTCTGCATCTCAAGTTTTCGACGGCCGAATCTAAGTCTTCAAAATATGAATATGCCCATAATGTCTGTAAATCATCAGCATTTTCATAAATTACTAGAGTAAGCCTTCCGTCACACGATATCCTAGCGTATTCAATAGGCAGTTTAGGACCATCAAAATGCCAGTTTCCTGAAATCTTTAAACACTTAGGTTTTGGAATCAATGATCCCCAAGCTAATACTGCAATTTTCATTATACTTCGTCCTTTAAATACGGAGGATTCTTAATAAGTATTTTACTCTATGCTCAGTGAAATCCAATATATACCTCACTCAAAGACCATCGCTTTTTTTAACTTAGTCAAACTATGTAAAAGTACTTTAAATCTGACACAGAAAATCAGCAAATGCAATGCTAATTCACCTTTACTTTATCCTGGTTACTAATATAAGCCTTCACTATCCTCTCATTAGCTCCAACTGTACGTGCAAAGTATCCAGGTTGCCATACTACATTCTTGGCCCAATATACTTTCTGTAAAGAGCTAAATCGCCTTCTCAACATGCTACTGGTTTTGCCTTTCATTCGACCTACAACGTCACTTACAGCATATTTCGGAGGACTGATCATTAATACAGGTAGTTATTATGGTATACAAACTTGGGTTATATTAACTCGAAATTGTTATGCTATCCTACATGCTAGAATAGCGTCATGTGTAATCCTTACCAAGAGATTGTAACGTTGTTAAAAACGTATAACATTTCATATAAGGATACTGAACACGAACCAGTTTATACCAGTGCCCAAGCAGCTAAAATCAGAGGTATATCAGCAAGCCAAGGAGCAAAAGCCCTGCTCTTAAAGTGTGAGAATGGTTTTATTTTGGCTCTTTTACCAGGTGATCGTAAACTTGATTCCAAGAAATTAAAAACATTGCTTAGGATTAAGGAACTTCGTTTTGCTTTTCCAGAAGAGGTAAAAGATACCATGAGTTGTGAAATCGGAGCTTGTTATCCCTTCGGCACTATAATTGGGCTACCTACTTATGCTGACAATTTATTATCCGCGAATGATATCATTTCCTTCAATCCGGGAGTACATACTCATTCAATAGAAATGAGATGGCAAGACTTTTACTCGCTAGTCAAACCTAAAATGGTTGATATTTCAGAAAGATGAAGTAATATCCAAGTCACCCAGATTTCAGCATATATACAACATTAAACTAACTATTCAGATTAGCTGTAAATCAAACAAGGAAATACGAAATCCATGGTCGATTTACTCGTAGTGACTAATAGTAAAGCAAAAACTAGCTCTAATCGTTGTCTATACATTGTCTCTTATTACCCTGGTACAGTTTTGATACGCAGAACTATTAGAAAACACAAATTTTCCTACAGTCGAATTATCAGATTTGCAACCCAAAAGGGACACAAAATATGCATGGAAAAGATATCTGTACATGGTACAATGGCAGTTCAGGAGTGAAACGTGCTTGCGATGCTTGTCTCATAGATATGAAATAGGTGCAAGATTATTGCTGGCAATCCGGTAAAGGTTGTATAAGGAAAAAGAGATTTGAAGAGGAAGGCTATGTTTCACCTGATTATGTATTATCCTACGGATGTATAAATGGAGCAGCGAGAAACGCAGTTTATAAGGAGGATTACTAATGTCAAATATTATTTTCGACCATCTTCACCAAGTAACTCCAGATCCAGAGAAGACAGCGCAGTTCTATGTCGACATGTTTGGTGCAAAAATACTGAAGACCCGCACAGCAGCTGACGGCAGGTTCATGGTATATATGGAACTTGGGGGTGTGCCTCTTTCACTAATGAGCCCGACTACACAGAACGAGGCCCCGAGTCCATCTAAATACTACGGCTTGCACCATTTTGGTATTAAAACCGATGATATAGAAACCACCGTTGCCAAGTTAAAAGCCAGGGGCGTTAAATTCACACAGGAAATAGCTGAGCCTATGCCGGGCGTCAAGATGACCTTCCTGCTGGGACCTGACAATTTGCCCATTGAACTATTACAACGCGACTAAGGCTTGTCAATATATATAGCGAAACTTGGAGGAACGTCCAGATTTACCGCGATACGCTTCAGTAAACGTTAGCAGAGGAGCAATTAACTATTTAGGAGCGAGTTCGGTAGAATGCCATGCGTACGCCAAATATGAAGGTAACAGTATTTGGGAAATAGAAATTTCTGCCAATTGCGGGACTATGGTTAATAATTTCTGTACAAGCCTCTATGGCTGTAAATCAAACAAGGGATTCGGGAATCCATGGTCGATTTATACGTAATATAGAATAGCTTTGAAGCTATTCTATCGCTTTAAACATCTTAACAGGTGCTCCGCATACAGGACAACGCTCCGGCGCTTCCCCCTCTACCGTATAGCCACAAACCTGGCAAACGAATATCGGCTTTTGCGCAACGACCTGCCCAGCTTTAATCTTTGTGAGAACAGACTGGAACAGAGTATGATGGATTTTCTCCACTTTGTTTGCCAGATCAAAGCTTCTTATTGCTTTTCCATTCCCCTCTTCTTCTGCCTTTTTAATGAAGGAAGGGTACATGGTGCTAAACTCGTAATTCTCTCCATTAATAGCAGCATTCAGATTCTCTTCGGTTGATTTAATCTCATCCAAAACTTTTAAATGATTTCTTGCATGTACCGTCTCAGCATCGGCAACCGCACGAAACAATTTGGCTACCTGCTGGTATCCTTCCGCCTCCGCCTTTTCGGCGAAGAAAAGATATTTACGATTAGCCTGGCTCTCTCCGGCGAAAGCTGCTTGCACATTATCATCTGTATTAGCCATCATATACCTCCTTATACTAATTATATTTTACTGTGATTCATTATATTATTTCCTGCGTAACTTCAACAAAGATGAGAAAGAAACATGTAACGCTAGCAATATAATAAATGGGATAATTAAATTAAAGTGAATCTTGAAAGATAAACTCTTCGTGAGCAGACCCATAGTCAATTGCTCAACAATCCTGAATTGAGTAATACCAAATCCTGTAACGATATAGAGTATTACCAGAACAAGCAATGACCAATTCAGTATCTTTCTTACCAGTCGTATCCTGTCATCATTCATTATTCAAAAAAACCTTCATCTAAATTAGCGCTATTGGAATACCCTCTGGTTTCCCAGTACCCACGGTAGTCGACATTATCAGACAATTCAATCCTTGTAATCCACTTAATCCATTTATAACCCCACTTGCTTTCAGCTACAAGTTGAAAAGGAAACCCACGTTCCTGGGGAAGCACAACATCATTCATTTTATATGCTAATAGAATATCGTTGTCCATTACGTATTCAACAGGAAAGGATGTTGTATACCCATCATAGGCATGAAAAATAACTACTTTTGAACTTGCCAGTGGATTAGATGTCTCTATCAAATCTCTAAGTAATATTCCTTCCCATAGAATCGTGACACTCCAACCTTCTACGCAATCTAACGTTACCACTTTCTTATAGTTTTTATAGTTATTAGTTACTTCAGCATAACTATAGCTTGCAGGTTTTTCCACGAGCCCATCCACTATAAGCTGATAAGCATCCTTGTCGACCAACTGTGTACCAAGAATGGAATTCTCTCTGAAATCATCTGCCGAGGAGAGTTTCGTTCCTTCATATTCTCTAATCTCAGCGGGTGCCAGTACCGATGTATCATTCGAACTCTCACCTGGCACGCAGCCGTTTACCATTATTAAAGTCAAAGTAGTAACTGCAAGGATGGTTACTGCATAAATTGCTTTTCGTTTCATTTCTTCCCCTTTGATTACCAATCTCGCATGTTCCCGTTAATTACCTGTGCACCCCACCAATTGGTATTATTATTGTATACATAACCCTTTCCCTTTACATGAACCTTTATGAAATCGATATAGAAACGACAAAACCTTATTAAGTTACTTTTTACAGGGTGAAATGGTTTATTAAGTGTCAGGATTTTCCACGCAATCAAAGGGTACACTGTAACGCAAATAGACAGCTGTAAAAGTAGCAGCAAAACAGCACTATATGTAGACAATTAAGCTAGTGATATACTGAAAATATCAGCTAATAATTATTAGCCGTCAAACTATTCGGTTCTTACTATTAACACAGGTGCCTTAGAATGTTTTGACACCCTATCTGTCGCACTACCAAGAACCCATCGTGATGGACCCGAACGCCCATGAGTACCCATAATAACCAGGTCTATTTGATTGTTAGTAATATACTCCAATATTTCATATGCAGGATTACCCACCAACACCATCGATTGTGTTGCTATGCCATCTTTTTCCAGTTCACCAGCCACTTTCTTAATATAACTCTCAGCTGTTATTTGCTCCTGCTTCGTGATCTCTCTAACCCATTCATCTCCCATATTTGCGATTATTTCTGAATTGTCTATCGGCTTTACTACTATTAACAGCACAACCTCAGGAACCTGGCAACCTAGAGATATTGCCCTCACATGTGTCAAAACCTGCTCAGAAAACTCCGAACCATCCAGTGGAACCAGTATCTTTTTATACATTTCCCCTCCTCCTTACCGGTCGATTTTGGCAATTCCATTTAAGTAATACCTACCACTCTAACAATTATTCCCCCAATAACACAAAAATGCAAGCGTCTACGATTTAAATAGCATATATAGGTTAAACCTTGAGGGAGACTACTAATGGACCTGCCTACCAGAAATTAGTCTGGCTGTAATATTAAACTTATGAGGGGAAAAGGGCTATACATGATAAAAAAGGATATGTTAAAGACGTTAATAAGGACCAGGATACTGATTGAGAGATAAAGGAGAGAGTACAATCAGGCTTGGCCACCTGCTCTTGAGGCTATTTTGGCTGCAATCCTAACTTGAAAAAGGATATAATTACTGGAGGCAGGCCAATAAATAATGTTTAAGCGAAATTATTTCATTCTACTTATTGCTCTTGCGCTACTCATTGTTTCAGGGATTGGCTATACAGTTCATTACCTTATCTTTAATGATATTCACCATATTTTCATATACCTGCTTGGGGATCTCGCCTTTCTACCACTCCAAGTACTGCTGGTAGTGATTATAATCGAACGAGTTTTGGCTCATCGCGATAGACAGGATAAACTACAAAAGCTAAATATGGTGGTAGGAGGCTTCTTCAGCGAAGTGGGTAATCACCTGCTTGAAAGCCTGCTTGAACAATTCAATAACCACGAAGAGATAGCACAGCACCTGAATATCTCTGAAAAGTGGACAAAGGATGATTTTCGGAAAGCTGCAAAATATGCCTATCCTCTTAAAGTAGATGTCGATTGTCATCATGTTGACCTGAATAGTCTTAAAATATATTTATCACAAAAACGCCCTTTCGTACTTACTTTACTGGGTAATCCCAATCTACTGGAGCACGATGCTTTTACCGATTTACTCTGGGCGCTTACTCACCTTGATGAAGAGCTTGAAGCAAGACCATATCTTATTGGGCTTCCTGATAAAGACCTTGCGCATCTCAGTGTAGATATTGAGAGGTGCTATGACCATCTGTCCAGCGTCTGGTTGAGTTATGTAGAAAACATAAAATCGAAATATCCATACCTGTATTCGTTGATTTTGAGAACCCATCCTTTCCAGAAAAACAGGTCACCCATAGTCTCAAAGTAGTTTTATCTCTGCTTGTTTATAGCCACTAACCAGGCTCACTCCCCCTAATATATATCTTACCTGGCACGGAACAGCTATAAACAGCGCGGTATTGTCAGTTTTGTCTTGCCCTTATCTCCTGGAAGCTCCAGTTTTATACGAAGCTACTCAGATATGCAGAATTACATGCTGAACGAATGCAACCAGTAAATATGTTTGCTGGCAAGTCTTACTTCAAATAAAAACGGCAGGCGATAGAAATACCGCCTGCTGATCCATTACTAAACTGATTATCACAATGAGCTTCTGTATTAATCCTCAAATCTCTCGAGTTTGAAGACTACAGGCCTGACACCATCAGTACAGCAAGCAAGCACGGTTCCCTGTTCCTTTATCCATGGGTAGTTACCACCGAGACGAAGATGGGTGATATCCCTCTGAATATCGGCAAACGCCCAGGGACAAAACCCTTCGGGACAGGCTCCTCCCTCACTTATGAACTCCTGGCCGAAGTCAACCTTATCACAGATAGGATTATTGGTGAACTCAATAGGAGACTTATCACCAAACATATCTTTGTTATGTATTTTTTTTACCACTGTTATTTTAACTTTTATCATGAAACTCTCCTTCTTTGATGTATTTTCTGCTTTTTCAATTCACCCAAATTCGAAAATGACTATCCCTTAGATAGAAGCTTAATTTAAAACATAGTAAGCTGAATGTCAATTACATCCTGAATACGCTCTGCTCCTAAAATCAGGCTTTATTTTACCATAACCGTCATTTCATATGTCCACACAGCTTTCTCACCACCATCCCATGGCTGGCTGTATTCCATATACACCTGGCTTTCCCCTTTTTCAAGTACCTTGAATGTCAGTTCTTCAATACCAGGAGTTCCAGGAGCAGGAGGGTTATCAGTTGAACCAGGTGCATGAAATTCACGGGCAACCAGTTCAATCGTAGATGCGTCTGATATCCCGACTTCACTCCACTCAAAACCAGTAGTTGGATTAGCACACAGTGTTATTTCAATAGTGTCTCCCTCTGATGCATTTATATAATGTGTAATGTGCTGCCGGTTGGTGAAATCATCGCACGTAAACTGAACTGTAATATTACCAGAGGAACAAGCAGTTAGACCCAGTACCATGACGAGTAGAACTCCGATTGCCACAAACTTGAACTTCATATTGAATCCTCCTTCCCATAGTTGACTTCATCCATATAACGTATTTAACAACCGTTTGGTTAACGGGAATGAATCACTGAATATTTTATGGATTGTCTATGATAGCAACCCTTGCAAATTCTGAGCTATGTCTAAGGGGAACAATAATTAAAGTTTGGTTTAAATATTTCCTATCCATAACAGTGGAACGAAACCTTTCTTTCTAACAGGAAGCATATTATTACGTGTTTATGCTAATATCTACTTTTCCAATAGTATACTAATGCAATGTAATCTAACCAAGGAGGAGTAGAATGACAGTAATCAGAAGCGCCGATGTCGAGTTTCAACAGCGTGCTCCAGGTATAAAAATAAGGCAGTTCATTAACCAGGAAAGAGGAGCAGGTTCCGTCACTTTGGGTGAAGGTGTTATGTCTCCTGGATCGAGCCTCGATTTACATACTCATAAGATTGAAGAGGCAATGATTATCGCTGAAGGGACAGCCACACTCATATGCGGTAAAGAGACCCAAACTCTTGAGGTTGGCGATGCTATTCTGGCACCAGCAGGCGAGGCTCACCTTCTAGCCAATAACAGTCAGAAACCAATGAGGTTTATATTCTTCTTTCCCACGGTTAATACTCAACGGGAATTAGTGAATGAATAGTAACCCCATAACAAATCGAAACAAGATAAATTTTATCAACAGGATAGGTCTAAACTGATATGAAATTAACAAGCTCTTCGAGATGGCAATTCCTGCTGCTGCTTATCATCATTATTTCTCTGCTAGCCTATCCTGCGGCAGGCTGCAAGACTCCCTCCACAGTCTCTCCTCAGCCGGTTCCAACCTCTCCTCAACCGGTCCCCAGTATTTGGCAAGACCCCTCTACTGCTATGCCCCGTCTGGTTCCTTTTATAAATAATAACTGGGAATATACTGTGTACTTCCCACTGGAATGGTACAGGGAAAGTAATATGGATTACGAGGACAGAGGGATATTAGATTTCCATGCCCCTGAACCACTTCACGCTGCGCTAAATGTAGCAGTTTATGACGTCGAGAAAATGGAAATTGAAGCTAATATCGAATTAGTAGCTCAACAGTGGATCGACAACATGGAATTCCTCTGGGGAGAAATCGTTTTAACGGATAATACAAGGCTGGATGGTAACTGGGATTGGTACTATGCATTCGACGGAGTGCTATGGGGCTTAGACTTCCATGTGACAACATACCTCAAGCAAACCGATAAGTTCCTGTACACGCTTAAGCTACAGTTAGTCAAAGACGAATTTGACGATGCCTACCTATCTAAGCTGGAACAAATACCGGAATTATTCGAGCTTCATTCAGGTTGACAACAGGGGCAGAAGTAACTTCCCCTGCCACGTAGCATGATACGCTTAATAGAAGTACCACAAACGGAGCATAGTTCTCCTTTGCGGTGAGCAACTTTAAATTGAATTTGGGCTATGCCAAGCTCTCCAGCAGGACGGACGTAGGTATCAATGCTAGCACCTTTGCTCTTTATTGCTGATGAAAGTACGCTGCCAATTGAATAGTAGAGGTTCTGGACCTGCTGTACCGATAACTCATCTGTTAAAACTAAAGGATGAACCTGAGCAGCGAAGAGGGCCTCATCGGCATACATATTCCCTATACCAGCAATGATACTTTGATCAAGTAAAGCTACTTTTACCGGAATGTGATGCTTTCTCATTAGCTTTAGAAGTAGCTCAATAGTGAAGCTATCGGACAACGGTTCTACACCTAACCTGCCTACTACCGCCCCAACATCCTCTACCAAATAAATCACCCCCAATCGACGCATATCGCTAAAAACAAGCTTCATGCCACCGGCAAAGAGGAAACTAGCCCTGACATACTTGTCTGCTTCTCCTGGAGTTACCAACAGTCTCCCTGTCATTCTGAGATGTATGATAAGAGATTGCTTATTTGACAGACGAAAAATAAGGTACTTGCCGCGACGGTCTAAGCCCTGCACATTTTGTCCGACTAATCCCTGCAATCCTCCTGCAGGCAGAGCTTGTATTAGTTTACTATCTAAAACGTTGATTTCAACGAACTGACGCTCAAGCACCCATGGTAAAAGCTCAGTTCTGATAGTCTCGACTTCAGGTAGTTCAGGCATTTGAAAACCAGTGTAGCAATACTATGTATGGTAACTCAATTCCCACCACATATATTGCAATTCACAGGTATAGAAACTTGTTAAGGCTGAATAAGCAATAATGATAAAGGCACCTGATGGTATTTCTAACCAGCTTTAACGTAGCCAACATATATCATGGAGTTTCAACAGTAGCCAACATATATCATTGTCCACGCATTCAACTTATGATAAACTAACGCGCAACGAATAGTAATACAGCATGGAAAACGGTTCATACAATCGCCACAAAAGGAATAATTAGCTTACAGCGAGCCTAATGAATGATAAACTAACCGAGATATTAAGTACACATAATTGGGAAAAAGGGACATTAATCCTCATCTTGCAGAAAATTCAAAGAGAATTAGGCTACGTTAGTGAAGAGGCGATTTCAGAAATCGCCAAACGTGCCAGGATATCGAAGAACGAAGTTTTCGGAGTCGCTTCTTTCTACTCTCAGTTTCATTTCGCTCCACGGGGAAAACATACCATTAAGGTTTGCCTGGGGACAGCCTGTCATGTGCAAGGTGGGCCTCATATCCTGGAAGCAGTAAAGCGAGAGCTTGGCATCAAGACAGGGGAGACCACTGAAGATTGCAAATTCAACCTGGAAGGGGTTGCTTGTTTCGGTTGTTGTGCCTTGAGTCCGGTTATGGTTGTCGACGAAACCGTGTACAGCAGAATGACAACAAAAAAGGTAAAAGAAATTTTGAGGCTATATCAATAATAGTGATAAAAGCGACTTTTGAGGAGATTCAGAGCAGAGCCATAGCAGAATGGGACAATCTTAGTGGAAAGACTCGTATTCTCGTTGGTGCTGCTACTTGTGGTCGTTCGGCAGGAGCACTTGATGTGCTCGATACTATTAACAAAGAGTTAGCAAGGCACAATATCAATGCCGTAGTCACCCAGGTGGGATGCATCGGCTTATGCTATATGGAGCCGATAATTAGTATTGCAAAGCCATGGCAGACTCATATTTTCTATGCTTCCGTAACCCCTGAGCTTGTGCCACAAATTATTGAAGATTACTTACTTAAAGGGGATCCTCGCCCAGATCTTGCTCTGGGATCAGTAGGTGATAAAAGTGTAAACGGCATCCCAAAACTTTTCGATTTGGCCATATTTAAGCCTCAAGTTCGCAACGTTTTGAGAAACTGCGGCTTTATTGACCCAACAAATATCTATCATTATATTGCCAATGGCGGCTATGGAGGATTAGTAAAGGCACTCAAGATGATGCCAGAGGATGTGATTGAAGAGGTGAGGAAATCCGGGTTAAGGGGGCGTGGTGGTGCCGGCTTTCCCACAGGGGTGAAATGGGGATTCTGCCGCAAAGCACCTGGGCAGGAAAAGTATTTAATCTGCAATGCTGATGAGGGAGACCCCGGTGCTTTTATGAACCGCTCGGTCCTGGAGGGGGATCCACACGCAGTTTTAGAAGGCATACTTATAGGTGCCTATGCTATCGGAGCTACTAAAGGTTACATCTATTGCCGCGCAGAATATCCCCTGGCATTGGAACATTTATATACTGCCATTGGTCAAATGAGGGAATATGGGATTTTAGGGGATAACATATTGGGTGCGGATTTCAGTTTTGACATAGAAATTAAAGAAGGAGCAGGTGCTTTCGTCTGTGGCGAGGAGACAGCGCTGATAGCATCGATTGAAGGAAAACGTGGTATATCCCGTTCTCGCCCTCCTTTCCCTGCCAACTCTGGTATTTGGGGCAGGCCCACTAATATTAACAATGTTGAGACTTGGGCCGACGTATCTATGATTTTACAACGAGGAGCAGCATGGTTCGCCGGCTATGGCACGGAAAATAGCAAGGGCACTAAAACTTTTTCCCTGGCTGGGAAAGTAAAACATACAGGGCTTATTGAAGTTCCGTTCGGGATCTCTCTGCACCAGGTGATTTATGATATCGGAGGCGGCATCGCTGGAGATAAACGCTTCAAAGCAGTACAAACCGGGGGTCCCTCAGGCGGATTCATTCCAGCAGAACTTTTAGAAACCCCTGTTGATTATGAATCCTTAACTAAACTTGGCTCTATCATGGGTTCAGGAGGTATGGTAGTAGCTGACGAAGATAATTGCATAGTCGACATGGCAAGATTCTTCCTTACTTTTACTCAAGCAGAATCCTGTGGCAAATGTGTACCCTGTCGTGTGGGCACGAGGCAGATGCTCGATATTTTAGAGCGCATATGCCGGGGCGAAGGGGAAGAGGAAGACATCGACAAACTGCAACGCCTTGCCGAAACGGTCAGAGACAGCTCATTATGTGCCTTGGGTGGTACAGCACCTAATCCAGTGTTAACTTCCATTCGCTACTTCCGTAATGAATATGAAACCCATATTAAAGAAAAGCGCTGCCCAGCGGTAGTCTGTACAGAACTTATTTCCTATTATATCCAACCAGATAAGTGCGAGGGATGCATGATTTGTCTCAGAAACTGTCCTGTTGAAGCAATTAAGGGAGATAAAAGGATGGTTCATGTTATTGACCAGGAAAAATGCATTAAATGTGGAGCTTGCCTTGATTTTTGTCCACCTCGCTTTAGCGCTGTGGTAAAGGTCTCCGGAGAGCATCCTGCTGTCCATGAAGAGCCGATTCCTGTAGAAAAAAAGGATGATATTTAGTTTTTAATAAGAAAATGGGAAAGATAACATTAACTATTGATGGAGAAGAAGTCGAAGCTAAAAGTGGAGCTACAGTTTTAGAAGCGGCGAAAGAGGCTGGAATTTACATTCCCACTCTTTGTCATCAATCAAGCCTGCCCTCCTTTGGTGCCTGTCGACTCTGTATTGTGCAAATCGAAAAAATGCGCGGTTTCCCTTCCTCTTGTACCACACCGGCTACCGATAATATGGTAGTTAATACTAACACCTCAAGAATTCAAGAGCTGCGGCGCGGTATTTTAGAACTGATTCTAAGCGAGCATCCTTACTTTTGTGCCATTTGTGAGCGCCGTGAGCAGTGTGAGTCATTTTCACCTGGCATCCAGAAAACCAGTGTGGTTGTTGGCTGTCATACCTGTCCCAGCAAAGGAAAATGTGAACTGCAAAAAGTGGTGGAGTATGTTGGTCTCAATAATATGAGCTTGACTTACCATCCAAGAGAGCTTCCCATACTGACAAATTCACCATTTATTGACAGTGATTATAACCTTTGTATTCTCTGTGGGCGATGTGTGCGAGTCTGTCACGAGTCAATAGGAATCAGTGCTCTTGCTTTTACTTATAGGGGGCCAAAGGCCCTTGTGGGCACTGCGTTTGGGAGTAGTTTGCAAGATTCGGGATGCCAATTTTGTGGTGCCTGTGTTGATGTCTGTCCTTCCGGTTCGCTCGTTGAACGAGCGGCAAGATGGGAAGGAGTATGTGACCAATCGATACTTACTACTTGCCCTTATTGTGGAATTGGTTGCCAGTTGAACCTTGAAGTTAAGGATGGAAATATGGCTTCTTCTGTGCCCTCTGAAGATGGAGTAAATCACGGTTTAGCCTGTGTTAAAGGTCGTTTTGCCATCCGTGGACCTGTTTACCACCCTAGCCGACTAAAATCTCCTTTGATAAAGAGAGATGGAAAGCTAGAAACAGCAACCTGGGAAGAAACTGAAACCCTAATAGCTGGTAAATTGATTAATTATAAAGATGAGCAATTTGCACTTATATGCTCATCTGCATGCACTAACGAGGACTATTACATGGCACAAAAGTTTGCCCGTGTGGTGATGAACAGTAATAACATCGACCACCAGTCATCTCGTCTATCTCATTCCCCTTCATTATTTGGCTTAAGCCAGAGCTTTGGCAGTCCTGGAATGACAAACTCGATTAGCGAGATAGGCGATGCTGTTTGTATATTGCTCATTGGCAGCAATGCTTCCTGTGATAATCCCATTATTAGGGCAGAGATAAAGAGGGCTGTGGATAAAGGAGCAAAGCTCATCGTAATAAATCCGCAAATGATAGACCTATGTCGTTTTGCCTATAGCTCGCTGCAACTTCTACCAGGTAGCGATGTTGCCTTATTCATGGGCATGATGCGAGTTATAGTTGACGAGAACCTGGCTGATTTACCATTCATTGAGGAGCGCTGTGAGAATTTCGATGATTTTAAAGATTCGCTTAGAAATTTTACTCCAGATTTTGTAGAAAGAATTACCGGCATAGCATGGCAACAAGTAGTTGAGACGGCGCGGACTTACGCTAACCAAAAACCAGGTTTAATTCTCTATGGAACAGGCATCACTCAACATACCCATGGCACAAATAATGTTCTTGCCCTGTGCAACCTAGCCATGCTTACCGGGAATTTGGGCAAATCCTCCTCCGGGATATATCCATTGGAGGGAGAAAATAATGCACATGGTGCCAGTGACATGGGAGCTATAGCAGATTTTTTACCTGGCTATCAACCTGTAAATGTAGATACAAGCAAGGCCAAGTTTGAGAGAGCCTGGGATTGTACCCTCACCTCAAAACCAGGTTTGACCTTTAATGAAATCATTAATGCTGGGGCCGAACACCAAATAAAGGCACTTTATCTAATTGGCAACCCCATTTTTGACCAGCCCTTCCCTGATAAATTGCGACATTGGCTGGAAGAACTGGAAATTCTGATTGTTCAAGATTGCTTCCCCTCTGAGATATCGCAGTTAGCACATATAGTATTGCCAACATCAAGTTTTACCGAAAAGGATGGCACCTTCACCAGTGCTGAGAGGAAAGTACAGCGAGTAAGAAAGGCCATCAAAAATATAGGTGATTCCAAGCCCGATTGGCAGATTATATGCCAAATTGCAGAGAAAATGGGGGCTAAAGGTTTTCACTTTGAGCACCCATCCCAAATAATGGAAGAAATCACTGCTGTTGTACCCAATTATAGTGGTATCACTTATGAGAGGTTAGAGGGTGGTGGTTTACAGTGGCCTTGTCCCGATAATAACCACCGGGGAACGCCGATTCTTTATCCCGATAAATTCGCCAATGGTAAAGGAAGATTTACAGCTCTCAAATATGAACCCCCGGCTGAGTTGCCAGATGAAAATTACCCCTTAATCCTTACTACTGAGTACAGCTTATATCATTTATATACTAAGATTCTCACCTCTAAAGTTAGAGGTCTTGAAGTACTTAGCCCTGAGGAGACGGTGGAGATGAATCCAAGTGATGTTACTAAGCTACTAATTAATGATGGTGATGTAGTGAAAGTAAGTTCGCGCAGGGGAGAATTAACCGTTAAGGCTAAGGTCTCTGAAGATATAGCACCGGGGGTTGTAAGCATGAATCTCCATCTGGCTGAAAGCCTGGTTAACCCCATGGTTGATCCTACTTCCAGGAGCCCTGAATTTAAAGTATGCGCCGTGAAGATAGAGAAAACTACGCTGGAGAATAAATGTATCGAATAGTATCCAAAGAAAACTTAGTTCCTAATTTTTACATTTTTAAAATAGAAGCGCCCGAAGTAGCGAGAAAAGTTCAGCCGGGACAATTTGCCATTATTAGGAGTGACGAAAAAGGGGAACGCATTCCGCTAACCATTGCAGATTGGGATAGAGATGAAGGCACAGTCACAATCATTTTCCTCGGAGTAGGCAAGACTACCCATAAGCTAGCTCAGCTTCAAGCTGGTGATTCGTTAGTCAACTTTGTTGGTCCTTTAGGGTTGCCTACGGAAATTAAAAAATTTGGCAGGGTGGTTTGTGCCGGAGGATGTTATGGAATTGGCGCCATATTACCGGAGATTCGAGCGTTGAAAGAAAAAGGGAACGAGGTCATTTCTATAATTGAGGCAAGGCACAAAAGCCTTCTTTATTGGCAAAATCAACTGGAACAAGTTAGCGACCAGGTGATAGTAACTACAGGTGATGGCTCTGATGGCTCCAAAGGTTGGGCCCCCGATCAGATAAAGGAGATGCTGGAAGGAGGTAATAAATTGGACCGGGTATTTGCTCATGGTTGCACTTTTATGATGATGCTCTGTTCCGAAGTGACAAAACCCTTCGGGGTCAAGACTATAGTGAGTCTTAACCCTATAATGGTTGATGGGACAGGTATGTGCGGGGCCTGCCGTGTTTCTATAAAAGGAGAGACGAAATTCGCCTGTGTGGATGGGCCAAATTTCGATGGGCATGAAGTTGATTGGGATTTGCTTATGAATCGTCAGCACAGCTATCTTTATGAGGAAAGGGAATCATTAGAACCTTGGTAAGCAATAATATCGGGAAAGGTTAAAAGCTATGGCTGAAAAGAGAAAGATAAATTTAAGTCGAGTGCCTATGCTTAAGCAAGAGGCGGAGGAAAGGAAAAGAAATTTCCATGAAGTAGCCCTGGGATATACTGAAGAACAGGCTTTAGAGGAAGCTAAGCGGTGCATCCAATGCAAAAAACCTCTGTGCAAAACAGGTTGTCCTGTCGATGTAGATATACCTGAATTCATAAAAGCACTACAGGATGGCGACATGCCAGAAGCTGTTAGAATCATGAAGAGGAAGAATAGCCTTCCTGGAATTTGTGGGAGAGTATGCCCTCAGGAAACACAGTGTGAACTGAACTGTATTTTAGCCAAGAAAGAGGCGCCTATCGCCATTGGACGTTTGGAGCGATATGTTGCTGATTGGGAACAAGCCCATCCTGAAGTTATTGAAAAACAAAAAAATCGTGTGGACTCTAAGGGAAAAAGGGTAGCTATTGTTGGTTCCGGACCAGCAGGCTTAACTTGTGCCGCTGACCTGGCCAAGCGAGGTTTTGAGGTCACTATTTTCGAAGCGCTTCATACTGCTGGAGGGGTACTTATATATGGAATTCCCGAGTTCAGGTTACCTAAAGGCATTGTCCAAACTGAAGTTGATTACATAAAGTCTCTGGGCGTGGAGATAAAATTTGACCAGGTGATAGGCAAAATCGCCACTGTGGATGAGCTATTAGATAATAACTATGACGCTGTGTTTCTAGCCCCAGGTGCAGGGGCACCAATGTTCTTAAATATACCCGGCGAAAACCTCAGTAACATTTATTCCGCCAATGAATTTCTTACCAGGACAAACCTGATGAAGGCTTATCTCTTTCCTGAATATGACACCCCGATATCAATAGGAAGAAAGGTAGCTGTCATCGGAGGTGGAAATGTAGCCATGGACGCTTCCCGATGTGCCTTAAGATTGGGAAGCGAAGAGGTTTATATCATATATCGCCGCTCCAAGTTAGAAATGCCAGCCAGGGCAGAGGAAAGAGAAAATGCTGAAGAAGAAGGCGTTATCTTCAAATATTTAACAAATCCTACGAGGTTCTTTGGTGATGAGCAGGGTAAAGTGAAAGGAATGGAATGCATTGAAATGGAACTTGGAGAACCAGATGATAGTGGTCGAAGGCGACCAATCGCAAAGCCAGGCACCGAATTCTCAATTGACGTCGACGTTGTAATAATCGCTCTGGGGAATAAACCGAATCCAATTATCCCCTCATCGACTAAGGGGCTTGAACTTACCAGGTGGGGTATCATAAAAACCGACGCACTAACCGGAAGAACAAGTAAAGATAGAGTGTGGTGTGGAGGCGACATGGCTACGGGCGCAGCTACAGTTATTAGCGCCATGGGAGCCGGAAAACGGGCTGCAAGCGATATCGACGCTTTTTTTCAAAAATAGACAGTCTAGGCCATATCACCCCAGTTTCTACCCAGCTTGATAGTTATCTCCAAGGGCACAGAAAGCTTAATAGCATCTGCCATGAGTTGTTTAGTCATTGACTTCATCTCTTCTATCTCTCCCTCAGGAACTTCAAACAGCAGTTCATCGTGAATCTGTAAAAGCATTTTGCTCTTCAATTCACGTTTCTTCATTTCCCTATATATATCAAGCATGGCAACTTTAATAATATCGGCAGAAGTTCCCTGTACAGGAGCATTGATAGCCATCCGTTCCGCTGCCGCCCTGATCATATGATTCGTCGAGTTTATCTCCGGGATAAATCTTCGCCTGCCCATTATCGTCTGCACAAAACCTAATTTCCTCGCCTGCTCCTTGGTCGTTTCTAAATATTTTTTCACGCCAAAATACCGCTCGAAATATAAAGAGATAAACATGGCAGCTTCCTCCCTGCTTATCCCTGTAGCTTGAACCAGTCCATAATCACTCATACCATAAATAACACCGAAATTAACTGCTTTGGCTTTGCTCCTCATCTCTGATGTCACCTCATCTATCGGAACCCCAAATATTGTGGAGGCGGTAATACTATGAATATCCTCATTGCGTTTAAAACTCGTAATAAGTGCCATATCCTGAGAAAGATGAGCCAGCGCCCTGAGGTCGATCTGTGAATAGTCAGCACTTAAGAGAAAAGACCCTCGGGGAGAGATAAAAGCTTTTCTTATCTGGCTTCCTAATGTGCTTCTTACCGGGATGTTTTGCAGGTTAGGGTCGCTGGAGGATAGTCTTCCAGTAGTAGTACCAGTCTGGTTAAATATGGTGTGTACCCGCCCGGTTGCCTGGTCAACCAATGCTGGTAGAGCATCAACATAAGTTGTCTTGAGTTTGGAAAATTGACGATACTTCAATATAAACTCAATTACAGGATGGGTGCCTAGCAATCCTTCCAAGACCGCGGCCTCCGTAGAAGGGCCATTCTTCTTTTTACGAACCTGAGGCAGTTCCAGTTCTTCAAACAGCACTTTCCCCAATTGCCTGGGGGAATTGATGTTAAATTGATGGCCCACGTTATTGTAGATTTCAAGTTCCAGTTTCAGTATTTCTCCGTTTAATTCCAGAGACATGTCCTTTAGCAATCGAGTATCAAGAGCGATGCCGTCTCTTTCCATTGCCGCTATCACAGGCACTAAAGGCATCTCCAGTTCGCTGAAAAGTGACCACAATCCTTGCTGATATAGTTCTTGCTTAAGAACTTTCTGTAACCTCCACATAGCTTCCAGATTGACGCAAGAACAATCCGCGATTTGTTCTGTATTTAACTTTTCCGCTGATGTGCGCCTATTCCTTGTACTCAGCAACTCATCAAGAGATGTTATCTCCATACCCAGCTTATTGAAAGCGAGCCCTGCGAGAGTTAAGTTCTTCTCTCCCAGTAGATAAGCCGCTAACTTCAAATCAAAATGCAAGGGTCGCAGGCTAATTCCACAATTAGCCAGTGCAGTCAATTCACGCTTACCCTCATAAGTCACTTTAACTACGCCTGCATCCTCCAAAATCGGCCTGAGCTGTACCAGCTCAGTAAGTGGAATCTGGGCAGACCGATTCAATTCATATTGCTCTAGAGGAAGATAGAACGAGCTACCCTGAGAAGGGGACATTACAATCCCGATAGGAGAAGTGGCTGTAGTATTGTTACCTTTCCTCCCCGCTATGCGAGAAAAGAGGCCCAGAATAACGATTTCAGCTACTCCTTTAAGTTCATCTATTAGTCTACCTAAAACCACCTCTGAATCTATGATAGTACAGGAAGCTTTCGGAGTATCTCCAACCTTACCTGTTAAAGTCCTGGCTTCAGCCATTCGCGGCAATCTTGGAAGTAACTTACTAAATTCAAGTTCCTGAAAGAGTTCTACCACCTTCTCCCTATCAAAGTTGTTAACCCGGCAGACTTCAAGGTTCAATTCAATAGGGACTTCCCTGATTATGGTAACCAATTCTTTACTTTGAAAAGCTTGTGATTTATTTTGGCTCAACATTGTTTGCACCCTACTTGGCGCTATCTCACTGATATGAGCATAAATCTCTTCCAGGCTACCATAACCCTGAATTAGTTTAGCCGCTATTTTACTTCCAATGCCCGGAACACCAGTGACATTATCCGATGCATCACCAACCAGAGCTTTGTAGTCCACTATCTGCCCAGGACTCACTCCATACTTTATCTGCACAGCTTCTACGTCATAAAGAAAGCTGTCGTTAAAGCTACGCCTGGGCATAAAAGCCTTAACATCCTCCGACAGCAGTTGCAGCATGTCGTTATCCCCGGTAACGATAACGCTTTCAATCCCCTCCTCTGTGGCCTTCCTGCTTAAGGTTCCCAGAGTGTCATCAGCCTCATAACCATCAACCTCAAAAACAGGGATATTAAAAACCTCCACCAGACGATGCACTCGTACGATTTGTTTTATTAGTTCCTCTGGTGTTTTTTTACGCTGCGCTTTATATCCTTCAAACATTTTATGTCGAAATGTAGGAGCTGGATAATCAAAGGCAACGGCCCAATAGTCTGGCTGTAATTCGGCAAGGACTTTGAGTAATGTACTGGCAAATCCATACACTGCATTAACAAGCTCCCCTGTTTTTGAGACAGTTAGCGGAGGTATAGCATGATATGCACGATGCACCAGGGCATTGCCATCAAAAAGCACCAGCAGTGGTTTTTTACTTTCGTTTTCCATCATTTCATTCCCAGGTTCATCCATGCAATTAAAGGATAGCGAGGATATTGAAAAGCTGATATAGTTCCCTTCTTTTTCAATTATAACATTTCCACCATTACCATAACCCTTTCCCTCCACTTATGCTATTTCCTCAAAACTGTCCCCCAACCCTCCTTGATATATATCCTGCTAATTTCCTTTCTATAGACTCTTCTACATTCCTCCAAACAAAGCAATTCTTGAATCACTTCCAATTGTCATGCTATGCTGGCTTTCAATATGAACAGAGATTTTATTTCGATATCCACCCTTAGTCCAAATGAACTCGAATTGCTTTTAAAAGAAGCTCAAAAAATGAAACAGGAACGCAACATACCCTTGCTGCAGGGGAAGACAATAGCCTTGCTTTTCGAGAAGCCTTCCCTTAGAACCAGGCTTAGCTTCGAAATGGCCATGAGGCAGCTAGGCGGGCATGCCCTGTATTTATCTCCGCAGGAAGTAGGAATGGGCAAGCGGGAGCCGGTACCTGATGTAGCTCGTGTGCTTAGCCGCTATGTCGAGGGAATTGCTGCTCGCACTTTTCTTCATACCACCCTGTTGACCATGGCCGAATACTCATCCGTGCCCGTAATAAATGCCCTTTCTGACTGGGAACATCCCTGTCAATCATTGGCAGATTTACTAACTATATACGAAAAGAAAGGCAGGCTTGGCGGCTTAAACCTGGCATATATCGGCGAGGGCAACAATGTGTCCAATAGTTTATTACTCGCAAGCACACTCGCTGGCATGAACTTTCGCATCGCTTCTCCCCCAGGTTATGAAATTGACAAAGAGATATTGACACAATCCCAGAAATTTGCAGCCGTAAGCGGAAGTAAAATTACCCTGACAGAAGACCCAATTCAAGCAGTTGAAGGTGCTGATATAGTCTACTCCGACGTATGGGTGAGCATGGGGCAGGAAAATGAGGCTGAAAAGCGCCGGGTGGCGTTTGCCAAATACCAGGTAAATGAAAAACTGCTATCTTTAGCCAATGAAAGCTCCCTGTTTATGCACCCACTCCCTGCTCACGAAGGGGAGGAGATCTCTGCAGGGATGTTAGAAGACCGTCACTCAGTAGTCTTCGATCAGGCAGAGAATAGACTCTATGCACAAAAGGCAGTGCTCGTCAGACTACTGCTGCCAAATAATTCGGAAGTGACGTCCATATGTCAAACCCGATAATAACCATCGTAGGGAGAACAAATGTCGGCAAATCTACATTGCTCAACAGATTAGCTGGTAAACGCCAGGCTGTGGTTGTCGACTCGGAGCGCATTACCCGTGACCGTGTCCTGGCATCCATCTCGTGGCAAGGACAGGAGCTCACTTTAATCGATACAGGCGGATGGCAAACTAAACCAGAATCATCTCTCGAGGAAAAAGTTCAACTACAGCTAGAATTAGCTATAACTCAGGCAGATGCTGTCATATTTATAGTGGATGCCAAAAATGGAGTAATCTCCTCTGACGAAGATGTAGCAGACGTGCTCCGTATCAGCAACAAACCAGTAGTTCTGGCAGTTAATAAAGTAGACACAATTAACCAACCATACCCTATAGAAGATTTCCTGCGCCTGGGTATTGGCACCCCTATAGCTATCAGTGCCTACCATAACCTGGGAATGGACGACCTCATGGAGGCTGTTATGGCTCTACTTCCAGCCGCTACTAGCAGCCCTGTCCAGCAAGCAGATGTTAGGCTATCAATAGTAGGACGTCCCAATGTCGGCAAGTCAACATTATTAAATACTCTCCTTGGTACAGAGAGGGCTATCGTACATGATGCCCCAGAAACTACTAGAGACTCTATTGACGCGATAGTAAACTGGGAGAATAAAAAAATATTGCTAATTGACACCGCGGGGATTAAGAAGCATAGCAGGATTAGCAGCGGAGTTGAGTTCTATAGCTTGATTCGTACCATCCAGGCAATCAACCGAGGAGATATCGCCATGCTGTTAATTGACGCCACCGAGTTTATTACTGTCAGCGACATGCATATAGCTAATTACATCATAGAAGCAGGTAAAAGCATGGTGCTGATAGTGAACAAATGGGATTTAATGCCCAAGGAACAGCGGCAGCAATTCAAGTCATATATGGAAAAACGCATCAGCTTTATGTCTTATGTGCCTGTTCTCTACATCTCTGCCAAGCTAAAGCTTAAAACCAGTAAGATATTAGAAACGGCGTATCAGGTATGGGAGGGAAGACAAAAGCTTCAATCGGACTCAGATGTTGATATGGTAATCAAGCAGGCTTTTGAAAAATATCCTCCTCAGCGTGTAGGTATAAGACATCTGCATATCTTCCGGGCACATCAAGATAAGATTAATCCTCCTACCTTCGTGTTAGAGGTGAACAATCCAAAACTGGCATACACTGCTTACCAGAGATACCTGAAAAAGCAGCTTCGAAGTGCTTTTTCTTTTCCTGGTTCTCCATTGAATCTCATCTTCATCAGGGTTCGTAAAAAGAATAAACAAAAACAAAGGGCAGCCAAAACATGATGGCTATTAAATTGGCCATTGTAGTAATTATTGCATACCTCCTTGGCTCTATTCCTTGCGGGCTAATAATAGGCAGACTCAAGAAAGGTATAGACATAAGGCAGTATGGAAGCGGCAAAATCGGCGGTACCAATGTAATGCGTACCACGGGAGCCAAATTGGGCATTCTGACTCTTATCATCGATGGAGTCAAGGCTGGCATGGCAGTCGCGATAGCCCAGGTGATTATAGGCAATGAGAGTATGGTTATTGGCAGTATTTCTATTAACTGGCAGGTCGCCCAAGCTATGGCTGGTATAAGTGCAATAGTAGGGCATAACTGGCCTATATTTGCACAGTTCAGAGGAGGCCGAGGAGTAGCCGCCTACTTCGGATCTATGTTCTGGATGGCTCCGATTGCTGCCACCTGTGGACTTACTGTTCTGGTTATTATTGCACTACGCACCAGACATATGTCCTCTGGTTCCATTTCCGGGGCTATAACCAGCTGGTGTGTGATGTTGATATTGACAGTCAGTTATGGCGACCCTCTAGTTTACCTCCTTTACAGTTCTTTGATTGTTGTGTTAATTATCTATCAACACCGAGACAACATCGAGCGCCTACGACAAGGCACAGAACGCCGTTTATGGTAGAATAGGTCACCATAAACTATGTTCAAAGCAACCATTATCGGTAATACTTCGTGGGGGAACACCCTGGCCTCGCTGCTGGTCAGCAATAAACTTACAGTAAATCTGTTGGCACGCAATCCAGATGAAGCGAGAGAGGTGAATGAGAGAGACCTCGGCTATTATGCCACAAGTGACACTAAAGAGGCTCTTTATGGAGCTACTTTGGCTCTCTGGGTGGTACCTTCACAGAGTTTAAGACGGAATGTCTCCCTTGCGAGCAAATACCTGGAACCGTCTATGCTACTGATCAGTGCCGCCAAAGGACTGGAAATAGACAGCGGTAAAAGAATGTCTCAAGTAATAGTTGATGAGGTTACTCCAGCGTTTGGGAAACATGTTTGCGCTCTCTCCGGGCCCAACTTAGCCAAAGAAGTTGCCCAAGGCTTGCCTGCCGCGGCTATGATCGCATCAGAGGACATAGCAATTGCTGAGAGAGCAAGAGACCTGATAAGTTCACCCAAATTTCTCCTATTTCCAACCAGCGATATCACCGGCGTGGAGCTAGGAGGGGCTTTAAAAAACATTGTCGCTTTGGGAGCAGGCATGATAGATGGCTTAGGATTGGGAGATAATGCCAAAGCAGCATTTGTAACCTGGAGCTGGAATGAGGTCATCTCCCTGGGAACAGCCCTGGGGGCCAAAATTGAAACCTTCTATGGACTGGCAGGTTTAGGTGATTTTGTAGCTACCTGCGTTAGCAATCTAAGTCGAAATCACCATGTTGGATTCGAATTAGCTAAGGGCCGTTCCCTCAAGGAAATAACCGATTCTATGTCACAGGTTGCTGAGGGAGTCCACACAGCTATGGCAATTCATAAATTAATCCCGAAGTTGAATCTAAGAACACCTATCATCAATTATATTTACCAGGTACTCTTTGAAAACCTTCCAGCTAAAGAAGCATTGGCTGATTTCAGTAATCTAACAATAAATCGCTAGCAATCTCAACAGAAGAACTTAGGGCAATTGAGCCTGAGGCAATTTCTTAGCCAACTCTTGGAATAGCTGTTGTTGCTGTTTATCCAGACCCTCAGGAGTAACCACAAAGACTTTAACAAACTGATCCCCTTTTCCTCTGCCATTGACCTGCGACACTCCCTTCCCTTTAATACGGAAAATCTTCCCACTTTGAGTACCTGCGGGTATGTTCAGTGTTTGCTCGCCATTTAAAGAAGGGATCGCTATCTCATCGCCCAGGGCAGCTTGAGCAAAATTAATAGCTGATTCACAAAGTACATCTGCCCCATCTCTCCTAAACAGTTTGTGAGGTTTCACCGAGAAGTTCACATAAAGAGACCCAGTACCTCCTCCAAATAAGCCAACCTCTCCTTCCCCTTCAACCTTCATCTGGTACCCGTCATCCACTCCAGCAGGTATATCTACTTCGATCTTACGTCTTACTCTTATCCTTCCCTGACCGTGAC
The DNA here is from genome assembly GCA_964654015.1 of uncultured Dehalococcoidales bacterium. Taxonomy (GTDB): domain Bacteria; phylum Chloroflexota; class Dehalococcoidia; order GIF9; family AB-539-J10; genus JAUUZT01. Next base: position 33,125 of record CAZZHQ010000005.1, on the reverse strand, counting down.
ACTGAGAACAAGGATCAGTTATTACGCTGCCACTACCATTACATTTCGAACAAGCAGAAACGTGACTGAAGCGACCGAAAATGCTTTGCTGCACCTTTCTTATCTGCCCAGTACCCTGACAGTCGGGACATTTTTGTGGTTTCTTCCCTGCCTGACTACCAATGCCGTGACATGAAGGACAGTATTCAATACGCTGTACCTCAACTTCTTTCTTACAACCAAAAACTGCTTCTTCAAAAGAAATGGTTATGGAAGCCTGTAGATTATCACCTCTCTGTGGAGCATGACTTCTAGCTCCACCAAACGAAGTCCCTGCAAAACCACCAAAGAAGGATTCAAATATCTCTCCCAGGTCTCCAAACCCTGAAAACCCTCCTCCCCCTCCAACATCTACCCGTCCATAGCGATTATACAAATCCCTCTTTTCGGAATCAGAGAGGACCTGATAAGCCTCGCTTATCTCTTTAAATCTCTCCACTGCCCCTGAATCACTATTATGATCAGGATGATACTGAAAGGCTAGCTTGCGAAACGCCTTTTTAATGTCATTATCACTGGCATCCTGGGAAACTCCCAGCACTTCATAATAATTTCTATTGATTGCCATAGTCACTTAACCCCCAAACAGATAATTATAATCCTCATGGCCCAATACTGACAACTTTTATACATGGTTCCATTAAAGCAATGTCCGCGCCAAGAATTTATTATCTGCTGAGATGCTACAATTAATATATTTATGAACCAAGAACTCAAGGAAATCTTCCGCTGCTATCATAAGAGAACGAGTACCTATGCGAATCTAAAGCCTGCTGCAGTACTTATACCATTATTTTACAAAGAAGATTATATTCATGTCCTGTTGACACAGAGAAGCGAACAGGTAATTCAGCATAAAGGGCAAATCTGTTTCCCCGGTGGTGGTTACCAATCTGGCGATACTACCCTTCTCCAGACCGCCCTCAGGGAAACTGAAGAAGAGATAGGATTAATAGCCAGGGATATAGAAGTTCTGGGCGAACTGGATGATAGTTCAACGATTACCAGCAGATATGTTATCTCTCCATTTGTTGCTCTTATCCCCTACCCCTATGTCTTCAAGCCTAATCATAATGAGATAAAACAGATTATTTCTATTCCACTATCAGAGTTAACGAATGAACTCCATTTCCAACAGTCATCTTCAGACCCAGATAAACAATGTCCCATCAGCTATAATTACCATTATAGAGAGCATATCATCTGGGGGGTTACAGCCAGGATACTAAATCAGCTTATTGAGTTATTGGAACTAAGGAATGGAGCTCCTGGCTAGTCATTACTTTTCTTTAGCTTTGATTTTTATTGTTCTAGGCTTGGCTTCTTCGGACTTGGGGATATTGAGGGTCAGTATGCCATCTTCCATAGTAGCATCAGCCTTATCAGTCTGAAGTCCACTGGGAAGGTTAAAGCTACGGCAGAAGCTACCATAACACCTCTCCTGGTATAGATAATCCTCTTCCTTAACTTCCTCCTCAGATTTAGTCTCTCCTTTTATGGTCAAGACTCCCTCATGAATATCGATACTGACATCCTCTGATTTTAGTCCCGGTATAGTTGCCTTTACGGTTAGTTGATCCTGGTCCTGGTAAATATCTACCGAGGGTGTCAACTTCCCTGACAAAACAGGGAGAATATTAGCAGGTCTTACTACACTGCCCTCGAATAGTCTATTCATTGCCTGTCTCAGGCTCAT
>CAZZHQ010000005.1:0-31290 GCA_964654015.1 uncultured Dehalococcoidales bacterium | reverse complement strand
GCTCATATTTAACCTCCATTCTAGTTTTTCGAGCTTCACTCCTTAGTTAACGCATATAGTAAACATAGTTTACTTATTTATCAAGTTTACTATATATATTAGTGAAGTTATCTTTACATATCTTGACATTTGTTTCTACTATAGTTATAATATTAATGAATATATCTATCAGGTTATATTAAATATGGCAGAAAAAGACTATTATAAGTTATTAGGCATAGATAAGAATGCCACAGAAAAAGAAATAAAACAGGCGTATCGGCGATTAGCACGTAAGTACCACCCTGACATAAACCCTGGTGATAAAGCATCAGAGGAAAAATTCAAAAGGATAAACGAAGCTAACGAGGTCCTCTCCAATAATGATAAACGCCAGAAATATGATCGCTATGGTGACCAATGGCAATACGCCGACCAGTTTGCCAAGGCTGAAGAAGAGCATACCGGACGGACGACATTTGGAAACAGGCAAAGAGCATACCAATTCAACAACTCTGGTGACATTTTTAGCGACCTCTTTGGTAACCTGAATACAGGTTTCAGGGCAGCAGGTCCGCCTCAGCGCGGCCAGGATATATATTCTCCTATTGAGTTAACGCTAGAAGAAGCCTACCGAGGGAAGACACGTACAATACAACTACAGGAACTTGCATTGTGTACGGCTTGCGGCGGCAATGGTAGAGTTGGCAAGCGGGCTTGTAGCCTCTGCCATGGTTCAGGAAAAATTGATAGTCTTAAGCGCCTGGAGGTCAAAATACCTCCTGGAGTTAAAGATGGCTCAAATATCCGTATAGCGAAGCAAGGGCAAGATAGCCTTTCAGGCGGGCCAAAAGGCGACCTTTACCTGACAGTTAAGATTCAACCTCATCGCTTTTTCGAACGTAAAGGCAATGACCTTTACACCGAAATATCCCTACCTTTGACCGTTGCTGTTCTTGGCGGTGAAACAGAGGTGCCAAGCATGGACGGGAACCTGGTGCTGAAAATCCCCCAGGGAACTCAAAACGGCAAGACTTTCCGTTTAGCGGGGAAAGGTATGCCCCACTTGGGCGCAGCTAAACATGGCAATCTATTTGCCAAGATAATGGTACTCCTACCAACAGAATTAACAAAGGAAGAAAAGCAAATATTCGAACGACTGCAAGCTCTTAGACCAGTACAAAGTGAGGTCATGTAATGAATTCTAATTCAGAACCACGATACGTTATCAGCATAGCAGCAAGGATATTGGGGACCGAGGCTCATGTGCTACGTTATTTCGAGAAGCTCCAATTAATACAGCCAAGACGTTCTAGCGGCAATATACGTCTTTATTCCCAGGATGACATAGACCACTTGCGCTATATAAAAACATTGATGTGTGACCTGGGAGTTAATATGGCTGGAGTGGAAGTCGCATTGCATCTTATGCAGCGAATGGAAGAATTACAACATCGGTTAGAACAACGAGAAAGAGAAATCGAGCGGCTTATGGGCATAGAAGTAGGCGAAGAACTCGATATAGAATGGAGGGAGAAATAGTACAGAATGGAAAAAGGAATAGGCAATATAACACCAGAGAAATTCACTGAACAAGCCCAGCAAATCTTATCAGCGTCACAGGAATTGGTTCGAAGCTATCACCACAACCAGTGGGATGTCGAGCACATTCTGCTGGCTTTGCTGGAACAAGAGAAGGGTGTCAGCAGGGATATATTACAAGAACTGGGTCTGAATGTTGACACAATAAGAAGTCGCGTAGGAGAAATCCTTAACTCTTTTCCTAAAGTAGCTTATGAAGGAAATCAAATCTTTGCAACCCCGCGAATACCTCAATTACTGGAAAACGCGCGACAGGAGGCTGATAGATTTAAAGACGAACTCATTAGCACCGAGCATCTGTTTATTGCTATAGCCAGCGAAGGCAAAGGAGAATCCTGCAAAATCCTGAGTGACTTCAATATAAACCAGGAAAATATCTACCAGGCACTGCGTAAAATTCGTGGTGCCCATCGTGTTACAGACCGCCAGGCAGAAAGTAAATATCGGTCACTGGAGAAATATGGCCATGACCTGACTGAATTGGCTCGTCAGGGTAAATTGGACCCGGTCATTGGCAGAGAACGAGAAGTCAAGCGGGTGATACAAATACTGTCACGCCGCACCAAGAACAATCCTGTACTTATAGGGGAAGCCGGTGTAGGTAAAACAGCTATCGCAGAAGGGTTGGCTCAGAAGATTGCCGCCGAGGATTCTCCTGACTCACTAAAAAACAAAAGAGTGGTCGCCCTGGATATGGGTGCACTGGTAGCAGGAAGTAAATTCCGCGGAGAGTTTGAGGAAAGGCTTAAGGCAGTTCTGGAGGAAATTCGCCACTCAAATGGTGAAATTATCATGTTTATCGATGAACTACACACTGTGGTAGGAGCTGGAGCTGCGGAGGGAGCCATTGACGCCAGCAATATGTTAAAACCGGCACTGGCGCGCGGCGAGCTCCAATGTATTGGAGCTACCACCCTTGACGAATATCGAAAACATATCGAAAAAGACGTAGCTTTAGCCAGACGCTTTCAGCCTGTATTCATTGGTGAGCCCAGCATAGAGACAACTATAGAAATGTTGAGGGGGCTACGTCCCAGATATGAATCTCACCATAAGGTAAAGATAGATGATTCAGCATTGGTGGCCGCTGCCAAACTAAGCCAGCGTTACATCTCCGATAGATTTCTACCGGACAAGGCAATAGACCTGATAGATGAAGCTGCCAGTAAGCTTCGCATCGAGATGGAAAGTGCTCCTGAAGAGGTTAAGAAACTGGACCTTGAGATGAAGCGTTTGCATGACGAGGAAGAAGCAGCTTCACAGAGGCAAGATTATCAAAAAGCGGCTGAACTCAAAACAGAAAATGCCCAAAAAGAACAGGAATACAACAGAGCTAAACTGCGATGGCAGCAGGAAAAGAAGATCGACGGCAAGGTTGGCGAAGAAGAGGTTGGTGAACTTATCTCCGAGTGGACAGGAATTCCCAGCTCCCAGATACTCGAGACTGAGACAGCTAAATTGATACACATGGAGGAAAATCTACACCAGAGAATGGTAGCCCAGGATGAGGCCGTCATATCAGTATCCAATGCTATTCGGCGAGGCAGGGCGGGACTTAAGGACCCCAATCGCCCAATCGGGAGTTTTATCTTTCTTGGCCCCACTGGTGTAGGCAAAACAGAGCTAGCTCGTGCCCTGGCGTTCTTCCTTTTCAACGACGAAAAAGCAATGGTAAGACTCGATATGTCAGAGTATATGGAAAAACATACTGTGTCCCGTTTAATTGGAGCACCACCGGGCTATGTAGGATATGAAGAGGGAGGACAATTAACCGAGGCAGTAAGACGTCGCCCTTATCGAGTTATCCTCTTCGATGAGATCGAGAAAGCTCATCCCGATGTATTCAATATACTTCTGCAGTTACTTGAGGATGGCAGGCTTACAGATGGTCATGGCAGAACCGTAGATTTCAAGAATACTGTGGTAATCATGACCAGCAATTTGGGTACCGAGGAATTCCAGCAATCGGATATTGGTTTCCAACATAATAAAGAAACCGTGGAAAAGAAGATAAAGACATCGGTAGAAAACGCCTTAAAAAGGACCTTCCGTCCTGAGTTACTTAATAGAATAGATGATGTCATCATATTCAAACCTCTCACTCAAGAGAATCTGAATAGAATAGTTGGTTTACTTATTCAGGAGGTAGAGACACGCCTTGCCGAACGAAATATTACGATTGATATTAGCACTGAGGCAAAGGAATGGTTAGTAAAGAAAGGATATGATCCAGTATTTGGGGCTCGCCCTTTACGTCGGGCTATCCAGCGCTATATAGAGAATCCACTTTCAAACAAAATTCTACAGGGCGATTTCAAAGAAGGGGACCACGTCACCATTGAGGCAAAGGGAGATGATTTAGATATCAATACTATCCCTGGATAGCACTATCGGGATATAATACCTATCCATGCAGGTAAGAGCGACCAGAAAAGAAATCCTGATAGGAAGTATGTCCCTGGCTGTTACGATAGTTCTTTGTATTATTATCATTCAGTATCGAAGTTTTATTGGACAAATTGCTAACTGGGGTTATCTGGGATGTTTTATCATCAATGTTCTCGCCAGTGGAACCTTTGTAATTCCTGGTTTTGGGCCAATAATTACATTTACGCTTGGTGGAGTATTAAACCCTGCAATAGTAGGGGCAATAGCCGGGATTGCTGAGGCTATTGGTGCCGCTATCGCTTATTTTTCAGGTTACAGCGGTAGAGGATTTTTTCGCAGCTGGAATAACCCTCTCCGATTCAAGATATCTCGGATACTGAGTCTCCACGGCTCAAAGGCTATCTTCCTCATGTCTTCGCTGATAAATCCACTCTACTATCCTTTTGCTGCCTTCATGGGTATGTCCCGCTTCAGATTTACCAAGTTCTTCCTCATTACATGGGCTGGTCGAACGCTGAAAAACATGGTACTGGCCTACCTGGGCTATCTCGGTTTAAGATCTATCCTGGGATTATTTGGTCTTAGTTTCTGAGTTGAGCACTCAGGAATTAGCTGATATACTTTGCTAAGAAGGGGGCTGTAGCTCAATTGGGAGAGCGCCTCAATGGCATTGAGGAGGTAAGGGGTTCGAATCCCCTCAGCTCCACCAAAGGTATCAATAGGTAGAACTTCTGTTTGTTCCTTTGATTGTCCATCTCGTGGTAGAGGCAGGTTATAGTGAACTGTAACCTGCTTTTTATTTACAACAATTCGCTTGATAAATGAACGTAAAAATGTTTTCCTCTCAGTGAAATCAGCCTCTTCGAGAAGACTACGTAAATCCTGCGCGTAGCGCTTCACCATAGCTACATCCACCTGCTCCACCCCCTGGACTACCATCTCGGCTTCTATTTGAACTCTGGTCTTACTGAGTTCGTCCTGTCTAGACTTCAGTTCTCTGATCCTGGGTGCCAGATCATCGAGCTGGAGTTTTCCCGTTTCCAGAGCATCGTAAAGCTTGGACAGTCTGGCACTAACATCTTTTTGCTCAGTATCAATAATCTCCGTGCGATCCTTTAGTCCGCTTGAGGCGGACTGCAACTCCTCATTTACCATCGTTACCAGTTGTTCCAGGCTTTCATCGATTAATACTTTGGACCGAAGCTGCTCTATTATCAGGCGTTCCAATTTCTCCTTGGGGAGCATCCTAGCGTCACAGGAATCTTTTCCCTGCTTAAAACTTCTAGAGCACAAGTAGTAGTAATAGCTATGTGACTTGGCGCTATGCCCAATCATGGCACGACCGCAAGAGCAAAAGAGAAGCCCACTGAGAAGGTAAAAGCTGGGTACTGTCCGTGGGTGAGTTATGCGGGGACTTCTTAAAGCCATCTTTCGCTGGATTATATTGAAAGTCTCGCGGTCAATAATGGCGGGCCAGGCATTCTCCACTCTTATTGGAGGTTCACCACTTTGAATTGCCTTCTGACCCTGTCTTCCACCCCATACCAGGGTACCACAATAAGCCTCGTTAGTAAGCACCTTATGCACTGTCACTCGTCCCCATCGTTCCCCTGTGCTGGTGCGAATGCCTTCGCTATTTAATGTTTTAGCAATCTCCTTACAACCAACATCTCTCTTTGACAGGGCAAATATCCTTCGCACTACCTGTGCTGCGACAGAATTCTCTGGCTCGGGCTCAAGCTTGTGCCTGGTCCTTGCTCCATCTTGGACGTCAGTTTTACGGAGGCCATATGGCGGTCTGCTACCGTTGAAGAACCCTCGGGATGCATTTTCACGCATACCTCGCCTGATATCTTGTCCCAGGTTAGCACTGTAGAACTCGTCAATTGTCTCGATTACTCCCTCAATCAATCGCCCAGAAGGGGTATCATCCATCGGTTCGTTTATAGAGATTACATTAATTCCTTTGTTACGAAGCAACGTCTTGTAGGTAACCGAATCAACCCGGCTACGAGAGAAACGGTTCAGCTTCCACACCAGTATAGCCTCAAATGGAGGATACTTGGTTTTAGCCAGGGCTATCATTTCTTTAAATGCTGGCCGTGAAGCAGTTCTGCCACTCTCTGCAACGTCAATAAACTCTCTTACAATCTCATGTCCATTTCTTAATGCATATTCCTTGAGAGCCCTCAGTTGTGACGAAATTGAAAGATCAATATCCTGTTTATCGGATGATACCCTAGCATAGAGTGATACCTTCATCTTACCCTCCTTCATAGACCCAAACGCCTGCAAACTCGACACTGTCCCGGAACAAGCCTCGCCATGATTATTTCATCAACATCCCTTTTAACTTTTTCAATCGATTCTTTGTGTCTCTGGCGTGTAATAAAATACGCTTTTGTTTCTTCTGTTACAAGTAGTTTCTCAAGTGCGGTAATAATGCTATTTTTGCACTTCTCTTCTTCACCCTGGCAAAGTGCCAGAGTAGTGCCCTCACCGTATTTAACCTGCCCCGTTTTTGGTTCGACATGTATATTATCTAACATCTCACGAAGACCAATTAAGCTGAGTGCATGCGTACAATAATAGTCAAATAGGTGGTCAACTCCTGAGTCCAATATGAAAGATCCCTTTGTATTGGTATCTTTTACCTTATAGTCTGTCTCATCCTTAAGCAATTTAACCATTTTTTGTTTTAAATTCATGAGCTCATCCAATAGAGATTCAAGAATCCGTTCCCAGTTGTCAAAGCTTTTCTTGAAAGGATCTTGTTTGAAATGCTCTTTCAGAAGTGGCCATAAAGGTTGTTCTTCAATATCCAATTTGATATCTAAAACTTTCATTTGAGGTAAAGTTTCATAACGCACCTTCCCCCCATGGATGTTGAAATACTCAAATTCGGAGAATTTGTAAGGGATCTCCTTAAAGGATAAAAAAGGCTTAAGAAACTCTTTCAGTTGTTCCAGTAAAATCATCAGGTCTTGTTGGTGTCCATGTAATGCCTCTTTTAACATTTCTGCATAGACCTGGTGACTATCCCTTTCACGCCTGGCATCTTCAATTGCCTTTTTAATAGTTCTGACATCCCGTTTATTCTTTTTGGATATGGCCTCCTGGGTGATGCCTTTCTCGTAGCTTTTCAACCACTCTCTCTTGGTAACCATAGATATTTTCTTAGCCATAGTCCCTCCTAATACTTGACAAGGCTTCTACTAACATTTCTTTAATTAGTATACCACTATTTATGTAATAATCAACGTGTTATATCGTAAGTCTACCATATTTAATGATAAATGTAAAAATTATAATAGGGTTAATGAAAAAAAGTGATAAGGAATTATCTGCTGAATCACTGACCATTGCCTTTGTGGACGAGCCTCCCCAACAAGGCTGGCGAATGTTGGCACGCTTAATTAGCAGAGCTTATCTTAGAGAACAGCAAGGTCAGAATGGCGATAAAGCGTCAACAAAAAGGAGGAGGTACCATTATAAAAAAATTGATTGAATGAAGGAATGAAGAGGGCATCTCCTCTAAGCCTTACTGAGTAAATATATTATTCTTGTTTGCCCTACAGTTTGCTCTATAGATTACCCTATAGTTTACCCTATCGTCTGCTATATCGTTTACCATAGGGCATATTCCCGGGGTGTAGTAGAGAATACTATGTAAATTACAGAGGAAAAGGGTATAGAAAAATGAAAGCACATATATCACCAAGTAAGATAAAATATGACAAGTCTCATCCGACAGTGAGTATCAGGGTTACACGAGAGCTCTATGACAGACTGAAAGAGTTGAGAGAACAGGGTGGTAAGACGTTAGGTGATATTCTCAGAGAAGCACTTAAAGAACAAGCACCTTCAATTAAAAAAGCTTACCAATCGGGATTCAATGTTGCCAAACAGCAGTTTGCTGTTTCCTACAAATGTTCTGTTTGCGGTGGAACGCTGACTGTAAATTCCCCCAAGGAGCGGATGGCGATTGCTAGCTATATGCGGGGACATGGTTGGGGGCATAGTAAGTGCGTTGGCCAAGGTTAACACAGCCGACATATGTCTAAAAAGGGTAACAGAGCTCTCTTCTAACTAACTTTGGGTTATAGTTATCCAGGCAAATTAAGTTTTAAGTATTTTATACCTATCTTATTAAGTATGATTGAGTAACAAAACGATGGTTTGTTACCCAATCACACAAAATACTAATTTGTAACAGAACAAAAGCCTTACTAGCTATTATGCCAAACCATGGCTTTCACTGCTATGCAACTCATTACATCTTCTTTGACCATTACGAAGGAGAATGCAGGTAAGTTAAGATCACTATCCTTCGTGTAGCCCTATGTGCTTTGCTTATTCTTTGGTCTTCTAATTTTGGTTAACTTTAATTATTGAAAAGCAATATCAGAAGTCTTGGATTTACTCCTGGATTGTTGGGATCGCTTCCTTCAAGCTTAGTTTGGACAATGGGACCATAGGCGATTTGATCAAGTTGTCCATTATTAAGAACTCGATATAAAACTAGAGTATTTTCGTCATTAATAAGAATTACGGGGAATTTCGCTGATATTCCTTCTTCTATTGCCTCTCCAACAGGACCGTCTGTGAATTGGCTACTCTGTGCAAAGGCGTTGAGTACAAAATTAGTAAAGGCACCATCGTTTGAAAAATTCCTATCAGAGAGTTCCAGAATTCCTAATGCTCGTTGCATGTCTACCAACGAGAAGAAAACCATCTTCTCTTGGCTCAATCCTCGTGGTGCAGCATACGGAGCCAGATATTGTAGAGAGTATGTCATGATTTCGTGACTAATGGGCTTGCCGACTGGGAGTGGCGCTGGGTCAAGGAGCAGACCTTCATCTTGGTAAGCCGGAGTTATTCTAGTTGATGGCTCAAGTATTGTTGCATCAGGCACAGATATCGATATGGGAGAGGAAGTTGGTATCATATGGGGAACCACAATAACTAGGAGGATTAGGAACCCACTGATTGCGATTATTTGTTTTCTGGATCCCTTGAATAGTCTAGCCAGTAGCGATCCCACAAGTGTTATGATTCCAGCTGCCAATATGTTCCATATGCTGGCAATATTCATAATCCCTACTACCTTGCGTCATCATTATACTCCTGAGAATATTTGATAACAAATTATTGTAATGTTTTAGGAAATTTCTCTAACAACAGCTAGGTGTATCATTCGATTTTGCCTCATATATGTGTGATAAATATCTTTGTGACATTTGTGTTTTTGGGGATAATGAAGCTTATTCTTTTTGCTCAAAGCCCGGCCCTTCAAAACTTTGTCCAATTCTGCTGATATTAAATAGATATAGGCAAACTTGCAATGTTGGAGATTGCTCAATCTTAACTAACGCCGAAACTGGTCTCCGTAAAGGTCAAAATGTACTCTAAACAATTTGGCTTTTTGTGCAATCCAATCAGTCTCATTGCTTACATTCTCAAGCACCACCGTCTGTTGACAATCAACTTGTGTAAGATTATCCTTAAAATGAATTAAGTAATGTTTCGTATAGGTGCAAACTAGACTATGTTCTTAACCAAGCCAACATCGGAACTTACGTACGAGGACATTGAGACTCTAACATCGCCAGGTGAACCTGAAAGCATTATGCTCGACTATAAGAAGATGATATCAGGTTCAGAACGTGACAAGGCGGAATTAGCAAAAGATATTTGTGCGTTTGCTAATTCACAAGGGGGATACCTAGTAATAGGTGTCGAAGAAAATCATGGCAAACCCGTTCATCCTCCATGTGGAACAGAACGAATGATTGAAAGACAGAAGGTGGAGGAATGGATCGAACAAATTACAAATTCAAACATAGCTCAAAGAGTTCTTACGGATATTAAGGTTATTTCGATTCCAAATTCAGATTTATGTATCATAGTAGTGCATGTGCCCATGAGCATTAGAATGCCTCATATGGTTACATGCCAGCGGGATAATAGGTACTACAGGAGATTTTTTAAAAGACACCAGTATGAATCTTTGCCTGCAGAAGAATACGAAGTTAGGGAAATGTTTGAAAAGGGATCCAGAATGATAGATGAAGTTATAGCATATTTATCGTCTCAGGGGTATACTGACCCATTGAGTAGTACATTTGCCGAAAACACGTACACAAAACGCTTGGGATTTATTATACGTGGGAAAGAGGTTACCCAGGAGTTAGTGCAAGCACATCATTATACGACATTCGTAGCTTACCCCAACCGCTTAACAGATGAACTGATTAACACATCTAGAGAAGAGTTTTTGAATTGGTTGGATCCTAATATTAGACAATATTCACCTGACCCGGGTGGCATCTTTCTACCTTTAGATAAACGTACAACGTTAGAGGGCATTGTGCTTTTAGACAATAGACATCGTATCGGAGATACTAGAACTGAATTTATAGAAAGATTCTTACGTATTAATCGTAACGGCTATATTGAGTTTGGCTGTAATCTAGTCAGGCAAATAGAGGACGACATTGCATTTGCATTCGTACCTATGGTTGGACTCTTCTGGCAATTTCTAGGTTTTGTCACAGACTTATATAAACTAGAAGGTGTACATATGCCATTCAAGGTAATGCTGAATATGAAAGGTACGGAGAACACACTTATATGTAATCTTGGTGAAGGTTGGGCTGATCCTTTTAATGCTAAATATAGGCCAACTTGCCTTGATACTAATATTCAAATCATAGAGGAATTAAGAAGTGCTGATATTGATGAGACCAACATTTCTGAAATAATCAAGAGAGTAGCTACACGCATAGACAATGCATGGGGCGAGTTAGAGCCTCGCTGCTACAACCATGTTAATCACGACAAGGATAGACATTTTCCTGCAAGGAAGATGCGCTGGTACTAGTGCCAGTTAAGGCCCGAGGTAGTTACTCGTAACGTTTTCCGTAAGGCCTAAAGGCGAAGCCAAATAGACTCCCAACAACAGTGTCTCTACCAGGTTTTGTATTGACTGTAGAGGTAATTACCTTCGCCATACTTGAATGGTCACATTCTGACGAAATGTGACCCAACATTCCTAACGTCTGAGTAGTCCACCCTCGGTTAGAAGCCTATTTTTAATTGGACCGTAACGGCTCCTAATGCATGGTTCCTAATCAAGCCATTTACGTAACTCACCTGCTTTTATCCGCCCGATCCGCCTCTCGATAAGTGCATCAAAACCAGCTATCAAAAGTTCTGTCAACCGCAAAAGTTCTTGATAATTCCTTACTGCAGACTGTTGCACTGTTGGAGCGAAGAGATACATGTCTGGATTGTCATAGTTGGACCGTAACCGTAAACGGTACAGTAGGTCACAGATTGAGGTCTGGTGTTCATTCTGACAACACTGATTCTTTGCCTTACGAGTAAGCCGTTTCCTCTTTTCCTTATGGCGTTTTTCTTCAAACCGAACAGCGAGAAACTTTTGGCGGGTTGTTGAAAGCGATTTCCCCATGAAAGGTGCCAAGTCTTCAACATATTCAGGGTTAGCCAGTTGTGTCTGTTGAAAGACTCTATCCATAGTAGTTGGTAGATTTTGGAATGTGAATTCTTTCGCTTCTGGACCGCCAATACACAATCCACAGAAAGGAGCAGGGAAGTAACTATAAACAACTGCGGAAAAGGCAGCACGGAAAGTCATGTGAGATTGAGGAGGTGTCATGTTCAGAGCCATCATCGCTGCTAATCCAGTGCCATGGATAGCGTAGTACGATTGCACTGGGAGCCAAAAGTTGGCCGAACGCGCAAGATGTGGGTTTTCTTCTATTGGCAAGGTTTTCATGGCTCGGAAAGTCAACTGTCCCCTGTAGTAAGCCGTGATGAGTTCATTCGAAACGATAATTCCGCCCTGAAGACGCCGGACATTGCCGTTCTCCGCCATAGCCGTCAGAAATTCATTCCTCCCTTCGTTACCTGTTCCATACTGCCTGTTAAGGTAAACAACCCACGCAGTAACGTAGTTCGAATAGGTGGTCAGCGCATATGCTGCCTCATTTGCTCGCTCCAGTTCTTGGGTATTCCAAATAATCTTCGATCCGGTCATAAGTCTTTCGGTTGTGGGCACGAAGAGTTTTTTATTTTTTCTTGTCTGCGTTTCATTATGCTATTCTACCACTTGGGTAAAGTCCACAGGAATTTAGTCCTTCTGTGAATTAATGACTGCGGACTCACTGCATTTATCGTGATCGTAGTAGGTGTATTCTGGTAGTCTAGGCGATTCTCTAACTGCACGATTTAACGTTTTGTGTATTGAGATAACAAAACAGGCAAATATGTATAAGCAATGTTATCACCAATGCCTTATTTTAAGGATATATTCTTATTACTAGAATTGAGTGTAGACAGGGTTGATACCAACTCATTCCATAAATGCACATACTAAAAGTTGATTAAAAGGTTTTCTACACAGTTTGTCGATCTTCTCTTGCGACGCGACTTCAAATACAGTTGCTTTACTCTGTCTCTGTAATTATTGTCATTTGTTATTAAAAATGCTCTGCGCATATAATCAATAGCTAGCAAAGGATCGTTTTCCAATTGTTTTGCCATCATGTCAAAATGTTCCTTGAGAGTAGAAATACGATTAAAGTATTGATTAAGTTTAGCTTCGAAGTCATCTTTAAATTCGAGATACTCAGTACGTATGAAATCAGACGGAACCTTAGTATCTCCTGTTTTTATTACTAGAGTCTCTTTTCCATATGCTTGAAGTAGCCCTATTTCATAGAAGATATTAGCTAATGTATTGCGCGTCGTTTGGCGTGTGATAATAGCGATACCAATTGGAACTGCAAAAACCATATCCCATATCTTCACAAGAAAGTCCTTTCCAGTGAGTGAACTATCAGCATCAATTTCACCGAATCCTCGTCTCTCTAAGAAGTCGCTAAGTCTACTTCTAATCTCCTTTTGGTTATCAGGTATCGGTTTTTTTAGTTGGCTCATGATGAAACATGTCTTTGGTAGATATTGCACAGGTACTGTAGAGGGATCACTGTCTATCGGGTTGTAACGTATCATTTCGACCGTTTCCTAGCTATGGGAACATTTTTATAAGGTCCAGATGACTTTTTATGTGCAATGATCTTGCCAGCAGAACGATCTATTTTTACATATCGATTTGATTTCGGATTTTTTGTCTGTATGATATCTTTTTTCTTGTTGGCCATCTTCCTTTGTTACCCAAAAACATTTATTTTAAATATAGCTAGTCTTTTCGACCAAGTCAATATTAGAAATGAAACTAAAATGGCTAGCAGTTGTAAATGAATTATATGTAACTGAGGCTAACAGAACGCTAGATTGTGCAGTTGAGATAACAAATTAAGCTATCGTTACCCAACTGACCAATCGGCAGATATTTATTAAACCGGCATAATCTTCAGTTTTCATTTGTCTTAATTCCTAATTGCCGGAAAGTCTCCATAATTTTGTCTTCGTAATCCCGTTCGGATATCTCACCATCGGTAGCAACAATTTCTACTTGTACGGAGCCAAACTTGCTCTGCAACAGATTCATGATCCCCATGATGCTGGATACCTTGCCCTTTGGTACTTCAAATCTCAACTCCACCTTGTTCTTAGTATGAACTAAGGGAGATGACAGCTTTTCTCCCTCCTCTTTGGTTCCAAGTATTGGCGGAGCCTCCGTTGTCGCCTTATAGATAGCGGACCTTCCTATCTTCACTTTATTCTTTTGCTCGACACATGTAGCCTCGCTAATCAGGACTTCATTTCCAGAGAAAGCTAGAGATGGCTGCTCTCGATAAAAGTGACATACTGGTTTTTCATTTTCTAGCTCGCCTAATCCAAAGAGCCCTGAACATACTCCTTCAATAATCCCTTCTTCTAAGACAGCTTTATTCAATAGTCTTGTCTCTCCTGGTGTCTTTAGCGATGATTGATGCAATTGGTCAGTAAGAACGTACTCTTTGCCAATAAGGTATTTCTCTTTCAACACCAGTGGTGCGATTCTAGCCAGTATTTCTCCGCCCGAGCGGAGCTTCTCAAACACTTCCTCGTTAAGCGATATCTGTTCTCCATATGTTGGAATGCCCATGTCAACTTCTTTTGTCCCTTCTCTCGAAGGTATGGCCACTATTCGATACAGCTTCCGAATCGACTCCTTAACGTCTGCCTCGGCCGTTTTCAGTTCCTTTTTTATTTCCTTCTTTTGCTCATCGCTCAGATTTAGGTTCTGGTCCCGCTCAATGTAGTCATATGCGATTTTGCGTTTCATGGTATTTGAAAAAGAAGGTCTTTCCGATTCCAATGGGTAGAGGAAAAATAGGGTGTTGCGGTACACTCGCGGCGTCTGCCCTTTGGTTTTCAGAATGTTGTTAATTGCTGATTGATTCTCCTTCTTGAGAATTACTAGTTTGAGGTCATCTGAGTCCGGTATGTTGCTAGCGCTCTCCTCCCACACAAAGACTTTCAGTTTAGTACCTGAAATGCTTTTCCGTAGAAGCTCTAGCTCTGTCTGAACAACTTTCTCTTCCTTAATATTTTCCATGTTAGTCAGCAGAATGCGATTTATATTCGGCTGGTTATTGAAGAAGTATTTCTCATCAATATTTTGAAGGTAAAAAAGCTTCCCCTTTAACTGTTCAACGGCCTCAGCAACGACGCTAGCCGGGTTGTCAATAGTAGTTGCACTTCGCTTGATTTCTCCTAGGGTTGCGCCATGCTCGTGACCACCGGAAAAAGAATACAGAAATATGGTGGTAGCGGCCCGGCTGCCCAACCTCAAGCCCTGGTATGCTTTTCCTAAGGACAAGTCTACCTTACAAGAGCCAGAGATAACGTTAACGATATCCGCATCAATGATACTATTGAATTCTGAGCCAATGTGCTTCAGCAGTTCCTGGCGGATTTCCTGGTTGGCCAGGTCGAAATCTGCCAGCCCGATGTAAGGCCTGCTTGTGGCTTTCAATGAATATATAATGAGGGAAAGTAATCGGAGCACGCCTCTGGTCCGTTGGAAAGTGGGGAAGCTACCCCAGCGATGGTATAGTATATCAACTACCTCCGGCGTAAAAGGGTACGAGTCCGAGAATCTGTCGCGGTACTCACTTAGTTGTAACCCAGGTGGTAATATCTCATCTTTGTCAGCAAATTTCATGAACTCAGAAATGGCTTTGCAACAGCCTTCCTCATCTACGCTGGTGAAAAGTCTTCGTCTTATTATCTTTGTTATCTCATTCTCTTGCACTGGTGTGTATATCTTTTCAACCCTACCAGCCACCTTTTGCAGCTGTTGATAGAGCTTTTCGGCACCTTCATCGTAGCGTTCTATAATGCTCGACGGTAGCGTCACCGCGAGACAGACCTTATCCAGAGTGCTCACCGTTTCAGTCAGCTCTTGCATGAAGGCGATAGTTTGGGCGGCAAGCGTACTGTCTGCTATCTTCACCCCGGCCGCCTTAGTAACATACTCTAATACTTCATCCATCAGAATCAGGACTGGCTGCTGCTTATCCAACAACTCCCTAATGGCCTCTTTCCCTGGGGAAATCTGACCCCTAAATCTGGTCACCTTCCCAGTAAGGCGCTGCTCCAGAGCTCCCCAAAGAGTATCTTCCGTACTCAATGCCGTACCGACTATTGCCACTTTCTTGGCGCCCCATCCAGAGGCTCTATGGTACATGGCAATAAGGGCATGGGTCTTGCCCCCGCCAAAAGGTGTCTGTATCTGAATAACCGGGTCACCGCCAGCACCCCGTAAACGTTTTTCTACCACCGAAAGTAGATTCTTGAGCCCATCAGTTAGATAGGTCTTCCGGAAAAAAGTATCGGCATCCTTATATTCGTCGGCTCCTCTCTGTTGGGTTACCTCCCACAAATCGGCAGCAAAGACATCCATGGTGAGCCGACCCTCAAGGATATCTCGATGGGGAACCGCAATAGTGTGAAACGCTTTCATTACAGTAACCTCCTTTGGATAGCCTCTTTCCGTATCTCTTCCCTCAGACGTTCTCTACCGGAAAGACAGCCGTCCAGAAGTTTCTTTTCTTTACTATCAATAGGCAGGGTCTCAGAGATTGCCTGGGCTACCCGGTAGAATGCTTCGCCCGTGCCATAACCAGACTTGTTCAGGAGCTTTACCATTTCGTCTCGTCTACCCTTCTCCCAGAGCAGGAGAACGCTGTGCAAAATATCAATCAGTTGGGTCGAATTCTTAAGGTCTTCAAGTTGCCGATCCTGTGGCCCCAGCATCTTGATGAACTCCTTGTCTTTCCTAATGAAACCGCCTCTGTTCCATTCTTTGGCAAGGTCAATATTACAGCTCTGCGCCAATTTTCTCGCTTCGTCAAACTGCACTTTCGCCTCACCATAATTCCAGCGGTAAAGAACATAAAAGCGGGTCAAATCAGAA
This sequence comes from uncultured Dehalococcoidales bacterium, assembly GCA_964654015.1. GTDB lineage: Bacteria > Chloroflexota > Dehalococcoidia > GIF9 > AB-539-J10 > JAUUZT01. The sequence continues at coordinate 14,927 of CAZZHQ010000005.1, read as the reverse complement.
ATCTCGCCGGCGAAGCCATTATGCAATATCTGCCGGACAGCGTAGTCCGTAGCGATATGGCGCACATCCTCCAGGAGCCGATCGGCACGGACAATGTTGCCTTCATAGTCCATCACCTTTTCGTATTTGCCAAAGACTTCGATTGCAGAGCCAATGGCGGCGATAAAGAAGTCTGCGCCGCTGATGCCTTCTTCCCAAAGCCTCTCCAGTTTTGTGTTCAGGTGTTGTTTCAGTTCTTCTTGGACATTGTTATAAAAGCCGGTGGGCTGACGTGCCATTTTGCGTGTAACGATATAAATAGAAGAAGCGAGTGACGCGGTCTCGTTAGCATTCAAACGAGCACTCATTTCGGTGTTCAGGGGCCAGGCACCTGTAACAATCAAGCCAGAATTCAACAAAGAATTGATGAGCGTTTCCCAACCTTCTGTGGACTTATGGGCATATACAATGGTTGCTATCCCTCCGTGCTTTAGAACGCGGTATATTTCACGAAATGCCTGCCCTAGCATGCTTTCAAAGAACACTTTTGCCTTGTGCTTGTCATTCCCGTGCCGATAACGATCGGAGACTATCTCCATTTTCTTAGGAGTTAGCGGAGTCGTGAAGATATCTGGATACACATGACCAAGAGATCTTTTTAGTTGGACATAAAAGAAGTCCGACAATACGGAATAGTTCACATTGTCATAGTAGGGAGGATCCGTAAACACTGCATCAAAGAAATTATCTGCGTATGGCAGATTGGTCGCTGAGGATTGAGAGACAGTTGCACAGTTGCCTGGGTTAAGACTACAGTGTTCTATAACCTTAAAGTAATACTTTCCCCCAGTCTCAAAGCTACCTGTTGAATCGCTGAATGGATTCACTTCTGCGTAGTCCCATAACATTGGCAGAGCCTGGCGTGAGTATAATTGCTTAATCGCCTCTGAAGTGTTTTCCCATCTTGCAAGAGTATTTGAGAATGCTGCCATCATGTCTATTCTTAGAGCTAAGTAGGCAGTCACTGCTTTTGCGTATTCTTTATCTTTCTCCACACTTATTATCTGGTTGTATGCCTGTCGTACCTTATCGATTAGTGTAGCTATTTCTAACTTCTGCCGGTCATTAAAATAGTCGCCAAATTGGTTGAAGCAATAGCGGTCTCCCATAGCATTACTGCCCAAAGTGCCCGGAGCTTCTTCATCTGGAATTGGATTCATTCCCCATTCTAGCATTAGCTTTTCGCGTTTTTCTTCCAAGTATTTCTCTGCTTCTCTAAATACCTGTACGTCATTCTGTGCAGCGATTCTATACGTTTTCCCATTACCCCCAAGCTTGTGTAAAACCACGGCAATCATTCTCTGCCCAGACTTTCCCTCCTGAAAGAGTCTCCTTGTGGTCTTATCATCCACCACGCTGCCACAGACAGGACAGGTAGCTACTGCCCGGGAGACGGTGCCATTCTCCGGATTGAAGTCCCTCTGCATTGCCTCGTATCCGTTGCCCACTATCTTGAACTTTACCCCTTTACCAACCACATACGGGAAAAGAGAGACCTTCTTTTTGTCTTTCTTCGCCAGCCAAAACTGGCGCATCAAGGGAATCTCACCACCGCAGGCTGGGTTCTGACAAGGGATTGTCCTTGCCCAGATATAGCCAACCGGGATACTACCATCTTCATCCGGAGGGTAGAATTTACCAATCTCCTTTTTCGCCTCTTCCAGCACCCAGTTGCCCCACTTCTTCACATCTTCAACTAACGGGTTAATCGTCTTTTCAGCGCCCGTCCAGTCGTTGTCTTTTACCTTTAAGGCCTTACCGAACTTCTGCGGGTATTCAAGGGTGCATTTCAGGATGAGTGCGGCTACCGGGTTATAATCGCTGGCATAGACATCACAACCAAGCCGCATAGCTTCCAGCGGTATAGCACCACCGCCAGCGAAGCAGTCAAGCACTTTGGGTGGCTTACCGCCATTAGCTTTCAAGATATCTTCTCTGGCTTTCTGAATCATTGACTGGTTCAGGGAGTTTTCCCATTTGGAGAAGTCAATGATAAACTGCCGGGTCTTATTCCATTCGTCAATGTTTTTCGGCGCTGGGATTAGTGCCGCATAACTCGTTGCCCGCGATGAAGCCAAGGGACGCCTTGCCCACCAGATATGCAGGGTGGATATATGCCCGTGGCGAATATTCTTTTCTTTCGCCGATTCCACGCTTACCTCTTTGACCGGGAAGCTTTCCTCAATAAAACGCTGGTTACTTACCATTCCTGCCTCCCTTTGAACTTATCTCCTTGAAAGGTATTACATATCTAACCACTTCAATCTTCTCTTCTGGCTCAAGGTTCTCTGCCGGATTCCGAATGACATAGAGCTGGGGTTTGATGGCTGTATTCATAACGGCATATAGATAGTATTCGTCCTTAAACCGCTTAGCCTTGAACCATTCATTCTGAGTTAGGGCCACTGCCCCATTGCTGGATCTTGCTTTTACCTCAATGTAACGCACCAGTCCTACCTGATCCTTCGAGCGGATGTCAAAACCGAGGTTTTGAACCGAAACATCCTCGGGTGTTCTATTGTTCTTTCTTTCGAACTCCATGGAAAACTCCATACCGGCGCGCTCTACTTCGGGGTCGCTTTTCAATGCCTCACTTCCTTTTGTACTTGGCTTTATCTTAATAATGCCTCGAAATCGCGGCATGCTCATCGTGAGGCTTCTCTCTTTTTTCAATTGTTCCTTGAGGTCAATGAGGGCTTTTTCGTATCCTTCCTTCACCTCTGTTTTGTTTCTCATGACAAGGTCAACATTCTCACCACGGTCTTTTCTATCCTGAAGCGTGATAAGATCACCATCTAGTTTGATAATGAGATACTCTAGCGATTTTAACCCATATTTCTCTTTAATCTCGGTCTGGCGGCCGCGTTCCTTTGCTATCTCTTTTTTGTACTGTTCAAGGCTTGTGATAACGCTGCTAGCTGCGACTTTCTTTACTGCTTCAAGATCACAAGCTTCTGAAGCGATATCAACGCTGAAGGCTTCGGCGATGTCCCAAATTATCGCCGGAGAAATAGCATGTGCCTCTTTACCGTCTAAGTAGAAGGCAAAAAGTCTTTTCCCCGCAACGCTGCCTGTGCCATCTTTGACTTCTCCTTCATAAAACAGGATATAGCCATCCATTTTGCTATCTGGGTCAATGAACACTGCACCTTGCGTGAGTGAATCTAAGTAGTTTCTTTCAATCCAGAGCAGAACAGCTTCAAATAGGGCATGTCCGAATGAGATAAACTCGGCGTCCTGGTTCTTGAAGGCAATATCTTTGTCGAAAGTTACTTTGGGATACCGTCTTAGGAGTTCTCCGTAGCTCCTTTTGAAGGTATCTTCTTCAGCAATTTTGCGTATGCCAAATGGTACTGACTCTATTTCAAGCAAACCACCATCGTGCTCTTTGAATCTGCCACCGGCTCTAGTGAAAGCTTTTTTAAAGTATTCGCTCGTATACTCTGGTATGAGGCGATATTCACGAGCCTGTTGGGCCATTTCCTTTATTCGAGTGTAGTCAATATATCGGGTTGCCAAGCTTTCACCCAGGTTTTCCTTTACCTGAGCGATGTAATCCTCGTCTATTGTGATATCTAGTTCTTTTAATATTTCATCGATGCTCCTGGCATTGGCTGCAGCATCAACTAGAAACTGGGATAAACTCTTGTTGTAGAGTACCTCGCTCAGCACATCGAAAACCTTGTCGCTGCCCAGCGCGTCCTTAATCTCATTCAATTTTTGGAAGAGTCTAATCAGTACTCTGCCTTCTCTGGTATCCTCGGCCACAAGGTTACAAACGTAGACCTCTTTCTGCTGGCCATAACGATGGATTCGCCCCATTCGCTGCTCTAGGCGGTTGGGGTTCCATGGTATATCATAGTTTAGCATTAGATGACAGAACTGAAGATTGATACCTTCACCAGCAGCCTCTGTAGCTACCATCACGTCCGTTTCATTCTTGAATATGGCTTCTGCCTTGACGCGCTCCTCGAGCTTCATCCCACCATGAATCGTATTAACCGTATACTCCCAACCTCTAATCTTCTTTTCAAGATAGTCTAGAGTATCTTTTGATTCGGTAAAAATCAGAATCTTCTTGTCTTTTGACTCGGGGTATTTCTGCCTCAATCCATGTAGCGTTTGCTTTAGCTCTTGGAGCTTAACTTCTACCTCACCCTGAATAATGTTTTTAGCCTGATCGATTAACTTCTCAATTGTCCTAATTTCTTTTTCTAGTTCTTCCCTGTTCTCAGCAACGCTTAGTGTCTCCCATATTTCTTCTTGCTTCCATCTGTCTTCTTCGTTTAGGTCCTCCACGACTGACAAGTCAAAAGTGCCTTCTGTAGTCTCTCCTTTTGGTGTCGGCCCCTTCAGCAACTCCTCTAGACGGTTCTTTCTTCTTTCGAGAGATTTCAGAAGAGCATATGTGCTCGATGCCAATCGGCGCTGCAAAATGACTAAAGCAAAGGCTACATTTCGCTTCTTATCCTTTGTCAGAGCTATGTTGTATTGAGTATTGACATATTTTGATAACTGATTGTAGAGTTCTTTTTCTTGTGGCGAACGTGCTCCGAGGTTGAAAGCCATAGTGCTGACATGCCGAGGAAGAAAAAGGGGGTTACCTTCAAAATCTTTAAGGTCTTCCTTCACGCGCCGAATGAACAGTGGATTGTCTTTGTTTCTTATCGACTCTTGGAGCATTTCATTGGTAGCAAAAAAGCCCGGTTCTAACAGGTCTAAAAATAGCCTGAAATTTTCTGGGTCACCCTTATGGGGTGTAGCAGTGAGAAACAACAAGTGTTCCGTATTCTTTGACAGAGATTCACCTAGTCGATAACGATCTGTCTTATATAGCTTCTCGCCCCAACGCGTGGCACTCATCTTATGAGCTTCATCCACAACAATGAGATCAAATTGAGACGCAGCAATGGAGGGGAGGACGTCTTCTCTCTTAGCAAAATCAATAGAAGTTATTATTTGATTTTCTCTGAGCCACACGTTCTCCCCGTAGAGAGCACCCATGAGACTTCTATCAATGACAACGAATCTTTCTTCAAACCGGTCGGCCAATTCTCTTCGCCACTGGTCTTTGAGATGTCCTGGACATACAATAAGTGTTCTTTTCACCAGGTGACGTAGCATTAGTTCTTTGATAACAAGACCAGCCATGATGGTCTTCCCAGCGCCGGGGTCATCAGCGATAAGAAAGCGAATTCTCGGGAGTCTCAAGATATGCCCGTACACAGCTTCAATCTGGTGTGGCAAAGGGTCTACTTTTGAGGTGTTCATTGCAAGTAGCGGGTCATATAAAGATGCGAAACGATATCGAGTTGTCTCTAGAGCAAGGAACACCTTCCATGGTTCTTGAGAGAAGAGGGTACCGTCGCCTTCTGTAGAAAGTTTTAGAAATTCGTCACGAGGAATTATCTGATCAACATGATTTCTGGAAATTGTTGTAGCGCCGATAATATGAATATAATCGCCAGCTTCTTCAACTAGCTTTATCTCAACTGGCTCTGGCCAGTATGATCCCCTGATAATACTACCTTGTTTGATCCTTTCCATATTTGGTTAGGACCTCCTAATTTGATCCTCTCACTTTGCTTCTCATTCAAGCTGAGTTTTTTATCAAATCGGCAACCTAGTCTTGAATGGTTTTGTCAGTTTTCGCCACCTAGCTTCATACCTTCTTATGGAGTTCTTCCGACAACCGGACATGAATCAGACGAGTCTTCGGTTTGGCTTGATCTACCTTTGTATTCATTTCATTCCTATTTCTGTGAAAGTCTTATTACTTGTTCTAAATATAGTCGTGATACTAGGTAAAGTCAATGCATTGCAGAGGAAGGCTTTAACAAAACGTCAAAATGTAAAATAACAGACTAAAATAAGGAACTCAGATGTCACTACTTGATTGTTGGCGTCTCTCCAAATCAACTAAAACATGCGCTCCAATCTTGAACACGTCTGCAATTCTCAGGTAATGAAGAATTCTGGTTCCAAGGCTGGTTAAATAAAAGTGTATTTATACCAGCCTCTGCTATTATGCAAGCTTGCTTCAAGTTATCCTCTATAAATACATCAAAATCATTCGCTACTGAGTGCTTAGAAATACCAGAGACAAATTTAGGATTTAGGTATGCTAAGATGAATGGAATAAGGTAGAATTTCGTCACTTACTACCACTACCTGATGTTTCGATAATCTCTTTATTTTGCTTGGTTTTAATAGTAGCCCACTCTCACTAATACGTGCTTTACGATATTGGTCAGGATAATAACTCGCAATTACGAAATCAATGAACTGAAATGGTGAAGGTAGAGTATCAAAGGGGATACGGCCACTCGAAATTCCAGCTATATGCAGGTGTGCCAGATGATGAATAATACTCGGTTTTTCACAAGCACTGTCATAATCAATTCTTATCCAGCTTACGTATTCATTCTCGATCTCGGGAGTTACTTGGCTCTGCACCTGTCCGAACGAATTACCTTCTTTGTCATTTTTTTTTGTTAGTCGCATTGCTCCCCATGGAATTGCTCCATAATAGGCTAAGTTAGCGGAAGTAATGATATTTTCATTTGAAAATTTATAATATAACTGAATGATTGACTCATCTAGGCTGACCTGAAACGAATATTGCTGATTCTCTATCAAACTTATCACATCTAATATTGTTGAATTGACAGGCATCATTTGAGATAAACGTCGGTTCCATGTAATCTCTTTATCCCTACGGCAATAATTTGGATTGATTAGGATGTTTTTCCATTCAATATAAGAGTCCTTCAATGAGGCACAAAAGTCATTTATAATCGTCACCAAGAGCCTCATCCAATCGTTCCTTGATCCTTCTTAGTTTCTCGACATCCTGCTCTTGAATTGCCTCAATATCAGCGGTCATTAAGTTCTCTAAACTCTTGCTGATCTGCCTTACAGTTCGCCGTCTTATGGTAGTCTGTGTAGTATCGAGAGTACGTACCCGTACATTACCAGGATCCGGAAAGGTAAATATAAAATTCGGAATATTATGAATGATTGTTTGAAGCTCAGCATCGACTAGAACCATCTTGGCACCTGAACCTAGGATTCGAACCCATCCCTTCGAGCGTGATATTGCGGTAAAAGCCTTGTTTCTAGCTTCAATTTCATTTGTATAGCTTGCTATTTGTTCAGCATTAATCACATATATTATCCCTGCTTCATTTCCTTTTGCACGAAAAACATGGGTCAGCGTAACTTTTCCTTTTATCCCGAATTCGTTTGTGGCATCATGGACTCCAGGAATAATCGAGTCTATCCCTGATTCCCATAGTGAATTCTGGATGGAAATAAGAATCTTTGCTGATCCCAACGGATTTAAAGAAATTACCACAATTTGCTCAGGAGGAACATGGTCTATCTCGACATCATTTTTAATCAATTCGCACAGTTTCTTTTCCTCTTCAGCATGGCCTTTAAAGGAATATATCTGTATTATTTCGTCTTCTCCAGTATAGATATGTCTTATATAGTTTGGGCTATTCTCTTCAGACCTGACTATATTTACGTTCGCGCCTTGTTCGAGACGTCCACTTATTACTTCGTAACCAACTGAGTTCCAAGAAGTTTCGTTGCGCAGTATCTGAACGCATCCCTTGGGACTATTAAGTCCCAAACCAATAGCGTGTGCTAACATCAAGACTGGTAAAGGACATCTGTAAGATTTCTGCAATACTATTTGCTTTTCTATTCCACCCGGGTATTCTCCATCCAAATTGACCCTCGGTGTTCCATCGGGCAATGAACCAAATAATTCTTTCGCACTAGGTACTTCAATTGCTGATAAATTTTGAAGTTCATCGTAAGCATAATAAATCGGCTTTGGGTCATTACATAACTTGTACAGTATCTGGAAGAACTCAGAAGGTAAATCCTGAGCTTCATCTACTAAAATGTAGTCGTAGGAAGGTTCGATCTCGTGCTGCAAGGCTGATCGACAACAAGCTTGAAACGGAACGGTTGGATTGAGTTCTCTCGCTGCTCTAAAGTCTAATGGTATTACAGCTTGTTTCTTTGAAAGTTCAGAGTAAATCCCCGGTACTTTCGCACCGCCCCAAGCATGACGAACATGTATTTTGTTCCAATCAGGAGAAAGATTACCATGTACCGCATAAAATTGTGTAATTAGACTTCGCGCTTGGTTGTACAAACTTTGCGTATGAAAGGTGAATAGAATTTTACGGTCACGAAATTGTAAGTGAATGTTGGCAGCTCTCATTGCTAGAAGTACTGTTTTACCGGTACCAGCGAGCCCCTTAATTTGTTGCACGCCAGGAGCGATTTGTACAGCTACTTTCTCTTGCTCTAAATCTAACGCGGTTATTTGTCTGCCAAGTATCTGTAGCGCTTCTCCTTTTTTGTTGGAAGTATTATTTGGGAATGGGCTAGCCTTTATTAAAGGTGTAGCACTTTGTATTAACGCTCTTAACAACACATACTTCTGGCGATCTAATGGAGGATATTTGAGAACAGTGTATGCACCGATATCGAGGTCTTGCCAAACTGCATGACTTTTTATGCGGTCGATAACGTCTTGCCCAAATTTTTGGCGAAAGGAAGTTTTCGAAATTAGTGGTAGACTGACTATTGATATAGGTTGGAAAACATTTCTAATTTCACGGCGAATGTCAATTTTCGCTCTCAAACTAGCGGAGAAATCATCAATCGCCAGTAACGGCGAATCTATATATGTGCCAGATACTTTCCAGTTTTCAGTGTTGACTTCATCTATGTCTTCAACATTGTATGATACAGAACGTACGACAATTGGCTCATAGCCATAAGCAATTATTGTGAGATCTGGTGGATTATTTCCTCCGTCTCGAATTAAGGGATATCTGTAATAGGCAATCCCCTCAACTGATTCGAAGGCTTTTTCGAACTTCCTCCAAACCGTTTGTGTTACTGTATCGTAGGCCCATTCTGAGCTGGAAGGTATAAAATCCATATAGGCTCCAAATATGACATTTCTTAGCTTGACAACTTTGAGAATCAGCGCTGAATGTCCCTTAACAATGTAAGACTTGAATCCGATCCTTGATTTGAATTATATCAATTCCATACTAATACTTCTACAACAATATAATAGACAAGCAGACTGCCATAACATTGGAGGTGAGGTGATACCTTGATTACTCTGTAATATTAAGGGTGATTTTAGTTAATATAGCTACGGAAAAGCTTGAATTTTCTTGAAATTTGAGCCAGTGACTTTTAATCAGGGTGTGGTGGGTTCGAGACCCACACGGCCTACAAACCTACAAAACCAGATCCGACCTCTGACATTAGAAAGAATATAATTCTTAAATTATGTTGATGAATTAAATATATATGGAATTAATACCTAATAATAGTATTGGTAAGGTAATAGATAGGCAGTAACCAGTGACTGGTTGTTTCTCAGTGGTTTGCGTCTCCTTCAACACTTCATAAAACGATGTTCTGTTGGTCAATCACAAGAAATACTAAATTGTGAACTGCATCTCATTCTATGAGGTATACCCCGTCTTAGGGTCAATCATAAAGTGATTTTTCCCCTATATCATTAGGATATGTTTCAACCATACTAAATATTTTCAACCCAATGTGTCCAGTTCCAGGAGTTCACACTAATAAAAAGTCTTCCAACATTATTCAGTTAGGGATACAGTAAAGGTAGCAGTTAGTTTTGTTTAGAGATAGATGTGGGTTAAGTTAACTCGTGGTTTTTTACTCGTGATTCTATTCTATTATTTACCAAGATAAAACAACCAAGAGTTACCTTAACCGAATAACCAGTTTAAACTGAAGCGAGGAAGTGGGAATATTAAGCTTTATATGTATGATAGAGCACGATTTAAACTAAACTTCTTAATACTAGGCATCTCATTCCAAGTACGGCCATCAAGATTTCTCCCGTTTTTCTTTCTATTAAATCCGCCCCATTGTTTAAAGAAGAAGGGGGTGTCATTGTTTAAACAACGATCACGAATATCTATTACCCATGTTTTATCAATAGGTCGTGCTCCTGGCCCAGACTCACCTCCGACGATAACCCAGTCGATTCCTTCTAGGTTTAATCCTGGAAATGGTCCAAGAAGTGGTTCCATAGAGATGAATTTAATTGAGGAATCAATATGTCTAAGATTGTCCATTCTAAACAGGTAATCCTCATTTTCTACGCTTACACCCATCCATATGTTTGGAGTCCAGTTTAAGTACCTGTTTAAAGACTCTAGCCTTTCAGACCGCTTAGTCAGTATCTGGAAGTTATGCCAATGAGCTTTATTCATGGTTCTAAATACACTAAAAATAAACTCTTCAGGTAATTCTTCGTGAAACAAATCACTCATGGAGTTTACAAATATATTATGAGGCTTTTTCCAGCATAGAGGCTGCTCTAAAAGGCGAGGATGAATAGTAAGACTGAAACCATTTGAATAACTGGGATTACCCATAGCTTGAAGCCTTTTAGCCAATCTCTCTGCATAACAATTTTTGCAAGCCGGACTTATTTTTGTGCAGCCAGTAACTGGATTCCAAGTTGATTCAGTCCATTCAATAGATGATGATAAGGACATTATTGTTCCCCCCAATTACGATATTTATCAAAGATATCATTGACTATATTACCAGCAACCGGTTTTTGTGATGCAAAAAATAGATAATACACTACGGATCCTTTTGAATTTCTCATTGGGATAGGATTAGGTACATATTTAAAACCTGCAACTTTTCGTAGCCTTTCTTGGAAAGCCTTAGCAATTTCTTGTCCACTTACCTTTATTGGCCAATCATAACCAAATAGATTAGGCATGTTTTTATATGATGCAGTCTTCCATGTCTCGTTACCCCAGAATTTTGTAAGCCTATCTGCTTGAGCTGGATTGACTTTTTGAGCATTATTCCATAGAACATTTCTATTCATATCTTGAATCGGGAAGTTCAAAAAGATATCCATACACCGCATATTTCCAGCAGTAGCTGTTACTTCCCAATTTAGATCTAATCCATAAGGATCTAATAGGCACAAGCCTCTCTGGTAATCATCATACTTGATATTTGGAAATATTTTGTCAAGAAGAATTGTATTACAATCTCCTTCATAGATATGTATATCATTTCTATAAGCTCTTAATTTCTGTAGTTCGTCGGTTTTGTCTTTATCTATATCGATAAAATAATATTCTTTAAATGGGGGCTTGACCTTTAAAGCATTAGCCGGGCTACCCAAGACAAAGTCACCCGTAGTTTTTGAAATATGCTTTCCAGAGCCCGAGAAGGCATCTATATATACGTGATAGAACTTTTTTGTCAGAATACTAGAATATGCAGACGCATATTCTCTGACAATGTCTAGTTTTATTTCAGACCAGTACCCTATTTCCTCAAATAGTGAAGCCATATTACATATGCCTTAAAACAATAGTAGCATACGGTTGTCTGTAGGTGTTGGTTATCTTTTTTAAAATATCATTCAAATAATTAACCTCAAAGCTAGGATAATTTGACAAGCTCCAATACTTCTATTATATTTGAAATTGTCCTGAGTAATCGGACTAATGCCCGGAGAGCACAGTCGGGCACTGAGGAAGTAGAGGCTGGAAAAGGTTAGGATCTAGGTCCGAACCGTAAGTAGGCTGAAGCGGAGGAAGTGTTACGGGGTATTTCTAGGATGTAGCGAGGTTACTCAGGGCGTTTTCATGTACTCAGTAAGGCTTTTATATTCGTTGATTAATATGTTCTCATTCTACCAATAGATTAGGAATGGTACCAAGAGTGAACAAGAAATCGAAATTGATGGTGTTAGCCCTGATGGTAGTTGTGGTGTTGCTGGTCAATGGTTGTGACTTTATTGTCGGCCACAGTGCTAAATCACTCAACCTGGATGTTGCGAGTGACGGCTTGGGCGGTATCTTGGCTGTCGTGGAAGATGGACACGACGGTTATGGCCAACGGATAGACGCTGAAGGGAATTTGAGATGGGGAGATGGGGTGGAGCTCAACACTATTCACTGCTGGCATCGACCTAATTAGAGATAGTTGCACAGGTTTTGGTTAAGGTAACTCGAGGTTGTCAACAGCTTAAGTACTGTTCAATCATTCTTCTGAACATAAAGTATCAGCGCCTGCTAAGAAGCAATTATTGGCAGACCTACCCCTTTTGTTTGTAAGTAGAGTGTTCTGTTGTTACAATTAGCATCTGTGGTCATAGAGGGTCAGATGGTAAGGCTGAAAGCTAGTTCAAAAGTTCTACCTTTTGTAACCTCAGCTCCACCACCCACATCATCAATTAGCATTGGTATCTAAATCAATACTATCCTTCTGATTTCATTGTTAGCCTGCAGATATTTGTTATCCTTTTATGCCCCGAGTATGCATTTCAGTCAAAACCATGCCATATATCCTAACCTTCAAAGCTCGGCATATTGAAAAACTTATCAACCATGCATACAATAAGTTAATAAAATAAGAAAGACAGATAGACCACATTGTTAAGCTCGACCATTGACAGAGTATTTAGGTAGAATATAGGTTAGAAAAAATGGAGAATAACAAAGGATCATTTGAAGAGGCCGTAGCCAAAGCTGAAGAATTAAGTAAAACTGCCAGAGAAGCGGCTATTAAGTCCGCTATAGCTTCACAACAAGCACTAAATCGAATTGAAAAAATAAGCCGAGTGGCCCAAGAAACTGCATTAGAAGCTGAAAAAACTGCTCTTGATGCAGCGAGTAAAGCCGAAAAAATAATCAAAGCTGCACAGAAAACTATCGTGAAATCCGGAAAAGCTTCTCAAGATATTACCAGCCGCTCTGAGAAGACAATACAAGCAGCGGAGCAAGCAGCGGAGGAATTAAGAAATACATCCAGGGAATCACTAAACAAAGCTGAAATATCAATAAGAACAGCTATAGAGACATCTGAATCATCGACAAGGAATTTCGAGCAAGTAGTTAGCACCACTGAAGCAGCAATCAAGGCTTCCAGAGAGTCAAACGAAATATCAATAAGGACATCTCAGGAGCGTATACGCCGTATGGAAAATATAGCGCAAGAATCTTTGGAGGCTGCGGAGAAATCAGCAAACACCTCTCGCGAAGCTATGAACCTGGCTTATGAAACAGGGAAAACCACTAAATTAGCTGCTGAAGAAGCAAAAGTTTTATCTCAAAAAGCAATCAAAAGAGCAGGCAGCATAGCTAACTCAGCCCAAAAAGATGCTGACAATTTGGCCAGATCATTTGAAGTAGCTATGATCAGGGCAGAAAAAATAAATAAGACTGCTCAGAAAACCATAGAGGAGGCTGACAGAACCTCCCAGGAAGCTATGACAAGAGCAGATGAGATAATCCTGATAAATAAAGAAGCTATCAACAAATCAAAAGAAACGTTCCATGAAGGCATTACAAAGATTGAAAAGGAAAGTAAAGCAGCACAGAAAATAGCTGAAGAATCGATTAAAATTGCTAAAGAAGCCAGTAGCCGATCTGAAACATCTCTTAAATCTGCCATGGAAGCTGCCGAAAATGCCAGAAAAGTTTCCCAAGAGGCCATACGTAGAGCCAATGAAGTAAGTCATGAAAGCAGGCAAGTCGCCGAAGAGTCAAGAAAAACTTCTGAAGAAGCCATACGAAAGGCAGGGGAAATAAGCGAGGTATCTAGATTTGCTTCCGTACAATCGAAGGAATCCTCAAAAGAAGCTATACGTAGGGCTGAAGAGATAACCGAAATAGCCAAACTGGCCGCTAAGGAATCAGAGAGGGTTACCCAAGAGGCATTAAAGGAGATGAGAGAAATATGCCAGGCTGCTAAACGATATACACGGGAATCTGTCAGAACGGCACGCGAGGCTGTTATAGTATCAATGCGAGCATTCGAAGAAGCGGCAGGCAAAAACGAGGAGACAAGCAGGTCCGCTCAAAAAGCTGTTCGAGCGTCAATACGAATATTCGAAAATGCCATCAAGAGCGCTGAAAAGATGGGTACACTAAACATTGAGCCTACAGAGGAGAAGACTTCAGTGGATAGAAACATGGACGAACTGGAGGCCAGCATGGCATTTGAAAAGGCCATAAGCAGGGTCAAGGAAAAGACTGCCCTGAAAGAGGAAGCTGTCAAAAAGACTTCCAAGTCACCAATGGCTTTATCCTTGGACGGATTGATACATAAAACTCAGACCAATGAACCGGATGAAAAGGAATCTAAAAAGGATACTAAAGACATAAAATCACGTCTAAGTTTTCTATCAAATATGTATACTACCGATAAGTCAAAGCAGGGTGATGAATATGTAGAAGAACCAATGGAAAATGAATGAAATTAAACACAGATAAAAACAACATAAATATATGTTCGTTTTTCGCAGTAATTATATAGTATTTCTTAACCAAAACATGCTAAAGTAACCGAGCTAGTGAATTTGAATCCATAAAACTAATCAACAAGAAGGGAAAAAACACTAACATTACAAAGTGAGGGAGGTACATTCTGGTGGAACAAAAAGAACAGGGTTTTGTACGTAGCAAAGAAATCAAGAAGAGACAGGTGGAAACTGAAGAGAAAGAGAGCGAAGAGCAAGAACAAAGCGCTCCTCCAGTAGAATTAGAGCAGTTAGCAGGTTCTCTTGACCATATTCAGCAGCAAGCCGTATCTGCCTATACAGCTTATATAGAAGCAGAGCAACAAGTGGCAAATGCATACAAGGACAACGAACAACAAGTTGAGAACGCCTATAAGAACACTGAAAAACAAGCCAAAAGAATACATACAGAGTACCTGAACCAATCTGCTAAAGTTCGCGAGGAAAGCGAACAACAGATTAAAAAGGTCTACGAGGAAAGCATAGCACAGGCAACCAAGAACCGCACGGAAGCCGAAATACAAGC
>CAZZHQ010000004.1:0-57982 GCA_964654015.1 uncultured Dehalococcoidales bacterium | reverse complement strand
TCCACTTATAAATAGTCCTTTTTGATACTCTCAGATAGCGTGCCGCTTCTTCAACAGTAAACCATTCAAGTGGTACTTCTATTGATAGATTCTTTCTGGCAATCACAACGTTCACATCCTTGCTTGTCTGAGCGCATTGTATCACATGAGAGCCCAAAATACTAACTGTACTTTTGAAGTGTTTTATCTCTTGCAGGTGGTACAGTGCTTGTAAAGTTTAGTAGACTAGTAATAAGGTCTTCTGAAAATATTATCATTTTTACAGTGTGGTATACCTTGAAAGTCTCGTATCACTATCTTTGATCTTGTATTTTAAGTAACATGATAGAATGCCTGCTGGAGTCTGGGTATGGTAGATCGCTCGACCTTGAATAAAGAAAAACTCCTGAAAACACATCCGCTAGCGACCGAGATGGTTTTACTGACGGCCCGATTTATGATTGACCACAATCAGCACCTTCGCGGGAGAGCGGCAAGGAGAGCGTCAAAATTGGATATGAGTTTAGCTCAGTATGACTTACGATAAGCTGCTCCTCGTTATTTCTCGTGAGCAATGATAGTCTTATTAGTCCTGTTTATTATGTTGGAGAACTAGAAGTCAGGGTGATACCGTTTTATCGGGAAAAATCACGTTGAAGCTAGACTTCCTATGCGATTAGGCTGTGCTATAATAATGACGGAGATGCATATGGCTAATATTGTGTGTCCATATTGTGGTCACATTCCTTTTAAGACTGAAAAGGGACTTGCTTGGCATCTGGAGCATATACATGGAGTATCGCTAGATAAGTCCGAGAATATAGGCCAGGATTCACCAGATGTCTCTGCACTTAGGCTACAACTGTCTGAGTATGAAGTAGAACATCTTCACTATATGATCCCAGTTGAGAACTGTCAGTCAATATTGGATAATGGTATTCTGTCATTTAACCGAGCAGAGGAAATTGAACATATTAACTTGGCTAGCTCATCGGTACAAAGGCAACGAGATAAAATAGTAATAGATTTTGATAAACATATTCACGATTATGTTCCTCTGTATTTTGCTACGCATACCCCTATGCAGTACGTTTGGACACAAAGTAGCAGTAAAAAAGGGCCAGTACTGAAGCAAGAAGAACTTATATTTATAGACCTAGATGCTTTTCAAACTCTTCAAATACAAGAAATACTCATCACTGATGGTAACGCGGCAGCTGCAGATACAAATTTTTACGGTACGCCGATTGACTTGAGTGTACTCGACTGGAAAATAATCAAAACTCAGGATTGCTATAGTCCAGAATATAAGCGTAAGAAATCCGCCGAAGTATTGGTCCCTGATTGTGTCCCTGCTAAATATTTTTCTCGTGTAGTCGTCTGCAGTAATGACATAGCGAAAAGACTAAGAAGAACAAAAAACGTATCCCTGAGGCATTTGAGAATTGTTGTAGATCCAGATTACTATTATCAGTGTAGTTAAGAAGAGACATTATGATAACTTACAGAGAACATAGCGATATTTTTCATAGTACAGCAGATGCTTTAATTAACCCAGTCAACTGCAAAGGTGTAATGGGAAAGGGGATCGCAAAAGAATTTAGAATACGGTTTGCAGAGTGTATGCACCCTTACAAAGAGGCATGTATGAACGGCAAACTTATACTAGGCCGATTAATGATATGCCATTTAGATGTCCAGCTTGATTTATTTGAGTGGAAGACACCACATATAATTCTATTTCCTACTAAAAACCATTGGCGTGGTAAGTCACGCCTTGAGTGGATTGACATGGGATTGGCTTATCTTAAAAGTCATTACCAGCAATGGGAATTAAAGTCGGTTGCAATGCCTCCACTTGGTTGTGGGCTAGGAGGGCTTTATTGGCAGGACGTACAACCGCTAGTTGAAAAACACTTTTCTAACGAGCCACTTGAAATTGAAGTATATTTAGATACAACACGTAGATATAATGAAAAACCAATACAGTTCAATGAGAACGCTGAAGCAACAAGGTAAGTGCCCTAGTGGTCTGACACGTGTTAATGACAAATGCGGATTGGGTATTTCCTTAAGCAGATACGTCCTCATCTCCCCGCACTACCGCAGCAGTAAATAATTGACCTGCCTGTTTGTAAAAGGCTAGTCGATAATAATCTGTTATTCGCTGTTAACGGGATAAGCTGATCGCACGTAACTAATTAGCCTATTGGCTAGATTACCTAATTCATTCCATTCCTTAGGACATTCTCCCCACCACGTATAGCTCGCAAGATTGAACCCATTACTAAAAGTGATTTTATAAGTGGTACCGTCAAGCCCTATGGAAAAATCAGGAATAGCTGGTATCGTGATTTCCCTGATATTCCCTAACAAATAGTCATAATTAACTGCTGTTAACTCTAATTTCAGTTGAGCATCTGAAAAACAGCAGATGTTTTCTAAATCAATATTACCCTTACTTGAAAGAAAGCCTTCCGATAATTCTATTCTTAATTCGCCACTAAACGATGGCGATATTTCTAAGGTTATACTTATTTCAGACATGTCATCACCCAATAGTTGTACCACTTCTTACCTTGATCTTAGTATAACGATACCATAACCTTTAGAGCCATTGTTGCCAGATATTATACTCAAGGCGTATAACGATAATCCCTTGAATCAAGGCAACTGTCATATAATGCTTTGTCGATCTTTATCCACATAGTACCGGGGATACCTCTATCTGCGGAAATATGTGGTTCATAGGGAAAGCAAGACTCAAAATCAAGCCTCCGTCCTTGCTCTTTAGCTACTAATTTGGCAAGCTTCACTGCTGGGCCATAATCCCAGTCTTGACTTATAATAATCGCAACATCATACTGTTTTTCGTAAGTCAGTCTTATTAAGTCTACTGCAATACTAACATCAACTCCCTTTTCCTGCGATGCTTGGCTTACTCTACCCCTATACGTATAAACCCCTTTGTTTTTCAAGTATCTTAGTTTATTTGTCCAGAATGTATGCCAGAATTGACTCTTATTATGGCCAGATTGGGGAGCCGGTATGCCAGTATAAAATCTGATCTGTTTGATTACCCTGTTCTCAATACGATTAGTAAGGGCATATGACAATTTTTCCACATCATAGGATGGGTAACAGTAGCAAGTGGTACATGGAGAGTTCCAAGCATCCATTGCTCTACGAAAAAGGTTTTGCCCGTCGATGAACAAAATGACAGATTTAGCGACCATAATAAACACCCACCTGGGAGTATGAAATACATCACACCCAGCAGGTGGGGAAGAAGTATATAATATGTATCATAAAGCACTACGTCTGTCAATAAACAATAGAAATGGTTGTCAAAACTCTTTAGAAAAGGGATTGACAAAACAATACTGATTGTATAACATGAAAATAATCTTCCTCGCCGTTCCCTGCTTAGGTAGGGAATTGGCGAGGTTTGTTTTTAAGGATATTTAATGACCTCTGAAAAGGCAACTTTGTTTATTGATGCACAAAACCTCTACAATGCTTTCAGACGTGCTTTCTTTTCAGATATTGATAATCATGTGTATGGGCAATTCGACCCGATGAAGTTAGCTAGTTATATTTGCTCTCAGCCACCCCCTGGTATGACTCGTACATTGAATGAGGTCAGGGTATACTCGGGGAGACCTGATTCCACAAGAGATACTAGAACACATGCTGCTCATATGAAACAGTGTGCTGAATGGGAAAGAAAAGGAGCACAAATAATCACCCGGCAACTAAGATATCCCAGAGAATGGCCTAATATAAAAGCAGAAGAAAAGGGAATAGACGTGGCACTAGCAATTGATTTTGTTTCCTTCGCCGTTGATTGTTTGCATGATGTAGGAGTACTGGTATCATTTGATACCGATTTAATTCCAGCTATGGAATTTGTCTTGAAAAGACAAATCATAAATTGTAAGGTTGAAGTAGTGGGAATAAACAGTTCAATAACTCCAAATAGAAGGCTTCGGGTACGAGGATATAATCTGTGGTGTAATTGGATAGATATGGATATCTATAACACTATATCTGATATGACAGACTATAATCTATGACCTACCTATTTCTATTAATTTTACAATTATTTTAACAAAACGACTCCATGTCACTAATTTCTTATAACACTAATCATAACAAATCAACCACGCGTTACCTTAACCGGTATAAGTTGTCTATATTTAATAAGAAGTGGTTCCGTTCCACAGTTCAGGATAGAGAGTTAAGTTAACTCTTCTTTCATTAACATTCCCTCATTCTATCCCATAGATTCAGAACGGAACCAGCATGCTAATAATATTGAAACTACCCAGGAAATATAGTAAAGACCCGTTGACACAATGCATGAAAGGTTTGTCAGGACAATCTCTTATGACGCCTTACATTGATAGCCTTCCATTCGAGAAGTGGCTGGCCTTGGATACGTTTCTGCAAGATTGAATCAGAGGTCAAAATAGTCGGGTCGATTTGTCCTTGGTCGAGTAGCAAGTCCAGGAATTCGCGTTCAGCATTCGATAGGGGCAGTACTACTGACAGCCCCTCCCGACATTCTTTTACTAGGCGCGCACCGTATTCCGCTGGCGATTCCTGTTTATGTGTTGCGCGGATGCGCAGAGTGGGAAGGAGTAACTTCGTCAAATGCGCTGCATTGAAATCCACGTCTTCGATTGCAACTGTTCTCCAGTCCTTGCGGTTCATCCCGCCATAAACGACGAACGCTACACGGAGCCGGTCGTATTCGAGATTGTCTATATTGAGAATTCGGTGACTGTCAAACAAATCCCTTGCTTGCCCACGAGCCAATAGTGCCGCAAGCTTGCCAGCTGCTAGTTCGTGCATATCGAGAACGGGAATACTCTTGGCCTGGAAATCTCCGAGCAGATGAGAATCAGCAGACTGAATATCCCAGAGTGGCTGTCTGAACATGAAATTTAGATCAATCTCAAGATTGCCTGCTTGTTCCATGAAGCTCTGGTAGCTCAACTGCCATTTCCCACCCGCGTGTTCGTCTGGCACTCTCTTGGTGGTGAACCCTTCTCGGGAAAACACTGCCTGAGCTGCCTGCTCGATCTTGGGTCTTTCTGTCAACATCTCATCGCGATCTAGCGCTCCGATGTAATTGAGATCGATATCCACAGACAATCTGGGGAGGTCGAATATAAACATGTTCAAGGCTGTGCCACCCTTCAAGACCCATTTTCCTTTGAGAAATGGGTGTGAGTTCAGGGTGTTCAACAAATTCAGCAAGTGGAACACTTTCTCAACCATCTCTGCCCTGAAGCCGGTGGATTCGGCCGCCGTCAATATTTCCGACGACGAGAACTTCACAATACTTCGCCCCAGGATTTGTTCAGAATTTCAACCGGGATCAGCAGGTTCCAGTTCTTGACCCACTGGCAGTCTTTGCGCTTACCTCGTATAAAATAGTGAGGCTGGAGGGGACGCAGACTTCGCAGGGGATTCAAGTGAGCATCATCAACCATCAATGTTTCCTTATGCTGTTCCAGAAAGAAACCCACTTTTGCGGCAGTGGTCGCATTCTCTAATAAGAGAACATACTCAACGACTTGATCTAGGTCGAAGAACTCGACCGATTCCAGGGACCGCCATATTTCTTCCCAACTTCCAGTCAGGTCCGGCCGGTCCAGCACGTCGACGAAGGTTCTCTCAAGATTGGTTACCTGGAGTTCCACACCGGAACGTTTATGACTGTTGACACCAAACATCTCCTTGCTCTTCACTCGGAGGAGATGTGGTACGAGAGTGCACGTGAATTCGTGAGATTGAAACCTCAACGGAAGTGATTTGTACCTGGATACGTAATGAAGGTTCGTATAGGCCGAGTATGCTTTTCCGTGGAATTCCAGAGCTGTATGGTAGGCGAGAACCGCATCCTTGCTCATTTTGGCCGCCACTAGATAGGGATCAACCGGACTTGATGTCGGATCGCTACCCAAAGGAACTGTCGCATATAGGCCGCGACGCACATGTATTATCCGTCCCTGTTTGCGGTAGTAGGTCAGGAGTGACTTTCGGGTGTTCGGCTTGCCGGATCCTCTGATTGATAGAAAGCTGTCCAGTTCGTTCACTGTGAACACGACGTGCTGCGATAGGAATTCATTCAGCTTCATTGATCCAACCTTTTGACGTTCCTCCGATATAGTAGCAATAATATTAGCGCTATCTCGGACGTGTGTCAAGTTAAATCCAGAGCATTTTGACGGGAAGGTGAGAAAGGGTAGAAATAATTACTACTTCCTCGCCTGTACGTCATACATAGAGTAACCCGTCCTGCCAATAGGGGGCTTGCCTTGCTCCACGCTATTTCAGCCTGTCAGGGATGATACTATATACTCTCGCTAAGATTGAAAGAATGCAGGAGTAACTTTTGCCATATTATTTTATCTGGACCATTGGCTGTCAGATGAATAAAGCAGAATCACAGCGTATTTCCAGCTATCTGGACTCAACAGGTTATCAGAGTACAGACAGCTTCAGGAATGCTGACCTTGTGGTGCTAAATACTTGCGTGGTAAGGCAGAGTGCGGAGAACAAGGTTTTAGGTACGCTGGGACTTTTAAAAGGATTAAAAAACGAAAGGCCAAATCTATCTGTAGTACTTACTGGCTGTTTTGTTTCGTCTCGTATCGAGGAATTACAGAAACAATTTCCGCAGATAGATCTTTTCTTTAAACCCGGAGATTATTTAATTTTTAGCGACTGGCTTAAGGGGCAAGGTTTTTCTTCAATTTGTAACACTCAGCATCTGCCAGCAGCTAAAATGCGTTACTCTCCATGTGTTCAACTTCCTATAATTCAGGGATGCAATAATTTTTGCTCCTATTGTATTGTTCCATACAGGAGAGGAAGAGAGAAAAGCCGTCCTCTGGAAGAAATAGTCAGCAAAGTCTACAGCCTGGTTGAGGCAGGAGTGAAAGAGGTTACTCTGCTGGGGCAGAACGTTAATTCTTATGGGAATGACCTGTCAGAACATCCTGACCTGGCTGACCTGCTGTCCGAATTAAACGGCATTGCTGATTTAGCCAGGATTCGCTTTTTAACAAACCACCCCAAGGATATGAGTATGAAGCTGATACAAACCATGAACTCTCTCGACAAGGTTTGTGAACATATTAACCTTGCTGCCCAGTCAGGAGATGATAAAATACTTGAAGCCATGAGACGTGGATATACCGTTGAGTACTTTAGAGACCTGGTTGATTCTATTCGACAGCATATCCCCAATATCTCTTTAAGCACAGACATCATCGTTGGCTTCCCTGGAGAAAGCGACGAGCAGTTTGAGCATACCTTTTCCCTGCTTGAAAGCATTGGTTTTGATGTGGTGCATGCGGCGGTCTACTCTCCACGACCTGGCACTATAGCAGGGAGGAAATATGAGGATGATGTCCCGATGGAGGTCAAGAAGGCAAGGTTTAGTATAATTGAGCAACTTCAGGAAAAGATAGCAGGTGAAAAAAATTCTTTCTATCAGGGGAAAAATGTTGAGGTTCTCGTGGAAGGCAGGAAAAAAGGGAAGTGGTATGGACGTAGCCGAAATGACAAGTTAACCTTCTTTATGGACAATCAGGATTGTATGGGTAAACTTCTTACGGTTAAAATTAACAAAACCAGCCCTTGGGCATTGCAGGGTGAAGTCAGGTATAATAACTAGTTAAAATAAGGAGGCATATTATGGAGTTTTTTACAGAGGGCATGGGCGGAACTATTGTTTTTCTTGCGTTAATGTTTGGAATGGTCTATTTCGTACTGATCAGACCGCAACGTAAGAGACAGAGGGAACACGAAGAGTTGACCAGTGAGCTAAAGAAAGGCGATAAAGTACGTACTGCCGGCGGTATATATGGGGTGTTAGAAAATGTCAGCGATGAAACTGTAACCATGAAAGTGGAATCAGGAGCTACTATGAGAGTGGCTAAGGATAGCGTGGTTTCCAGGCTGGACAATACGAGTAAGTAGAGCTTTAGAGATAGCTGCCCTGGTTAATAAACAAACTTATTTGCCATAGCAGAGTAGATATGGACAGACGTGATGAAACTGAAGCAAAAATTGCCAGGCTAAAAAAAGAGCTTAACGCTGTTATTGTAGCCCATAATTATCAGCGCCCTGAAGTTCAGGATATAGCTGATTTCACCGGCGACTCGCTTGAACTGGCGCGGAACTGTGCTGAAATCAGTTCGAAAGTGATTGTCTTCTGCGGGGTCCGCTTTATGGCAGAGACAGCGGCTATACTCAATACCTCTGCTACAGTGCTCCTGCCCAATCCAAAGGCAGGCTGTCCCCTCGCTAACACCATTGATGTCAATGAACTGCGGCACTGGAAAAACCGGTATCCGGAGGCTACTGTGGTAGCTTATATTAATACTACCGCGGCAGTTAAAGCGGAGAGCGATGTTTGTTGCACTTCAGCCAATGGTGTAGAGGTGGTGAATGCCATGCCTGGCGAGGAAATCTTATTTATTCCTGATAGGAACCTTGGACATTATGTTTCTACTAAAACCAAAAAGAAAATAATACTTTACCCGGGTGTCTGTTACGTACACGATAGGATAACCGCTGAACACGTTAAACTGGCAAAACAACGTTATCCTGGGGCAAAGGTACTGGTGCATCCTGAATGCTCTCCGGAAGTGATAGACCTGGCGGATGCCGCACTGAGTACCTCTCAAATGATACGTTATGCAGAGCAGAGTAGCGATAAAGTTTTTCTCATAGGCACAGAAGAAGGAATGCTACACTCTCTTATGAAAAAAAATCCCGGAAAAGAATTTCATTTAGTAGTTGATGATTCCGTTTGTTTTAATATGAAGATGACCACTTTGGATAATGTAGTTGAAACCATGGAAACAGGGAAGAATGTAGTCACTGTGCCTGAGGATATCAGGGTTAATGCTAAACATGCTATTGACCGGATGCTTAGAATAAGTAAGAAGGGAAATAAATGACTCACTACGACTATATAGTAGTGGGCAGTGGTATTGCCGGTCTCTATTGCGCACTGCTCGCCGTCGAGCATGGTAGTGTTCTTGTATTAACCAAGAGCGGTATCGATGATTGTAATACCAGGCATGCTCAGGGAGGCATTGCAGTGGCCATGGGAGCAGGCGACTCTCCAGAACTTCACTTTAAGGATACCATGGCAGCAGGTGATGGACTCTGTGACCCTGAGGCAGTGCATATCCTCACCGATGAGGCCATTAATTGTATTACTGACCTTATTAATTTCAAGGTTCCCTTTGACACTCTAAATGGAGAAATTACCTTCACAAGAGAAGCTGCTCACAGCATCCCACGCATTATTCATGCTGGGGGGGATGCCACAGGTGAGCACATTGAGGTCACTTTATCTATGTTGGTGAGGGCTTCCAGAATTAAAGTCCTGGAACACTGCCTTGTCAGCGAAATAGTATCAGAGAAAAGCAAGGTAAAAGGTGTAAAAGCAATCGATTGTCGAACCTGGTCAGTGGATGAATATAGCTGTTCGTTTCTTATATTAGCTTCAGGAGGAGTTGGACGACTATTCAAATACACCACTAACTCGGATGTAGTTACTGGTGACGGAATAGCCTTAGCCTATGAAGCTGGGGCTGAAATCTGTGATATGGAATTTTTTCAGTTCCATCCAACAGCCCTGCGCATTATTGGAGTGGACCCATTTTTAATCTCAGAAGCCGTAAGAGGAGAGGGAGCTATACTGAGAAATACCAATGGATACCGCTTTATGCCGGACTATGCCCCTAGAGCCGAACTGGCCCCCCGGGATGTGGTAGCTAGAAGTGTAATTTACGAGATGGAAAAAACCGGCAGCGACAAGGTTTATCTTGATGTCACACATTTACCTGTTCGCCTGGTTACCACTCGCTTTCCTAACATATATCGTTTTTGCCTGGATAATGGTCTGGATATGACCCGGGAACTTATTCCCGTAGCACCGGTGGCACACTATCTTATGGGTGGCGTCAGGGTGGACCTGTGGGGAGAAACAAATATCTCTGGCTTGTTTGCAGTTGGGGAAGTAGCCTGTACAGGAGCACACGGAGCCAACAGACTGGCATCGAATTCATTGCTTGAGGCAGTGGTGTTTGGTAAAAGGGCAATAGAGAAAACAAAGATGAACAGGGATTTGAAAAAGGAAGTCCCAAAATCCAGGAAACATGAAGACTATTATTCTCTTCCGGATCGGGAGAATTCAGTTAGTCAGGAACCATTGAATCTATCTGATTTACAGTCACTCATGTGGGACAATGTAGGCATCATCCGCTCTGGGGAAAGCCTTCTTGAGACAGCAAATATTCTGCTGTCCTGGGAGCGACACCTTGCTAAAGCTGTTGACCGCCCCTCTTATGAACTGAGGAATCTGATTCTCTGCGGTCGATTGATGACTGAAGCAGCTTTGCTGCGAAAGGAAAGTCGCGGGGCCCATTTCCGCTCTGATTTTCCCCGGTCACTATCAGTCTGGCGACATCATGTTATCTTCAAACGCAAAGAAGGAACTGATACAAAATATTGAATTTCGAGGGTACTAAAATGCTCACAGAGGCCATTATCGATGAAATTGTTGAACATGCTTTAAGAGAGGACCATGCTAGCAATGATGTTACTACCGATGCGCTAATTCCTGTTGGCCAGCAAGGTATTGCTTCCCTCATAGCTGAGAGCCCTGGGATTCTTGCTGGAATTGATGTGGCTTATAAAGTGTTTCATATGATAAACCCAGCTTTAAAAATAGATGGCAGGATTGAAGATGGTTCCAATATGCAAGCTGGTGACGTTATTGCCACCATAGAAGGTGAGATAGCCGATATCCTGAAAGCTGAGAGGGTGGCTTTAAATTTCCTTCAAAGGCTATGCGGTATTGCTACAGAGACAAACCGTTATGTAGAGGCAGTGAAAGGGCTGCCAGTTTGTATCCTCGATACTCGTAAAACAACGCCCGGACTGAGAGTGCTGGAGAAATATGCCGTTAAAATCGGAGGCGGAACAAACCACCGTATGAATTTATCAGATAGAATCCTCATTAAGGATAATCACCTGGCTGCGCTTCTTCATCACGGCTTGGACCTCCGGGCGGTGGTCATGAAAGCAAGAAATAATGCTGATTCCAGCCTGCAAATCGAGGTGGAAGTTACTACACCACAGGAAGCATTGCAAGCTGTTGAGGCTGGTGCCCATATTATCATGCTGGACAATATGAGCCTCGAAGATATGCGACTCGCCGTAACTCTGGTTCATGGACGGGCCTCAATCGAAGCTTCAGGAGGGATTACGCTGGACAGCGTCCGCGCTGTGGCTGAGACCGGCGTTGATTTTGTCTCCGTAGGGGCCCTTACTCATTCGGTAAAATCCCTGGATATCAGCCTGGATATCAGACCTATTTCCTAGCAGCAAACAGCATCGTTTTCAACTTTCTCCCGTCCTGTTTATACGTGATGTGTCATCGCCTGTTGCCACTTTTTCGTCTTTCTTTTTGGCGAAAATACCATTGAGATACCAAATATGATAGATGAGGTTATCACAATAGCGGCACCGGATGGGAGATTGAAAAAGTATGAACTTGCCAGCCCTGCCAGGCAGGAAATTACCCCGAATACAGAAGCAATAACAAGCATTCGCCGTAGATTGTATGTAAGCTGATATGCCGCAGCCGCGGGATTAACGATGAGAGAGTAGACTAGTAATCCACCGATGCTTCGCATTGAAGCTGTAACTGTCAGACCGGTGAGTACCAGCAGTGCATAGAAAATAAAAGTAGCTGAAATGCCTACTGCCATAGCAACGGTCCGATGACAGATTACGGCCTGAATCTCTTTGTAAAACATAACCACCAGCCCAATCAATATACAGGTTACGATGACAAGGAAAACCAAATCCTGTCTGGTAACGGTGAGGATGCTGCCCCAAAATAGATTTAGTGCCTCAGTTCGTGACCCTGGCATCAGCCCAAGAAACAGAAAAGCTAACCCGAGCATCAATGAAAAGACTATGCCAATTGAAGTGTCAGGGTTTAATTCACCGCGGTCGGCCATGGGTCCAATCGCAATTGCGGAGGTCAGGCTAAAAAGCAGTGCACCGATAAGTGGATTGACTCCTATTAAGATACCGAGCAGGGCTCCGGCAAAGGCAGCATGGGCAATACAGACTCCAATGAAGGAAAGGTGCATTGTAACCACGAAGACCCCGGTTATAGCACAGGTTATTCCCCCACATATACCAGCGAGTATGGCATATTGCATGAACTGATACTGGAAAACTGATGGTAACATAATAGTTTTTCCTCGCTATAAATAGAATGAGTTTGTAGATGATTTGCCGGCAGCAGTGGTTGGGACACCATATAGTTGGCTCAGCACATCTCTTTTGAGCATAGCATCAGTACTACCCTGTCTCCATATTCTGCCCTGTTTCATCAGAATTAACCGCTGGCAGGTAGAGGGTAATATCCTTAGGTCATGGGTAACAAATAAGGTCGTCATATCACGTTCCTTATGGATTAGCTGTATTAGTTCTAAGATTTCCCATTGAGCTTTCTCATCTATAGAAGCAGTAGGTTCATCAAAGAGAAATATTTCAGGTTCCTGGACTAAAGCTCTGGCGATAGCGGCCCTCTGGTATTCTCCTCCGGACAGGTGCCCTGTTGGACGCTGAGACAGGTGTCCTATCCCTACCATGTCCAGAGTTCTTTCAACTCGCTCCCAGTCAGCTTTTCCCGGTCGATGTAATAGGCCCAAACGACCATAGCTCCCGGACATTACAGTTTCCCTGACATTGATGGGCAAGCGGGGATCGAAATCCTCAGCCTGAGCCACATAACCTATCCTTCTTCTTAATTTAGTTCCATTTCGCTGGTTTACTGGTAGTCCCAGGACTCTGGCCTCTCCCTTAACTAATTTGCCCATGCCATTTATCACTGTAAGCAGCGTGGTCTTGCCAGCCCCGTTCGGCCCGATAATGCCAATAAATTCCCCCTTCTTGACTTCCAGTGACACATCTTGCAGGGCTATATCTTCGCGATATGAGACAATGGCATCCTTAATTTTAATAACGGTGTTGTTCAATTGTTTCTCATGCTTTAGCTAGAGCTTCCAGCAGCAGGTCTATGTTTTTATCTACCGCTTTATCCCATGTTTCTGTATTTTCAAAACCACCGGGAAAGTTGGATATGACGACCTGTATAGCACCGGTGTCGCGTGCTATACCCTCGCTGTTATCAGTTCCGCCACTCTGCAAATTATCGATGACCAGAAGCACCCCGGCTTGCTTGCCTTTAGTTAAAAGTTGATCCATTTCACCTATACTCAAGTCTTCAGGGCGGCCATAGGTAGCTATCACATCAAAACCAAGCCAGCCTATAAAACCTGCCTGCATTTCGTCGCAGAGTACCTTTACGCCGCTGAAATTAGCATTCTTAAGTCTATCTTTCAATTCTACTTCTTTGGCTGAAATAACTTCCTTTCTCTTTGCTGCACTCTCCTGGTAATACTCTGAGTCATCAGGGTATATTTCAGAAAGAATCAGAGATATGCTGTCTACCATCTCAATCTGATACGAGGGAAGCATGGGGGCATCCATAATACTTATAACTCTGATGGGCAAATCAGGACGGTTGGCAGCCTCTATAAGACCGGTTATGTTTGCCTTATCCTGTTGCCAGTTGTGGATAATGAACAACTCACCATTGGCCAGCGCTTCAACGTCACCTGGTTTTACGTCATAATGACCCGGACACATCCCTCCGGGAATTATATTGGTGATTTCTAATTTATCACCTGCGATATCTCGCACGGCACTTGATATTTGAGAACTGCCAGCCACTATTTCCACTGACGGAGAGCTACATGATATAGGTATCAGAAGTACTGCCATAGCAAGTACAACCAGGATGCCTGAATAAAATTTTCTTAACATAATAATTTCTCCTTATAGGTAACGTTCAATGTTTCTTTCAGTTTCGTTTTCTTAGGCTTATTATTGATATTTAACATCAACTAAGCCACATCCTCTCTGTTATTTCCCTCCTTCAGCTTCAATATCTCTCTTTTTTCGCATCAATCGGTAATAGGCCAGGCACTGCACTGTTGATATTCACTAAGTATTTACCAAAACCCCAATTTTGCATGATGTGTTTCTGGTACCGGTCTTCTGAATATCTCCATATCCGTATCACTTACTTATTATCCATATCTTTGGAACGGCAACCATCTTTGTCATCGGATGCAATAAACGAATGCAAAATAAAGCTATCGCAGGCAATCACTGCATACTCCTGAAATGACCATGTGGCGTACATCCGCTTCAAATCCATATTCCCTGAGCAAGGTAGCTTTCAACGGCTTCAGGGTTGTTTCCTCCAAATTGATTGTTTTTCCACAGAGATTGCAAATTAAATGATGGTGGTGTCCTTTTATAGCTGCATGATAGCGAACGCATCCATCACCAAGGTTACTTTCTGTGACCAGTTTTAAGTTACTCAGTAATTCCAGGGTACGATAGATTGTAGATTTGTGGATATAAGGAAATCGTTCGTGTAATTGCTCGTAGATTTCCTCGGCACTGATATGGTTCTCAGCATGATAAATGGCCTTGAGGACCAATACGCGCTGTGAGGTCAGACGATAGCCTTTCTCCTGCAAGATTTCATAACAAAGCATTTGTGGCAGAAGTATAACAGGCGGAGATCCTTATTGCAACAAGTTGCATGTGCAACGATTCGTTTTTATTCGTTACTTCCTGCTATCCATCCACAATGTAAAAGGGCCATCGTTATCGATATGTACCAACATGTGTTCTTGGAAAATACCCGTTTCCGTCTTAAGACCAGTGGAGCGAATTTGATTCACAAAGTAGTCATATAACAACTGCGCTTTATCAGGTGGTGCAGCATCAACAAAGCTAGGTCGTCTCCCTTTTCTGAGATTAGCCAGAAGGGTGAACTGACTTATGACCAGGATCTCACCGTTAATTTCCGATACAGATATATCAAATTCACTCTGTCCGCGAGGAAAAATACGTAGGTCCTTTATCTTATAAGCCAGATAGCGAGCATCTTCATCTGAGTCATCTCGTTCGACACCGATAAAAACCACTATTCCACGCCCAATTTGCCCTGCCAGTTTGTTATCTATGCTTACAGATGCCCCGTTAACTCGTTGAATCAGTGCTTTCATCTTTGCATTTTTATGTCAGTCATGTTAAATTAAACTCGGAAAGAAATATAATACCTGATTAAGTGGGTGAATGCCCACTTTTTAATTGTCTTATAGAGATAAAATGAAATCAGAATTTATGGCGGCGATTACACAACTCTCATCTGAGAGGAATCTGCCCAAAGAGGTAATATTGACTATCTTAGAGGCAGCGTTGGCATCTGCTTATAAGAAGGGACTCTTCTCTCCTGAGCAGGATATCTCGGTTAAGGTTAATTCTACTGGCGTTGGGGTCAGTGTTTATGTTAACAAAGTCATAGTTGAATCAGTTACAAATCCCCTCACGGAGATCTCACTGTCCGAAGCTCAAGGACTACGAGGTAACTATCAGCTTGGTGATGTAGTGGCAATAGAATCTACGCCGGAAAACGCCGGCCGTATAGCTGCACAAACGGCGAAACAAATAGTGTTACAACGGTTACGCGAAGCAGAACATCATGTAATATTTGAACAATACAACACTAAGGAAAATGAAATCGTTAGCGGAATGATTCGCTTCATTCATCCCAAACAAATAAGCGTCAGCTTGGGAAAGGCTGAGGCAATGCTTCCTGTAAATGAGCAGGTATCCAGCGAACATTATCGACCAGGACAACGATTTAAGTTTTACCTGCTGGAGATACATCAAGGGGTAAGAGGTCCCCAGATAATAGTGTCTCGTTCACACCCTAACTTGCTACGTCGTCTTTTCGAAATGGAAATCCCTGAAATTACTAGTAACGTCGTTGAGATAAAAGCCATAGCGCGCGAGGCTGGACGCAGAAGTAAAGTTGCCGTAGTAAGTCGTCAGGAAGGGATAGATCCCGTTGGATGTTGCCTGGGAACTAGAGGCATAAGGATACAGAGCGTTATTAGCGAATTGAATGGGGAAAAAATAGACATAATTCAATGGCATAGTGATCCTAAAATATTTATCGCCAACGCTATCAGTCCAGCACAAGTGTCGAATATCGAACTGAATGAAGAGCAAAACACGGCTACTGTAGTGGTATCTGACAGGCAAATTTCTCTGGCTATAGGCAAGGAAGGGCAAAACGCCAGATTGGCGGCGAAGTTGACAGGGTGGCGAATCGATATCAAGAGCGTGTCTGCTGCTGAAGTGGAAAAGACGACTTCACTCGATTCTGCTGTAGATCTGAGGGCCACGGGAGAAGAACAGAAAGAAGAGGAGCCAGTTACTGACATTCAGCCGGAAGTTCTGGAAAAATTGGCAATACTAAGTAAAGGTGAGACTGAAGTACCGGAAACAGAGACTGTCAGTGAAGAGGCAGAGGAAGAGACAGGCGAGGATATAGACACACTACTTGCCAGGGAGGAGTTCCGCCCGGCGGAGGTATCTCCTGTGCAACAGATGGATGGAACTCCTGTGCTTCGTTTTGCTGAGGACATTATGCCAGATAGAGGGCAAGCGCAAAAAACAAGAAACAAAACAGGCGCAAAAGGTAAAGCTAAAAGTAAGGGACGTAAGAAAAAGCAAGATTATGCGGACTAAGAAGGATGACTTTAAAAGATAAACATATACCAAAACGTTCCTGTGTTGCCTGTCGCCAGAGAAAAAACAAAGTAGAATTAATACACCTGGTACGTAGCCATGATGGAAATGTTATAGTGGATACTTCAGGAAGAATACCTGGCAGAGGGGCTTATCTCTGTCCCCTGAGAGATTGCTGGGAGATAGCGATAAGACAAAATCGATTGGAGTATAGTCTGCGAACGAAATTTAGTAGCGATAATCGTCAGGCTTTGATAGACTTTTACAATAAGCTGCTGGGGGAAAAATAATTTTGGGAAATACAGGATTGGAAAAGGAAACGAAGCTTAAGAAAAGGAAGACAATCAAAACACAGCCAGCGGGCTTGCCTCAGATTGAAATTCCAACTTCAATAACTGTCAAACAACTGGCTGCATTATTGAAAACAGAGCCAGTGAAAGTAATCAAGCAACTCATGCGAAGAGGAATCATGGCAGGCATAAATCAAGCAATTGATTTTAACACTGCAGCCATGATTACTGCGGATTTTGGCTATGTAGCTCAACCTGAAAAAGAACACCAGGCAGTAGATGCTTCTCCTGAGAATGCAGGAGCTAAATTACAAGCTCGTCCACCAGTGGTCACCATAATGGGGCACGTTGATCATGGGAAGACAACTCTACTGGATGCTATCAGGCATACTAATGTGACGGATCAAGAAGCAGGGGCTATTACTCAACATATCGGGGCATACCAAACGGCGATTAATGGTAATAAGATTACTTTTTTAGACACACCTGGACACGAGGCATTTACTGCTATGAGAGCTCGTGGTGCACAAGCAACAGATATTGTAATACTGGTAGTTGCTGCTGATGATGGCATCATGCCTCAAACGTTGGAAGCAATAGGCCATGCCAAGGCTGCCAAGGTACCAATAGTGGTCGCTATAAATAAAATAGACAAGCCCAATGTAAACATCGATCGTATTAAACAACAACTCGCCGACGCAGAATTGGTTATTGAAGAATGGGGAGGGGATGTTATCTGTGTTCCAGTCTCCGCAATAAAGGGGACAGGAATATCAGACCTGTTAGAGAATGTATTTCTGACCGCAGATATAGCAGAGCTGAAAGCTGATCTTGATTGCTCCCCCGAAGGAGTTGTAATCGAAGCCAAGATCGATAGAAATAAGGGAGTCATGGTTACCCTGCTGGTTCAGCGTGGCATTTTACGCCAGGGAGATATAGTTGCGGCTGGTACCGCTTGGGGCAAGGTCAGGGCCATGTTCGATGATAAGGGAAATCCAGTTAATATAGCCGAACCTTCTACTCCAGTAGAAATCCTTGGTCTGGATAGTGTACCAAAGGCGGGTGATAGCTTTAGTGTAGTAGCTGATGGACGCGAAGCACGTAATGTCACCAGTGAACGGCTGAATCAGGTTCCCCGTTCACTGTCGAGTTTAAGTGCTATTTCCAGCCAGATAAGTAAAGGGAAGATAAAAGAACTGAACATCGTACTGAGAACTGATGTTCATGGCAGTATTGAACCGATAAAAAAAACCATTGAGCAATTGAGCAGTGAGCAGGTAAAGGCCAATGTGATACATGCTGCAAGTGGGAGCATTACAGAAAACGACGTAATGCTTGCTTCAGCATCGAATGGCATTGTAATTGGATTTAATGTAAAGCCTACAATAGGGGCACAACAGTTGGCGGAACTGGAAAAAATTGATATTCAGAGTTACGATATTATTTATAGATTAGAAGAAGAAATGGGGAAGGCAATAAAGGGGAAGTTGGAGCCGACGTACGCTTATGTATTTGACGGTCGAGCTGAAGTGCGAGTTGTATATGTAGTGGGAAAGCAGAATAAGATAGCGGGAATATATGTCAGCGAAGGCAGAGCAAAGCGAAATGCCAAAGTTAAGATACTACGGCAGAATAAGGAGGTTGCTGAATCTAGTGTATCCAGCTTGAAGAGATTTAAGGATGCTGCTAGTGAAGTTCTTGCTGGTTTTGAATGTGGCATAGGGATAGAGCAATTTTCGGATTTACAGGTGGGCGACATTATAGAATTCTACAGGGAGGAAAGAGTAACCTAGAATATCCCCCTTATCTTGTACTTCATGACGGACTCTTGGTTGCCACTGAAAAATATACATGTCTAGACGTACTGATCGGTTAAACGAAGTATTCAAGCGTGAGATCAGTAGATTGCTTGAGCGCGAGGTTAATGACCCCCGGTTGGGTAATATTATCTCGCTGACACGAGTCGAAACCTCTCATGACTTGAGAAATGCCAAGGTTTACGTCAGTGTTTTAGGCGAAGAAAGTAGCAAATTAGAGGTGATAGAAGGATTTAATACTGCTTCTAATTATCTGCGCAGGAAATTATCAGCTAGTATAAGATTGAGAATTATCCCTCATCTCAGCTTTTATTATGATGATTCAATTGAACAGGGGGCGAAGGTATTGAAAGTGCTTGATCAAGTAAGTAGTGATAGAGACGAAATGACTTCTGCTGAATAGGAATGTTTTAGCATTAACAATACCTAAAATGTGTACATAATATATATGTTCGATATAAGTAAGAAACTCAGTATAGGATGTATGTGTAATAAATAAGGAGGGAAACAAGTTATGGGGACTATTAATGTGGCTATCATAGGTGTCGGCAATTGCGCCTCCTCTCTGGTTCAGGGAGTTGAATATTACAAAAAAGCTAGCGAGGAAGAGTTTGTACCTGGGTTAATGCATGTCAATCTCGGGGGCTATCATATATCCGACATAAATTTTGTGGCTGCGTTTGATATCGATAAAAATAAAGTAGGCAAGGACCTATCAAAAGCTATCTACTCCACTCCAAATAACACCT
The DNA here is from genome assembly GCA_964654015.1 of uncultured Dehalococcoidales bacterium. GTDB lineage: Bacteria > Chloroflexota > Dehalococcoidia > GIF9 > AB-539-J10 > JAUUZT01. The sequence continues at coordinate 38,413 of CAZZHQ010000004.1, read as the reverse complement.
TCAAGTTTTGTGATGTGCCAAAAACAGGAGTGAAAGTAGAACGAGGGATGACTCATGACGGGTTGGGTAAGTATCTCTCTCAGATTATCACAAAGGCGCCAGGGCCAACCTCGGATATAGTAAAAATACTCAAGGAAACTAAAACAGACGTCGTGATAAATTATCTACCTGTAGGTAGTGAAGAAGCAACGAAGTGGTATATAGAGCAAATACTGACTGCTGGTTGTGGTTTTGTCAATTGTATACCAGTTTTCACTGCCCGCGAGGCTTATTGGCAAAAGCGCTTTGCTGAGTGCGGGTTACCCGTTATCGGAGATGATATTAAGTCACAGGTTGGAGCTACCATAACCCATCGAGTACTGACCAGGCTTTTCCGTGATCGAGGAGTAAAGCTTGAACGAACCTATCAGTTAAACTTTGGGGGCAATACAGACTTCTATAACATGCTGGAGAGAGATAGATTAGAATCAAAAAAGATTTCTAAAACCAACTCCGTTACCTCTCAGTTAGATTATGACATGGGTGCTGATAATATCCATGTTGGCCCAAGCGACTATGTTCCATGGCTAGAGGACCGCAAATTCTGTTACATAAAGATGGAGGGACGAACTTTTGGTGACGTCCCCTTGAACCTGGAGTTAAAGATGGAGGTATGGGATAGTCCTAACTCCGCTGGTGTCGTTATTGATGCTATTAGATGCTGTAAGTTAGCGCTTGATCGAGGCCTGTGTGGGGCCATCGTAGCACCTTCATCATACTTTATGAAATCTCCACCAGTTCAGTATTCGGACAGCGAAGCTCATGTGAAAACCGAAAACTTTATTACTGGGGAAGGACAGGAAGGGCAGATTACTTTACCTGGGTCAGGAACTGTCGAGAGCAAAGAGTAAGATTTAAGGCTGTTGCAATAGCTTTACGAGCCAAACAGAATGCCATAGGGAAGAAAAAAGGATGGTTTGTGTACCTGTAGGTGGCAGTGATTGCTATTATTACGCCAGTACGAAGTGCTAACTTGGCCGTTATTGATATTCCATTGTAAATCAGCGGGAATATTAGTTTGACTGAGAGGAAATGGCAGCTCAACTAAAAGTTTAAATGATAAATTTAACAAAGATTAGGGATAATATGGAGTGTCGAATTACCAATCCTTTTATAGGTATTCTAAGTAGGATTGGTATAACACCTAATGCCCTTACTCTTATTGGTTTAGCCGTGAGTATTGTAGCAGCCTATGTAGTAGCTACCGGCCATTTTTTTATCGGTGGGCTTGTGGTTTTATTCGCGGGGCTTTTTGACCTTCTCGATGGTGCTTTAGCCAACTTGAATAAACAGGCTACAATTTTTGGAGCCATTCTGGACTCTACTGTCGATCGTATTTCCGAAGCAGCCATATCTTGTGGCCTGCTGTTCTACTTCATGTCCACGGGAAGCAACTTGGAAATCATTCTTATTTTTCTTGTAGTAGTTGGCTCTTTCCTTGTCAGTTATGTGAGGGCTAGAGCAGAAGGACTGGGTCTGAAATGTCAGGTAGGATGGTTTACCAGGGCTGAAAGAATTGTGGTGCTAACAATTGGTCTATTATTAAATCAGGTACTCATCATCTTGTGGATTTTAGCGGTTTTTGTTTACGTTACCGTATTTCAAAGACTACATTACTTAAGAAAAACACAAAAAGGAGTAACTAAATGACGGTATTCGCTCTTGTTGGAGGCCAGTGGGGAGATGAAGGCAAGGGAAAGGTAATTGACTATTTGGCTGAGAAAGCTGATATGGTGATACGCTTTTCCGGGGGTGACAACGCCGGGCATACAGTAATAAACGATTGTGGTACTTTCAAATTGCACCTCGTGCCGTCGGGCATTTTTAATCGCAGGGCAACCTGTATCATCAGCAATGGAATGGTTGTTAATCCCCAAGCCCTGCTTACTGAATTAAGTGAACTGAATAGTCATGGTGTAGATACAAGCCGTCTGTTCATTAGCGATCGTGCCCATATCATAATGCCCTATCATATTCTTCTTGATGGACTGGAAGAAGAGCGACGAGGACAAGGAGCTTTAGGTACCACACATAAGGGGATTGGACCAGCTTTTACTGATAAGACTGCCAGGATAGGAATCCGTGCTGAAGATTTGCTGAATAAGGATATATTGCTACGGCGGTTGAAACCTATCCTTGAACTAAAGAACCTCATACTCACTAAAATATATCAGCAGCCTCCCCTGGTATTGGAAGAAGTAATCAAGCAGTATAGTCTCTATGGGGAACAGTTAGGTCCCATTATCAGAAATACGGAAACGATGATCCATAAAGCAGTAGATGAAGGAAAATTTATTTTACTTGAGGGAGCACAGGGGTCCATGCTTGATACTGATTTCGGTACTTATCCTTATGTAACATCATCTTCTCCGTTGGCAGGAGGAGGCTCGTTGGGTTCAGGTATTGGTCCAATAGAATTTAACCGTGTTGTTGGTGTGTTTAAAGCATACAGCACCAGAGTCGGAAATGGTCCCATGCCTACCGAATTAATAAATGATACAGGCGAGTTTATACGAGATAAGGCGCATGAATTTGGTACTACTACTGGTAGGCCGCGGCGATGTGGATGGTTTGATGCGGTAGCCGGACGATATAGTGTTCAGATAAATAGTATTAGCGACATAGCGTTAACTCACCTTGATATATATGATGGTTTCTCATCACTCAAGATATGTACCGGGTATAAAGTTGATAACGAAGTGCTGGATTATTTCCCCAGTAGCATAGCCGTCTTGGAAAAAAGTCAACCTGTATATGAAGAAATGGATGGATGGGAAGAGCAAACAGCGGAGGCTAAGACATTTGACCAACTACCGCCAGCAGCCCAACGCTATATAGGTAGAATTGAGGAACTTCTCCACTGCCACGTTAGTTTTGTAACGGTAGGTCCACACCGTGACCAGTCAATAATGGTAAGACCTATTCTTGACTGAGGGGATCCCTTCGTTTCACTAACATTGATTGCAGGTTCCTCTATGAAACCTTCGTAATACCAGGCAAGTCAAGTTTATAGCTATCTAGCATTGTTCTTATAATCTCTGCTGGTTTACCGTCTGGTTCAAGTAAGGGCAAGCGAGGTTTACCCACAGGGAATCCAATGTAATTCAAGGCATACTTAACAGGCATGGGATTAGTTATGATGAACAAGGAATTTATCAAAGGCAACAAATAACGATGGATTTCAGCAGCTATTTTGATCTCTCCTCTTAAGAAGTTCTCCATCATACTTTTTATTTGCAAGCCTATAAGGTGTGAAGCAACACTGATTACTCCATAACCACCTAAAGCGAGAATGGGTAAGGTATCGCTGTCATTGCCACTGTAAACCATGAAATCCTCTGGAGTTCCTTCTATGATTTCAGTTATCTGTCGTAGGTCAGCGCTGGCTTCCTTTACAGCAACTATGTTATCGATTTGGCTTAGCTTTATCATAGTCTCAGAAGTTAAATTAAGGGCAGTGCGTGAGGGTACATTATATGGAATGCAAGGTAGGGATGTGGCCTGTGCAATAGCTTTGAAATGTTCAAATAAGCCTTGCTGAGTGGGCCTGTTATAGTAAGGAACTACAAGCAAACATGCATCTACTCCAATTTTCTCTGCTTCCTTAGTCAGTTCCTGACTTGCCTTGGTGTTGTAGCTTCCTGTTCCTGCTACTAATGAACCACGGTCTCCTATAGCCGACTTTACCTCGGTAAAAAGTTGAAGTTTTTCCTCAAAGGTAAGAGTAGGAGATTCTCCTGTTGTGCCAGAGATAATAAGTCCATCACTGCCAGAATCGAGTAGTGCTTGAGCAAGATTTCTCGCCTGCTGATAGTCGACTTTTCCACTATTGTCGAATGGGGTGACCATAGCTGTTAATAAACGACCCAATTTTTTCATTTTAAAACCTCCTGTGTTTTACTGGTTTTATTTATCCAACCTTTGTGTACTCCTTCTTCCAGAATTAGCACGGCATTTAGAGCTGTACACTTATGAATATTATCAGCAACGACCCACAAGACAACTCCATTCGGTAGCGAAAGGTCTTTCCTGATTCTACCTATTAATATAAGGTTTGAGCCACTGATTGCCCATGGTTGTGGATAAAGACTAACACTACAGTCATCGATGATTCTGATTCCTGGGGCCTCAGCTAAAAGTCTTCTTACCTTGTCTGGACTCATGGATGACTCAAATTCGATGTGCACTGATGCGCTATCCCCAAAGTAGACAGGAACCCTGACACAGGTTGCTGACATAGCAATCTTATCCACATGTAGTATCTTACATGTTTCATCCGCAATTCTCTGTTCTTCTTTGGTGTAGCCACTATCTAAAAATAGCCCTATTTCGGGCAACACATTGAAGGCTATTTGGTGGGCATAGACATGTGGGCAAACGCGATAGCCATCCAAAACCAACCTTGTCTGATTTGTTAACTCCTTCATGGCTGCAGCACCACTACTTGAAACTGATTGATAAGTGCTTAAAACAACTCGCTTGACGGGAATAATTTTATGCAAAGGATTTAGGGTTACTGCTAGTTGAATTGCAGGGCAACTTGGGTTGGCGATTATTCCTTTATGCCATTCTATATCGCCCAGATTTACTTCGGGTACCACCAGGGGCACTCCGGGTTCACTACTAAAGGCAGCGCTATTATCAATGACTACCGCGCCAGCTCCAACTGCCAGGGGTACTAAGCGGCGGCTGACATCAGTACCAGCGAAAAAAAAGACCACGTCAGTGTCCTTGAAAGCATCAGGGACAATTTCTTCGATTTGAATCCTCTGGTGGTCAAAGAAAAGTTCCTTTTCTGGAGAATGTTCTGAAGCAAACAGGCGAATAGAGGCAACAGGGAACCTTCGTTGTTCAAGCACTTTAATAAATGCTCGCCCTGCGAACTCCGTAGCCCCAATGACAGCTACGTTAAGTTTTTCCATACCTTTGCCCTCATAGTTTTAACAAGTTATCTAAGCCGATAGTTAAACCTTTCTGATTAACTACCTCTTTGATTGCCAGGATCACACCAGGCATGAAAGATTCCCTGCTTATGGAATCATGACGTATTTTTAGAGTCTGTCCTAAGCCGCCGAATACTACTTCTTGACTTGCCATAAACCCTGGCAGTCGTATGCTATGAATTGTTAGACCCTCTAATTCCCCACCTCTGGTATTGCGAATCACCTCTTTTTCAGTCGTAGCAGAGGTAAAAGGTTTGCCTCTTGCCTGCAACATGGCTTTTGCAGTATCAATAGCTGTTCCTGAAGGTGCATCAATCTTCTTTTCATGGTGCATTTCTACAATCTCCGCATAGTCGAAAAATCTAGAAGCTATTTTAGCCAAATGCTTCAACAGTACTGCTCCTAATGAAAAATTGGGTGCAATAATAACGCCAAGTTGACTGTTTTGCTGGCATAATTTGTTGATTTCAGATAGATTTTCCTCATATAGCCCAGTGGTCCCTATAACCATATTGACCTGTTGTCTAATAGCGATGCGAAAAGTATTCATTACAGAGCTTGCACTGGTAAAATCGACAATAACATTGGGTTTACATTTAACCAGAAGAGAGTCTAAATCTGATGAGAAAGGTATCTTCTCGGAGATTTCTGGTAGCTGTAGATATTCCTGAACTACCGCTTGTTCCCCTGCCCCAACCATCTTTAAATCAGAATCAGAGAGCACAGCATGGGTGACCTCTCTTCCCATCTTGCCCAGAGCACCATTAACAACTACTCTTATAACTTCCACCAACTTCCCCTCCTGTAATAAGATAAGCCTACTTGGTATAATTGTTATGTCCGGTTTATCTGTTAGGTGGACGGCTTGGGTAATTCGGCCGGCTACGCGAATTATTTCTTGGACCTGAGGAACCTCTATCTTCAGTTTTAGGCGTATAGGAAGAACCTTGCAGTACTGCTCTGCGCGACAGGTTTATCCTGCCCATATTATCGATTTCGATAACCTTTACTGTTATCTCATCGTTCTCTTTAACTACGTCTTCAACTTTGGATACATATTGATCAGCCAATTCGCTCACATGGACCAATCCTTCCTTACCTGGGAGAATCTCCACCATAGCACCAAAGTTCAGTATACGGGTGACTTTTCCAGTATAGACATCTCCTGGTTTTACCTCACGGGTCAAGTCCTCTATCATTTTAATTGCTTTCCGTGCGGATTCTTCATTTTGGGAACCGATGATGATGCTGCCATCATTTTTCACTTCTATGCTTGAGCCTGTTTCATCTGTGATTAACCTTATGGTCTTGCCTCCAGGCCCGATAACTAAACCAATTTTACTTGGATCGATAGTTATTTTACTCATTTTGGGTGCATAAGGACTAAGTTCTGGGCGACTGGTACTTATTGCCTTAGACATCTTATCTAATATCTCTAGGCGAGCCTGGCGGGCCTTATCCAAGGCCTCTGATAAAATATCGAGATCCATGCCTTTAAGCTTGATATCAAGTTGTAAAGCTGTGATCCCTTGAGTAGTGCCAGTAACCTTAAAATCCATATCCCCATACGCGTCTTCAAATCCTTCGATGTCTGTCAGAATGATATGTTCTTTTCCTTCCCCCGTAATTAATCCCATGGCTATGCCAGCTACATGTGTCTTGATAGGCACGCCAGCATCCATCAGAGATAGAATCGAAGCGCAAGTACTTGCCATGGAAGTGCTGCCGTTGGATCCTAGCACCTCTGATACAAGGCGAATGGTATAGGGGAAATCATCTTCGGAAGGTAATATCGGTTTAATAGCTCGCTCTCCTAGAGCTCCATGTCCAATCTCTCGCCTCCCTGTCGAGCCGGTTCTCTTTACCTCACCCGTAGAAAATGGAGTGAAATTATAGTGGTGCATAAAACGCTTAGTATTTTTTATACCCAGTCCATCCAGCGACTGCTCCTGTCTTGACGACCCTAAGGTTGTGATGGTTAGTACCTGAGTTTCCCCACGCTCAAATAGTGCAGAACCATGTGTGCGGGGTAATATCCCAACCTGACAAGAGATAGGACGAATTTCATTAGCCTGACGGCCATCAACATGTTGCTGGTGCTTTAAGATCCATGCTCTTACCTCTTTTTTAAGCTGAGTCTGAAAAGCGAGGCTTATTTGACTTTCGGGGAATTTATCTGATAAATCATGTTGCAATTCAGTTGCAATCATTTTCAAAGACTGTGAACGTTCAGACTTTTTCGCCTGAGTTAAGGCAGCCTCAAATTTAGTATCAAACAGGGCACATACGCTATCACAAAGTTCAGGTGCTAATTCTTGAACTTCAAGCGGTATTTTATTTTTACCATAGACTTCCTGGAATTTCTTCTGGAGATTAATGATCTCTTGATTTGTGTTGTGACCCAGCTCTATGGCTTTTAATACCAGTTCCTCCGAAACTTCTTTAGCATCAGCTTCCACCATCACCACGCTTTGCTCGGTGCTAACAACGGCTATATCCAGTAAGCACTTCTCTATTTGTGGCAATGTGGGATTCAGGACAAACTCACCATCAATATAACCAACATGTACAACTGAAATCGGGCCAGCAAAAGGAATATCAGAGATACCTAAAGCTGCCGAGGCACCGATAGTGGCACAAATAGCAGGATCATTCTCCATATCAGCGGAAAGGACAGTAGCTATTACCTGCGTTTCATGATTAAAATTCTTTGAGAGGAGGGGGCGTAAACCACGATCGATGAAACGACAAGTTAATATTGCATCTGTGCCGGGACGGCCTTCACGCCTGAAGAAGCTGCCGGGTATTTTACCAACCGCGTAGAGCTTCTCTTCATAGTCTACGGTTAGGGGTACAAAATCGAGTTTATCTGTTGTATCCGATGATGCACATACAGTGGTTAAAACGACTGTATCTCCGTACTGAACAAGGACCGCACCATTCGCTTGCCGTGCAAGTTGTCCAGTTTCAATCTTAAGAACACGCCCAGCTATTGAACATTCGAAAATCTCAGTCATAACATCTCCCCCTATTTTCGTATGCCCAATTTTTCAATGAGAGAATAATATCGCTCTATATCCGTTTTGTTAAGATAGGATAGAAAGCGTCGACGCTTCCCCAGTAGTGAATAAAGTGCATGGCGTGAATGACAATCATGTGAGTGTACTTTGAGATGCTCTGTTAATAAGTTGACACTTTCAGTTAACAACGCTACCTGAACTCCAGCAGAGCCGGTATCGCCCTCCTTAATCCTATGTTCTTTGATTATATCCAATTTTACTTCTTTATTTAGCATACTACCTCTTACTCTTTATAATAGTGGGTTATTATAGCACAAAAAGAAAACCTGTATGGAATTAGAAACTGTACTATAGTGAATTGACCGTGAGGGAATAGCAGTCTATAATTTCATTTGGCAATAGCTGCTATGCATGAGACTTGTGGTGTTATCGGAATATATGCTCAAGGAATAGACCTAGCTCGACTTACCTTTTTTGCTCTTTTCGCACTTCAGCATCGCGGCCAGGAAAGCGCAGGGATCGCTGTCGCTGATGGCAATGAAGTAAAGATTCATACAAAAATGGGACTGGTCTCTCAAGCTTTCACTGAGAGCAACCTTAGTCAATTAACGGGGCATATCAGTATTGGACATACCCTTTATTCTACTAAGGGTTCCAGTAAGACTGCTAACGCACAGCCTGTTATAGTCAAATATCAAGGAGATTTTGTCGCAGTCTCACATAATGGCAACATAATAAATGCGGACTTGCTTCGTGAAACACTTAAGCGGCAGGGATACAGTTTTCATAGCTCCACTGATTCTGAGGTCATAGCCAACATGATACTGGCCTCACCTGGTAAAGACTGGGAGGACAAAATCAGGTCCGCCATGTACCGCCTCCAGGGCGCCTATTCTATGACCATCATGACCGCTGATAAACTCATTGCTGTTCGTGACCCCCTGGGTGTTCGCCCTCTCTGTCTGGGTACCCTGGATGGAGGTTATGCCATCGCATCGGAAAGCTGTGCTCTGGACCACATCGGCGCCAAGTTTTCCAGGGAAATCAACCCCGGAGAAATCGTCATCATCGACAAGACGGGAATCAGCTCTTTCACTCAGAAAAGTCAGAGGAAGGCTCTGTGCATCTTTGAATATGTCTATTTTGCACGCCCGGACAGCACCATTAATGGCAAGCTTGTGTACAGGACCAGGCAGGCAATGGGAGAGCTGCTGGCTAAAGAATATCCTGTTGATGCAGACCTGGTCATTGGCGTCCCTGACTCTGCCACTGCTGCCGGGATTGGTTATTCCAGGGCATCAGGAATACCTTATTGCGAGGGTCTAATCAAGAACCGCTATGTGGGGCGCACTTTCATCATGCCCAACCAGAGATTGAGGGACCTTGGTGTCGGGATGAAGTTCAATCCTCTCTCCGAGATTATAGCAGGGAAGCGCCTGGTGGTCGTCGATGACAGCATTGTCCGGGGAACCACCACTCCCAAGATAGTTGCCCTGTTGAGAAAAGCAGGCGCCAGAGAAGTCCACCTCCGTATCTGTTGTCCTCCTATTCGGCACCCCTGTTTCCTGGGAGTAGATATGGCCACGGAAGGGGAACTCATCGCCGCCAGAAAGAGTATCTCAGAGATCAAGGAATATCTGGAAGCTGATTCGCTTGGTTATCTCAGTCTGGAGGGCTTGCTACAGGCGGTAGGATTACCCAGAGAGACCCTCTGCCTGGCTTGCTTCAATAACGATTATCCCATACCTGTGCAAGCGGAAATGAAGCAACTGGGTTATAGAAAGCGGAACCAAGGGGGTTTGAGTGAAGCGTAAAACCAGGCAAAACTACCGATCTTCTGGCGTTGACGTTGAGATCGCTGACAAGATAAAAAGAGCGATTGGAAGACAAGCTAAGACCACCTTCAATATCAATGCCAAAAGCTTTGGCTCATTCGGAAGCCTATTCGAATTGAGTGGGTATAATGAACCTATTCTCGTCTCCAGTGCTGATGGAGTAGGAACAAAGCTAAAGATTGCCTCACTTATGAACAAACATGATACTGTAGGTAGCGACATTGTAAACCACAGTGTGAACGATATTCTTTGTAGTGGTGCTAAGCCTCTTTTTTTCCTTGATTACATTGCTATGAGTAAACTATTACCTGAACAGGTAGAGGCTGTGATATCTGGCGTAGCTCTGGCCTGTAGAGAAGTTAGCTGCTCATTGATCGGTGGAGAAACTGCTGAGATGCCGGGCATTTACTTAACAGGAACTTATGATTTGGTAGGTTTTATTGTGGGGGTAGTGGAAAAGGGTAACATCATAGATGGTAGTTCGATAAACGCTGGAGATGTGATTCTTGGACTGCCTTCTTCCGGCGTGCATACCAATGGTTATTCCCTGGTCCGCCGGGTTTTTAAAATAGAAGATGACCCTTCACCTTTATATGATTTTCAGTCTGAATTAGGGAGAACCCTTGGCGAAGAATTGCTACAGGTTCATCACTGTTATTACAATGAACTTAAACCAGTTTTACCATTGATTAAGGGTTTGGCACATATCACTGGTGGTGGGTTTGAGGGCAATATTAGCCGCATTTTACCACGTGGAACCTGTGGACATCTAAGCAAAAGGTCATGGCAAGTCCCTCCAATTTTTAATCTGATACAGAAACAGGGCGAGATTGCAGAAGAAGAAATGTACCAGGTATTTAACATGGGAATAGGTATGACTGTTGTTTGTTCAGCACAACAGGTTGACAATTTTATTGATGCTCTACCACAAGCTAAAGTAATAGGAGAAATTATAAATGCAACGGGTGGAAAAGCAATACAGATTGATTAAGGAGGGAACATGCGCTCTATTATTAGCGTTTCTAACAAATTTGGAGTAACAGACTTCGCACGAGGGCTACAAGACCTCGGCGCTGAAATCTTTAGCACAGGTGGCACTAAGAAAGTGATGGAACAGGCAGGATTAAATATTCATGGCATTTCTGAACTTACCGGTTTCCCCGAAATACTTGATGGGAGAGTAAAGACTCTACATCCTGCGGTCCATGGAGGGCTTCTCGCCAGGCGTGACCTTCCTCAGCATTTGACAGAATTAGCGGACAATAATCTTGAGCTTATTGATATGGTCGTAGTAAATCTTTATCCATTTGTAGAGACTGTACGCAAAGAAGGAGTCTCCCTGGATGAGGCGCTGGAGAACATCGATATCGGAGGCCCATCCATGCTTCGGTCAGCTGCTAAAAATTTCTCCTCTGTTCTAGTTATAGTCGATCCCGAGGATTATACTCCTGTTTTGCAGAAGCTGAGGGATGGGGAAATAGATATAAAGGAAAGGCAGCGCTTAGCCCAAAAAGCATTTCAGCATGTAGCTATCTATGACACTGCGATTGCTGAATACCTGCGAGAACAAGAAGATATATTACCTGAAGAGATGACTATTGCATTAAAGAAATCAGCTACTCTTAGTTATGGAGAAAATCCTCATCAGCAGGCGGCTTTCTATGTTCAGCAAGATCTTAAGCAAAAGAGAAGTAGCTTGTCTTCACTGGAGCACCTCAATGGTCCTAAGATATCCTTCAACAATCTTCTCGATTTTGATGCAGCTTTACTCGTACTCAGCAATTTTAGTACAGCTACGGTGGCGATATTTAAGCACACTAATTCCTGTGGACTAGCCAGTCATGATGACCTGGCTGAAGCCTATCGCAGGGCGCTATCAGGAGACCCCATAGCTGCGTTTGGTGGAGTGGTTGCCAGTAATCTAATCATTGACTTGTCAACAGCAGAGGAGATTAACAAGCATCATTATGATGCCGTAATTGCTGCTGGATATAATAAAGAGGCTCTGGAATTACTGAGGAGAAAGAAAAGCCTGAGACTTGTAAGTCTACCCCAACTCGCTAAGTCGTCTGTACCAGATGAACCTTTTCTTGACCTTCGTCGTGTTAAGGGGGGGGTTTTAGTTCAAACTACTGACGTCCTTAGTGAGGGGGAGTCCTCTCCACATGCGGTTACCAATCGTCAACCTACAGAGCAAGAGCTATCAGACTTACTCTTCGCCTGGAAAGCGGTCAAATGTATTAAATCCAATGCCATCGTTATAGCAAAGGACAAAACTCTAGTGGGAATGGGCGCGGGCCAGCCTAGCCGGGTGGTAAGTGTAGAATTGGCACTAAAAAGAGCTGGTTCTGAGGCCCTGGATAGTGTTATGGCCTCAGACGCATTTTTCCCCTTTCCTGATGGACCTGAATTAGCTTTTAAGGCAGGTGTAACGGCAGTCATTCAGCCTGGCGGTTCTAAAAAGGATGATGAGGTTATTGCCGTAGCAAATAAATATAATATAGCTATGGTATTCACCGGGACGCGTCATTTCAGACATTAATAAACGACTATAAACAAGAATAAGGAGGAAAATTGATAAAGTTCACGGAGGAAATGAAAGAAGTCGCAGAGAAAGGGAAGCCTTTCGTAATAGCAACAGCGTCGCCTGACGGTGAGCCAAATGCAGTACCAATAACCTTTGCAAAAATTGTCTCTGATGATGAGATAATCCTTGTAGATAACTTTATGAGGAAGACTATACAGAATATAGAGGCCAATCCAATGGTATCAGTGTCAGTATGGGCAAAGATGGATACAGGCAAATCAATAGGATACCAATTCAAAGGTAAAGCAAAGAGGTAGAGATCGGGAGAGCTATTCAATAGTGAAGTCGACTGGACTAAAAGTATAGCTTCTCAACTAAACCCTAAAGGTGTGGTAATAGTTAAAGTAGATTCGATTTACATAACTACGGCAGGGCCTAATGTGGTAATAAGGTAGAATAAATAACAATACAAGTGACTGGATTACTACAAATTATGGCTAGAGCGATACTGGTAATAAAAATGTTGCATTGATCTTGCCTTGCCACGACAATAATCTGTCACTTTCCCATATAGTTCTGACATCATCTTACCAACGTCTGCGCCCTTTGCAATCATATGCCAATGGCCCCTGTGGGTAGAAGTAATATAGTCCTTCTTTCTGAGACTTGCCATCGCTCCTGCCCGATATATAGGTGGACATAGCCAAGTACTTCCTCATTGAGAAGAAGTTGCTCAACGTTGGTTTCAAACGAACGGATTCGCACCATAATGCGATAGGGTCCAATTCGGGAACAAATTCATCATCATTATTGTTATTCTGTGAGGACTATAGCATTAGAATGTTTCCCTGCTTGCTTTTTACCTTGATATTATAAGAGGCATAAATTCTCTTACAGGGAAATGTTCTATTAAGGTTTGCAGGGTATAAAGAAAGGACATTATATTGCAGGCAGGGAGATCCCTTATAAATACTATAGCAGGGAGAAGATATATTTGGGGGTGTAAAAGTATGGTAGAATTGCCTAATTTTGTGGTTCCAGTATTGTGAAATCAAGCAATCACAAAGGGCTTTTTCTGGTATAAAAAACAGGAGGTAAATCTTGGAAATATATAATGAGTTGACACAGGATGAACTGGCAACGATAGATGATATTCTCAAGACTAACTATGATGATCCTAGTCAACTGGTGCATATTTTGCAGGAGGTGCAAAATATTTTGGGATATATGCCACTGATGGGACAGAAGCTAATTGCTCAAAGGCTAAGGATTTCTAAAAGCAAAGTATATGGCATAGTTAGTTTCTATAACTTCTTTAGATTAACTCCCCCTGGAAAACATACTATAAGTATCTGCATGGGTACGGCCTGCTATGTGCGGGGAGCCCAGGGTATTGTAGATGAAATAAAGATGCAGTATGGGATAGAGCCAGGAGAAACCACTACTGATAAGAGATTTTCTTTGGAAATTCTCAGGTGTCTGGGGTGTTGTGCTATTGGTCCTGTGATATCGGTTGACGGAAAGATATATGGGTGGATGAAGCCGGCGAAAGTTAAAGAGGTATTAGAGAAATACAATTGAGGTGATGCGAAAATGATTGAATCTTTCAAGCGGTTCACGGTGTTAAAAGAGCAAATAAACAAAAAGAAGGCTGGGGATGAAAGAAAAACACGGATAATAGTTCATGGCTCGACATGCGGGATAGCATCAGGCTCTAAGAAGATTTTAGAGACTTTCGAATTAGAGTTGCAGCAGAAAAAAATATCTGAAGTTGAGGTCATGGAGTATTCCTGTATTGGTTGCTGTTGTTTTGAACCGTGTATCACTGTTCTAGAAAAAGATGGTTCCAATACTATGTACGGATTTCTTGATGAGCAAAAAGTTAAAAGGATAGTGGATAGTCATATAAAAGGGGGAGAGATTGTTGGAGATTATGTCATAGATCAGAATATCCCCTTTTTCACGAAGCAAGTAAAGAGGGCAACCGAGTTATTAGGTAAAATAGATCCCCTGAAAATAGATGATTATATTTATTATGATGGATATCAGGCCTTGGTAAAAGCCCTGCAAATGGATAGTTTGGAGGTGATTAGTGAGGTTAAAGAGTCAGGTTTAAGGGGTAGGGGTGGGGCAGGCTTTCCTACAGGGGTTAAATGGGGTTTTGCGAATAAAGCAAAAGGAACCACGAAGTATGTAGTTTGCAATGGTGATGAGGGTGATCCTGGTGCGTATATGAATAGAGCTGAGGCGGAAGGCAATCCACATGCCATCCTGGAAGGAATGGTTATAGCTGGATACGCTATTGGTGCTAGCAAAGGATATATATACATGAGGGCAGAATATCCGCTGGCAGTAGAAGCTTTAGAGACTGCTCTCACGCAGGCGAGGAAATACGGACTATTGGGGGAGAAAATCTTAGGTACCTCATTTAATTTTGATATAGAGATTTTTCTTGGTTCTGGGGCATTTGTTTGTGGAGAAGAAACTGCATTGCTGGCTTCATTAGAAGGAAAAAGAGGAAATCCTCGTCCGAGGCCTCCTTTTCCAGCAAATGAGGGTTTATTCGGAAAACCAACTATAATAAATAATATTGGTACGTTAGCAAATATTCCTCTAATTATCAGAAAAGGTGCTGAGTGGTGGAGTTCCGTTGGAACAGAAGGGACTAAAGGAACCAAAGTCTTTTGTCTGACAGGCAAGATTAATAATACTGGACTTGTTGAAGTTCCAATGGGAACTACTCTTGGTGAAATAGTCTTTGACATTGGTGGTGGAATTCCTAATGGCAAGAAGTTCAAGGCTGCACAGTTAGGCGGTCCTTCTGGTGGGTGTGTTCCGGTAGAGCATCTGAACTTGCCCATAGATTATGAATCCCTTAAAACGATTGGCTCTATGATGGGTTCTGGTGGAATGGTTATCCTGGATGAAGATTCTTGCATGGTAGATACGGCACGGTTCTTTCTGGAGTTTGATAGAGATGAGTCTTGTGGCAAGTGCTTGCCTTGCAGGAAAGGTCTTCCCTTGATGATAGAGATACTCACTAAAATAACAGAAGGCAGAGGAGAGATTGAGGACCTCGATATATTAAAGAATTTGGCAGAAGGCATTAATAAAACAGCTCTCTGTGCGCTTGGGCAGACCGCGGCAAATCCAACTCTGAGCACCATACGACACTTCTTGAATGAATATGAGGCACATATAATTGATAAAAAATGCCCTGCCTTGGTGTGTAGAAACTTGATCTCATTCTATATTCTGCCAGAAAAATGTACGGGTTGCGGCATCTGTGCTCGCAAGTGTCCTGTTAGTGCCATTCAAGGGGGCAAGCGAATGGTACATGTCATCGATCAGAACAAGTGCATTAAATGTGGTTCGTGTCTCGATGTTTGTCCTGAACGATTCGGTGCTGTTCTAAAGGTTTCAGGCGAGAAGATTGAAGTCCCTGAGAGACCTATCCCTGTAGCTACGACTGGTTAGGAGAAGGAAAAAGATGGCTGATATATTAATAAATGGAAAGGCTTTAAAGGCTGAAGTTGGTGGCAATCTATTAGATGTTTGTGAAGAGAATGGTTTCAAGATTCCGCATCTGTGTTACAAAAATGGTCTGAGCTCTATCGGGGCCTGCCGACTCTGCCTCGTTAAAGTAAAGGGTATGCGAGGGCTGGTTGCAGCCTGTTGCACAATTGTAGCTGATGGGATGGAAGTTATAACGGAAGATGAAGAACTAAATGAATTACGACGATTACAACTGGAGATGATTTTATCGGAGCATGAACATAACTGTTTGACCTGCGAAAGCAATGGTAAATGTGAATTGCAGGACCTGATCTACCAGTTTGGGATTGATATGGTGCGTTTCACTATCAACAAGACAGTTGGACCGATTGAGGATTCGAGCGAGGTGATAAGGAGAGATCCGAACTTATGCATTTTTTGTGGTCGCTGCGTTCGTGCATGTGCTGAAATAGCCGGTCAAAACATACTGGAATTCACCAATCGTGGCCCGAAGCTTGCTGTCGGAGCGGGATTAAATGAACCATTGGTACAGACCGAATGCGTTTCTTGTGGTGCCTGTCTTCAGGCTTGTCCTACCGGAGCTTTGACTGAGAAGATGGCTCGCTTCCAAGGAAGGAATTGGGAATTCCAAAAAGTAGAGACGACATGTCCGTATTGTGGCGTTGGTTGCCAGTTGGAATTGAATGTCAAGGATAATAAGCTGGTGAAGGTGTATGGAGTCGAAGATGGAGTTGATAACAAAGGGCATCTTTGCGTTAAAGGACGATTTGGACTTGATTATGTTAACCATCCAGATCGCCTTACCGTGCCACTGATTAAGCGAAACGGCGAATTTAAAGAGGCGAGCTGGGGTGAAGCCCTGGATTATGTTGCCAGCAAGTTTAAGGAACTGAGAAATAGATATGGAAGCAATTCCCTTGCAGGCCTTTCCTCTGCAAAATGTACTAATGAAGAGAACTATCTCTTTCAGAAGTTCATTCGTTCCTGTTTCAGCACCAACAATGTTGATCACTGTGCCCGTCTTTGCCATGCCTCTACTGTGGCAGGGCTTGCCAGAGCTTTTGGTAGTGGTGCGATGACGAACTCAGTGCGTGAATTCGAAAAGTCGGATGTTGTCCTTATCACTGGTTCCAATACTACCGAAACTCACCCAGTGATAGGAGATTTCCTTAAACACCTGGCAACCTATGAAAAACTAAAATTGATTGTAGTTGATCCTCGCGAGATTGAACTTGCGATACATGCGGACGTATGGATGAGGCAAAGAGGCGGAAGTGATGTTGCCTGGATTAACGGCTTGATGAATATCATAATAAAGGAAGGTCTGTATGACCGGGAGTTCATAGAGAACCGCACCGAGAACTTTGAGGAGTTCAAGAAAGTTATTACTGAATATACTCCTGAGTTGGTTGAGAAAATCACGGGAATTCCTAAGGACAAGCTGATTGCGGCGGCTAGAATGTATGCCAGAGCGGAAAGAGCCTCAATTGTTTTTGCCATGGGAATTACCCAGCATATCACTGGAACTGATAACGTTTTATCGCTGGCAAACTTGGCAATGCTTACGGGAAGTATTGGGAGAGAGGGCACTGGGGTGAACCCCTTGCGTGGGCAAAGCAATGTCCAGGGGGCCTGTGACCTGGGAGCTTTACCCAATGTTTATAATGGCTATCAAGTAGTCACGGATCATTTGGTTCAGGAGAAATTCGAAAAGGCATGGGGAGCGAAATTGTCTGCTGATGTGGGTTTAACTATGATAGAGATTATGAACGCTGCCGCGAAAGGAAAGATTAAAGGACTTTATGTAATGGGGGAAAACCCCATGATGAGTGAGCCCAATTTAAATCATGTGAAAGAAAGCCTGGAGAATCTGGAATTCCTGGTAGTTCAAGATGTTTTCATGACAGAGACTGCGGAGAAGGCCGATGTAGTGCTTCCAGGAGTTACTTCTTTCGAGAAAGATGGGACTTTTACCAATACAGGGCGCAGGATCCAGCGTGTTCGCAAAGCAGTTGATGAACTTGATAAGGGTATGCAGGACTGGAAAATCATTTGTGAACTTAGCCAGAGAATGGATTACCCGATGAATTACCAGACACCTTCTGAGGTGATGGATGAGATTGCGTCGTTAACTCCCATTTATGGAGGTGTACATTTCGATCGTCTTGAAGGCGATGGCCTGCAGTGGCCCTGCCTCAATCGAGACCATCCTGGTACGCCTTATCTCTATAGTGAAAAGTTTAACCGGGCAAATGGAAAGGGGCTCTTTTCGGCTGTAAAGTATATTCCACCTGCTGAATTGCCAGATGAGGAATATCCCATATTGCTTAATACTGGAAGGATTCTCCAACATTTCCATACAGGTTCCTTATCACGGCGAGCAAAGGCGTTGAATAATATTGTCAGGGAAGGGTTTATGGAACTGAATCCTTCCGATGGAGAAAAATTGAACGTGCTCGATAATGACTGGGTGAAGGTAATATCGCGCCGGGGAGAAATCAAGATAAAGGCAAAACTCACTGAGCGGGTAAATGCTGGCCAAGTATTCATACCTTTTCATTTTAGTGAGGCGGCAGCGAATTTGTTGACCAATGATGCGCTTGATCCAGTAGCAAAAATTCCTGAGCTAAAGGTAGCCGCGGTAAAAATAGAAAAGCTGTGTTAAATCGATACCAGAAGTGGTCTGACCTTGTTTATCTCCTCTACTACTAATCTATTGAGCTCACTAAATTTTTCTACTACCTCTGGTGAGAGCTCTAAACCTGGTTCTAAATTTTTTGGTTCTATTCCAATAATAATGGTCTCTTTAGGTTCTATTCCTATGGACTTCAGTATCTTCAGGCTATCTAAAACACCCATTTCGTGTGATGGCGGAGGAGAGGTTGATTGTGCCATTACGTCATCGATACTCACGCAGTACACTGTTCCTGGTTTTTCGCCTCCTTTAATGGCATCGACTACGATTAGCTTACAACCATCTTCGATGTAAGATACAAACTCAGCGCAAATCCCACCATCTATGATTTCTAGGTTGGAGTATCCCAGGCCATCTTTATCTAGCATTTGTACGAAATGAACTCCCAGTCCTTCATCGCTAAGGAGCAGGTTGCCTATCCCCAGGATAATTATTTTTATCGGAGCGGTTTTTCTCGGCATTACTATCAAACGAAATTTACTTTCAGGTAGTGAGTTGAGCAGGAAATGCATGGGTCATAAGCACGCACCAGCATCTCCAGCAGGTGAGTAATAGCCTCCTGAGATTTATCCATAACTGTTGGTACCAGTGCTTCCATGTCCATCTGGATATTATTATGGTTTTGATTAGTTGGAATAACACAATTTGCGTTGGTCAGGATGCCTTTCTCGTCATAGGTGTAATCGTGAAATAAAATACCCCGAGGCGCTTCTACGGCTCCGACGCCTCTTCCTGCTTTAACCTTGACTACTGGCTTCTCCTCCTTTATGCCTCGAGCTATTAGTAGATCAATTATACGCAGTGTATCTTCGACAGCGTGGACCGATTCAACAATCTGGGCTATGGTTATCATGTATGGGTTGTGGCAGATTGCCTTCAGGCCCAGTTCCTCAGCCGCTTTTTGTGCACCAGGTGAAAGCAGGGAATAGTTATTATTAAACCGCGCCAGTGCTCCAACCATGTAGGAATTACGGTTATGTTTACTGAATTTGGCAGTAGATTGCGGCACGCAAAATTCGTTTGTTATCTTAAGATAATCAGTTATCGGTACCGTGCCGGTATCAGTGGAGGAGATATCCCCGGAGATAAAGGCATACTCCTCGGCGTCTTTGAGGGCGATGTATTCTGTTTCCCTGGTAAACTCGGGGATGTTTAACGTTTTAAACAGGTTAACAGATTCATCCAGGTCGTCCATGGCCTGTATCAACCTTTCCTTGATGGCCTTTAACTGGCTGATTTCGGGAAATCTGGCAAAGCCGCCGACAATACAAGAAGTGGGATGTGTCTTTCTGCCAGCTAGCATATCAGCCAGGTCATTAGGCAGTTTCTTCAAGCGAAGTGCTCTTAACACTACTTCTTTGTGAGTGTTGACCAGGGGGAAGACACTGCCTACACCCAGGAAATCCGGTGCTGCCAGGAAGTAGAAGTGAAGCACGTGACTCTGTAAGGTCTCGGCATGGAATAGAAGTTTTCGCAACAGCACAGACTGTTCGCTCAATTCAACTCCGAAGGCAGCCTCTGTTGCTTGTAGAGAAGCAGTAGAATGAGCTACGGAACAAATACCACAGATTCTGGGCGCAATAAAGGTGGCATCGTTATAGTTCAGTCCTCTAAGCATGGCTTCGAAAAAACGGGGAGACTCTGGTATTGCCCAGGTTATCTCTTCTATATTGCCATTGCTGGCGTTGACAGTAATATTACCATGTCCCTCTACGCGAGTTACGTGATGAACGTTGATATTCAGTTTCGTCATTTTGACACCTCCGGATAGTAACCATTAAATAATCTATACTGACCCAGTATATCCTTAATACTCAGGCCATACTTCTGAAGTATCTCTTTTTCTGAATCTACATTGGGATCATTAACCAGGCCGCGGCATCCCCAGCAGTGACGGCCGGTGGTAATGCAGATGGCATTACACCCTCCTCTAGTTACTGGGCCAAGGCAGCTTCCTCCTTCTTCAAAGACACAAACATTTCCAGCCTCCTTGCACTCAACACATATGGGGTAATTAGGCAGTTCAAATTTTTTACCCAGAAGTAAAGCTTTAACTAACTGGACAAACTCAAACCTGTTTACAGGGCAGCCTGGAAGCTCATAGTCAACAGGCACCACTGCGCTGACAGGCCGTGCTGGAATGGTATTATAGTAGTGAGCGCTCTCACCATATACTATTTTAAGATTTTCCTCCATAGACCGGAAATTTTTCAGGCAGTTTACACCACCGGAAGAAGAACAGGCTCCAATGGTTATCAATATCTTTGCCTGCTTTCTAATTTTCTGTATTCTCTCAATACCTGCCTCTGTGGTGATTGACCCATCAATGACTGCTATGTCGTAATCATCACTTCTCTCCTGCATTGCCTCCCTGAAATTCACGATATCCACATGTTTCAGTAGCTCTACCAATTCGGTCTCAAAGTTGATAACCTCTAACTGGCACCCTTCACAACCGGTGAAATCAAAAAATCCCAACTTTGGTTTCATTTCTAGAGCGCCTCCTGTAGTTTTTTAAGTTCACTATAAGTAAATACTGGGCCCTCCTGGCATACATAAATACCATTAATTTGGCAGTGTCCACATTTGCCTACTCCGCATTTCATTCTTCTCTCGAGAGACAACATTATTTGTTCATCTGCAATATCTTTTTTCTTGCACTCTGCAACTACGAATTTATACATTACCGGTGGCCCTACAATAATTGCAACGGTCTTTTCAGGAGTAACTTCAACTTTATCGAAAAGGGTGGTTACCATGCCAACGTTTCCAGTCCACTCTTCATCGCAGCGGTCTACTGTCTCTATCAGTTCTAAATCCTGCCTTTCAGTCCACTGAGCCAGGTCATCAGCAAATACGCGTTCCTGTGGAGTTCTGCAGCCGGATAAAATAATGAGTCTACCATAATCGACTCTTTTATCCAGGATATAATAAATCAGAGATCTTAGTGGGAAAAGACCTATTCCTCCAGCTACTATCAAGACGTCTTTGCCTTGAAAGTCGTTTACCGGAAACCCATTGCCAAAAGGTCCCCTGATTCCCACCGTAGTTCCTATGCTCATGCGATGTAGAACATTGGTCAAATTGCCTGTATTCCGTATTGCCAGTTCAAAGCTGTCCTTCTTTGTGGGTGAAGAGGCAACTGATATTGGAGCTTCGCCAATTCCCAAAACCGAAAGTTCGATAAATTGTCCTGGTTTATGTCCTAAATCCTGGCCACCCTCTAATTTGAATTCGAAGAGCTTCTCAGTCTCAGTGATTGGGGTAACCTGTATTAGTTCAGCGGGACGTGGTAGGTAAATAGATGTTTGTGGAATGGTCTGGCTACTCATCTTTTTTACTCTCCTCCTTTAACATATTAAAGATATCAGCTGGGCTGGCAATCTCAGCGAGGCAGGCGGAGCTGCATCTGCCACATCCCACACAACCCAGCTTTCCATATCTTTCCCATAAATATTTTCCCTTCCGATACATACGGTGACGAAGCCTATCTTCCTTATTGTTTCTAAAATTCCCCCCACCAGAAACCAAGGCAAAATCGGGTAGCATACAGGCATCCCACTGTCGATAACGCTCACCTCCCTCTAGATTGAGAGATACGTCTTCCTGGACATCGAAACAAAAACAGGTGGGACAGACCACGACACAGGAGCCGCAACTGAGGCATTTTTCTCCTTTTTCCTTAAAGACAGCACTATCCCAGGATTGGTCCAGTAGTTGTGGTATCTCTTCAGGAGGCATGGAAAGACTTACTTGATACCTGTCCAATGCTTTCTGCCGTTCGTTGTCACGACGTGTTAGTTCTTGTTCAGTTGCCTCCCTTGTTTTGGCATATTTCTCGACTAACTCTTTACCTTTACCGCTGCCGATAGCTACCAAGTAGCTATCACCAATGTCAGTCAGCATTAAATCAAATCCAGTGTCAGTGACAGCTGTCCCCAAACTCGCACAGAAGGCATTGGGGTTGGGGTACAGGCAATCAACGCCAATAATGGTGGTTTTTTCACGCCGCGAGAGGTAATTGATGTCAGGGTTGGTAGTAGAAAAAGCTGTATCTAGAAGTTCTATAGCCTTAATATCATAGGGATGGACACCTAAAAGAACTATCGGGTTGGCTTCGACAGCCATCTCGGCTTCAGGTTTTTCTCCTAGTTTAAACTTAATAAGCGTCTCCTTTGATGGCAGGAGATAATTTTTTAACGGATATAGAGCCAGGTCATAATCGAGGCATACCTCACTGGCTTCAGCAAGCCTGCCGAAAGCATACTTGGTACTCTTCCGCTTAGGCCCTATGACCTCAGCGTCTGTCTTAATAAGGTTGTCAACAAATTGACTAAAGTCTTTTTTCCCGAGGACTTTATTCTCCATTTACCCTCCTTTGTTTTGTGAAAACTGATGACTATAGATGCAAATGAATTTTCGCATTGTAGCAGAAAGCCTTAAAAAAGCAAAAACAAACGGTTACCAGCATAATTTGTAACCAGAAAACCTATTGATAATAACGATGGGGGGTATATTTTAATGTACTATACAGGTGCATTAAGTCTCACCACTGTACCTTTATCAAGCTCAGTCCTGATTTCAAGGCTACCATCTATCAGGTGGGCCCTCTCTTCCATCCCTGCGAGTCCCAGCCTTCCTACACGTGGTAAATCTCCAAGATCTCCTGATAGGTCAAAACCTTTGCCATTATCGTTAATCGAAACCATTATTTTCCCTTCACTAAAAACTACTTTTATCTCAACTTTTGATGCCTGAGCATGCTTCTCAACATTCCTTAATGCTTCTTGAACTATGCGAAAAAGCATTAACTCTATATGAGGCAATAGGCGTCGCTCATTGCCTATAACCTTTAAATCTGCCTCAATTCCTGAATTTTCTTGAAGTTGCTTTATCAGCCAGCGCAGTGTTGCCATTAGCCCTAAATCGTCCAGTAGAGAAGGTCTTAAATCTTGACTGAAACGGCGTACACGTTGTAAAACCTCTCTAATTTGTTCACTAAGGCCTTTCATGAAGGCATGGCACTGTGGCGGTAAGTTCTTATCGCTTCGAATGAAATTATCCACCTGACGAGTAATCGCAAAAAGGGCCTGAGCGGTATCATCATGAAGGTCTCTGGCAATTCGCTTTCGTTCATCTTCTTGAGCTCTGGTGATCTGTTGAAGATAGTGCCGCATATTCTCCTGCATCCATCTTTCTCTGCTAACATCCCTGGCCATATGCTGGAAACCTGTAGGCTTTCCTTCGTCAGTAATCAAGCTAGTGGTTAACATGAGGACTGCCTTTGTTCCATCTTTTTTTATCAAATGCTGCTCGTATGGTTGCTCGACAGGTTCGCCCTGAAATAACTTTCGTCTCACTTGGCCAGCCAGAACAAGGCTTTCATCTGAGAATACATCTTTTGCCTTCATTCTGGTAAGCTCTTCAATGTTGTACCCCGTTAGCTTCTCTGCTGCCTTATTAGCGTTTGTGATATCACCCATGAGGTCGTGCATCCAGATAGCCTCGCTGGCGTTTTCAAATAGACGTCGCCAATTTCGTTCTGCTACGGTAAGGTGCTGTACTAGGAGGAGTTCTCTCTCATAAAGGTGGGCACCTTCAACGGCGGCAGCTATCTGTGTGCCGACGGCGGAGAGCAACTCTATATCATCGTCAGTGAATTGGCGAGGACGGCGCATAGCCACACAGATTACGCCGTGGACTTCTTCTCTAAGAATCATTGGCACGACCAACTGGACTCTGATTTGCATCTTTTTAAATTCGGAATTAGCCTGCATGAAATCATGCAAAGTATCTTCCACGATGACGGGTCGGCCTGTCTTGGCTACTTTGCCATAAACGCCTTCACCGATACGAGTCCCATCAACAAATTGAGCGAATTGCTCGGATACTCCTTCATGGGCAGCTAACTTTAATTCCCTGCTTTCTTCATCAATTAGAAACATGAGAGTAACTTCTACTTCCATTAGTTCAGATACCATATAGGTAGATTTGCGGATAATTCCTTCAAGCTCCAGAGTACCACGTAATAGCATAGAGGAGATGGCATTAAGCAAGTTCAGTCGTCTTTCATGACCTTTAGCTACTTGAGCCCAATGCTGGAGTATTTTGTGGGCTGACTGTAGTTCGTCAAGGGCCATCTGGGTTTTTGCTTTTTGTTTGCCTGTTGTCCATAGCCACAGACAGGCAATTACGCCTATCGTCACGACGCTTGTCGTTTCAAGTAGAGCATCCAGAGGGGCTGGTGAGAAAAAGATAGCTCTGGGCAGCATAGCCAGCAGGGCGACAGAGCAGGCAGTTATTCCACCAACGATACCAAAGAAAATACCTGCATATATCATTGGTACCAGGAAGAAAATGCGGACTATTGCCTGCCTGTTCAACCCGAAGATAAGCTTGGGATCAGTTGCATCAATGATGCCTATCTGCTCCGCGTAGTGAGAGACACAGCAAATTCCAAATAGAGTTAATATCAGCCAGAAATGGGGATTGCGTGCGATCTTCATCAGTATTCTCCTAAACCCAGATTAATCAGGGCAGGTCTTCCAATTTAAACCAACCTCTTTTGAGGCCAAATATAATCGCCTCAGAACGTGAGCCTACTCCTAGCTTATTAAAAATGCTTCTCATGTGTGCTTGTACAGTACGTATACTGATGAACAGCTCATCAGCGATTTCTTTATTTCCGATTCCTTTGGCAGCTTCCTTTAATACTTCCATCTCGCGTTCGCTAAGGATGCTGAGAGGATGGATCTCACCAGGAGGACTGGCAGCCTGTGATTTAAATCTATCAATTAACTTGCGGACCACCACAGGGTGAAGCGCCTGTTCCCCGGCGTAAACCCTCCGGACGGCCTGGATTAATTCATCCCCGGTTACATCTTTCAGCAAGTAGCCGGCAGCACCACTTTCCAGGAGGCTAAAAATATATTCGTCATAATCATAGCCAGTAAGGATTAATATTATTGAGGAGGGCAATATCTCTTTAATTTGTTTTGTAGCTTCAAGGCCACTTAGTTTGGGCATGGATACATCCATAATTATTACGTCTGGCTTGAGTTGTTTTGCCAGTCGAACCGCCTCCTCGCCATCTCCAGCCTCCCCAATAACTTCCATATCACGTTCATTTTCCAGAAGCTGGCGGGTACCTTCTCTTACCACTACATGGTCTTCAACAAGCAGTAACTTAATCTTCTCCATAGCATAGCTCCTGAGTCAATTGTAGTATATCGCTGGTATCTTCAACAAGTGGTATTTCAGGGATGAAGTGTCGATAGGCATAGATGCCTAGTTAGACATGATTATATTTGAGGATAGTATTGCATTTTAGCGAAGATGAAAATAGGCAGTGGGACGGATGGCACAGGATTACAGGTATGTTTAAATGGCAGTGAAAAGAAAGAAAGGAGGGATAAGGAAATGGAAAATAAGGTCAGGAAACAAATAGAACAAGTAATGGCAAGTATTGCGACTGAGGATGAGGTAGTTGAGATTGAGAAGGTTATCCAGGAAGCAAAGGGTAAAATGCAACTGGAACCACGCCAGGATTTCTGGGCAGGAAAAACGCCGTGCTGGGAGATGTTTCGTTGTCCGGAAGAACTGAAGATAGAGTGTCCAGCATTTAACAACCAGTCTGTACCATGTTGGGAGGTGGAAGGGACCTACTGCAAGCTTTTCGATTATGGGGCGAAAGGTGATGGCACCGACATCTGCCAGCATTGCCGGGTCTATAAGAGGTGGGGAAATAGCGAGCCGATAGAGATAAAGGTTCGTGGGAAGGGAATCCACGCTATTGGCTAGTCATTTAGGGGAGAAACTGGTTGAAAGGGTGAAAGATCTACACAGTCAGATAACTCGGAACAAAAACCTCCATCCCAAAGAAAAAAGAGCATTTGGGATGGAGGTTTTAGAACAGGTAACAGAGATACTAACCGGAGTTACAACGGTAGAAGAGATAGCCGAGATAGAGAAAGCGATCCAGGAGACAAAAGGGAAGCTGCCGGTGGAACAGAGGAACGGCTTCTGGGAAGGTAAGACTGCATGCTGGGAAATGTTCCGGTGTCCAGCGGAAGTGAAGAACAAATGCCCGGCGTTTAAATACCGGTATCAACCTTGCTGGGAAATGGAAGGGACGTATTGCAAACTATTTGATTATAAGGAAAAGGGAGATGGTGTCGACATTTGTCAGTACTGTCGTGTCTACAAGAGGTGGGGGAATAGCCAACCGATTGAGATAGAGGTCCGCGAAAAGGAACTCCATGTCATTGGCTAGTTGCTGGAGAGAGACTGGTTGAAGGGGGAAAAGAGCTACACAGTCAGATAACTGAGAATAGAGGAGGGAGAGAAATGAGGACAGAAATTCTAGAACAGGTAGCAGAAATACTAACTGGAGTTAAAACAGTAGAAGAGATAGCTGAGATCGAGGCAGTACTCCAGGAGGCGAAAGGGAAGCTGCGGATAGAACCGCGGGATGGCTTCTGGGAAGGCAAGACTCCGTGCTGGGAAATGTTTCAGTGTCCAGTAGAGGTGAGGAACGAATGCCCGGCGTTCAAGTACCGATCTCAGCCTTGCTGGGAGATGGAGGGGACGTACCACAAGCAGTTTGATTATGGAGAAAAGGGAGAAGGTATTGATATTTGCGAGAACTGCCGTGTATATAAAAGGTGGGTTGATGAAAAACCAATAGAGGTAAAGCTACGAGGCAAGGGATTTAAGGCTGCTGATCAAAAGCGAAGCAGGCAATGTTTGATGGGGATGGCTAAGGCTAATTGCCAGTTTTGTTTCTTCAATTGCCACGGTGGTTGTGTTTACCACGAGGTGAAAAAGAAGATGGAGAATGGTTGGTCAAAGGATGAAATAGATGAATGGATGGGTCATGAAACTGTCCAATACCGTCGGTCATGGTATGCTGTTATGCTGATGAAAGTTAATTATATAAAGAAGAATGCCAGGACTGGTGTATTTAAAGAAGAGAGGACTAATAAATCAAGGAGTGAAGTGAAGTCTTATCATAAGGAAGCGGTTGTATAAAAATGCAGGTTTTGCTATGCTTATAGCAGTTCTGGTTATGGATTTAAGAAGAGCTACTAGAAAATAAGAGGTGTGGGTTTGCTATCCACTCCTCTTTTTTTAATATCGAATAAGGAAGTACACATAAGTAATTCGCCTATATAGTTCTGGTTCGAAGGAGGAAGTACAGTATGGAAGAAATAGATGCACAGGAGGGTTCAATAAAACGTGGAGGTGTTGGATATGCAGGCAGAATTTTCATGCAAATACAGAGGGAAATTGACAATACAGAGGGACGAACGGGTGCGCTTATTCGAGTACTGCAACAAGCACAGGGTTTAATCGGATACCTTCCTGCACCTATTATTAAGACTATCTCCAGAGACTTAAAGGTTCCTCTTAGCGAGGTGTACGGGATAATTAGTTTTTACCATTTCTTTACCATGGTGCCTAAAGGGAGGCATG
The DNA here is from genome assembly GCA_964654015.1 of uncultured Dehalococcoidales bacterium. Classification (GTDB taxonomy): domain Bacteria; phylum Chloroflexota; class Dehalococcoidia; order GIF9; family AB-539-J10; genus JAUUZT01. The sequence goes on along the minus strand of CAZZHQ010000004.1, from coordinate 10,364 downwards.
TTATCCAGGTCTGTATGGGTACCAGTTGCTATGTTAAGGGGGGGAAGAAAATACTCACTGCCTTAAAGAAAGAGTGGGGACTTGTACCAGGAGAAATTACTTCTGATGGGCGCTTTTCTCTGGAAACAGTGCGCTGCCTGGGTTGTTGCGGTCTATCTCCAGTAGTGGCTATTGGTGAGGATGTTCATAGAAAGGTCAAACCCAACCAAATAAAAGATATATTGAATAATTATGATTAGGAAGGGCTAATTGAAGATGGCAAAACCACTAAAATCAGTAGAAGAGTTAGCGGAATTAACCAGGCAAGCTGAAGCAAGGCTGGCAAAGAGAGAAGAACAAATCCAGGTAAAGGTTCATCTGGGAACCTGTGGTATCTCGTCAGGAGCGAATAAGCTTTTTGAAGTATTTAATAGAGAGGTAGAGTCACGTAAAATTCCAAATGTCGTTGTGTCAAGCGCAGGATGTATAGGGCTCTGTGGCTACGAGCCTGTAGTGACGATCCTTGTTCCTGGCAAAGAAAAGGTTATCTACTATGATCTTGATGAAGATAAAGTTAATAGAGTAATTGAAGAGCAGCTTGTTGAAGGAAAAGTAGTTAACGAATTGATGCTTGATTTAAATTCTCCCTGGTTTAAATTTCAAGAGATAAGGGTAATGCGGAACCAGGATCTTGACCCCATGGATATTGATCAATATATTGCTAGAAGTGGGTATCAAGCTTTGGCCAAAGCCTTAACACAGATGAAACCTGACGAAATTGTAGATGAAGTAAAAAGAGCAGGCTTGAGGGGAAGAGGAGGAGCTGGTTTTCCTACAGCTATAAAATGGGGATTTGTTCGTAATACCGCCAGTAAAGAGAAGTATGTGGTCTGTAATGGAGATGAAGGTGACCCTGGGGCTTATATGAACCGTTCCGTACTTGAAGGAAATCCTCATTCAATAATAGAAGGAATGATAATCGGAGCCTGCGCTATAGGAAATGTTCATCATGGTTATGCTTATGTTCGAGCTGAGTATCCCCTCGCTATACAGACACTAAATCATGCTATTACCCAGGCACATGAATACGGGCTTCTAGGGGATAATATTTTAGGTACTGGTTTTAACTTTCACCTTGATATCTTTCCTGGAGCAGGGGCGTTTGTTTGTGGAGAGGAAACAGCCCTACTGGGTTCGATCGAAGGTAAACGAGGTAATCCCCGGCAGAGGCCTCCTTTCCCGGCGAATATGGGTGGAGGGCTTTTCGGGAAGCCAACCACAATCAACAATGTGGAGACATGGTCAAATATACCCCAAATTATTTTAAGAGGAGCAGACTGGTTTGCCGGTGTTGGTACGGAAAAAAGTAAGGGTACAAAAACTCTTTGTCTGGTGGGTAAAGTATATAACACGGGGCTGGTGGAAGTTCCATTAGGTATATCTTTAGGAACGCTTATATTTGACATTGGTGGAGGAATCCCCAATGGGAAGAAGTTTAAAGCAGTTCAACTGGGTGGGCCTTCTGGAGGTGTTATCTCTGCAAAGCACCTGAATACACCTATTGATTATGAATCGGTTACAGCACTGGGGGCAATCATGGGTTCTGGTGGGGTTGTTGTCATGGATGAGGATGATTGCATGGTAGATGTAGCGAAGTTCTTTCTTGAATTCACCAAAGACGAGTCCTGCGGTAAATGTACACCTTGCCGGGCAGGAATTCCTGAGATGCTACATTTTCTTGAAAAGGTCAGTCAGGGTAAAGCAACTTTAGAAGAATTAGATACCCTGTATGAACTGGCTGAGATGGTTGCCTCTGCTTCGTTATGTGGACTGGGACAGACCAGTCCGAATCCGGTCCTAACCACATTAAGACATTTTCGTGAAGAATATGAAGCCCATATCATAGATAAAAAATGCCCTGCTGCTGTTTGCCAGGGCTTGTTCAAGTCTCCCTGTCAGCATAGCTGTCCTGTTGAACTGGATATTCCTGGATATATCAGTTTGATTAAGGAAGGGAAATTTATCGAGGCTTATTGCTTAATCAAACAACGAAATCCATTACCTGCTATATGTGGAAGAGTGTGCCACCATCCTTGCGAGTATAAGTGTAATCGAGCTCAGACGGAAGAAGCTGTAGCCATTAGAGACCTCAAGAGGTTTGTTGCCGAATATGCTTATAACCTGGGAGTAAAGTATATTCCCAAGGCAAAAGATAAGAGGAAGGAAAAAGTGGCCATTATTGGTGCTGGCCCGGCAGGACTATCCGCATCATGGGACCTGGCGCTAGAAGGTTATCCTGTTACAGTGTTTGAAGCTCTTCCAGTAGCTGGTGGAATGCTTGCAGTAGGTATTCCTGAATATCGATTGCCCAAAGATATGCTACAAAAAGAGATCAAGGACATCGAAAGCCTTGGTGTTACTATCAGGCTAAATACTGCTGTTGACGATATCGAAACCTTGTTTAAAGAAGGCTATAAGGCTGTGTTTATTGCAGCGGGTGCCCATAAAGGAATAAAAATCGGTGTTCCAGGGGAAGAACTCAAAGGGGTCTATGACTCTATCGAGTTTTTAAAGGAAGTTAATTTAGGTAGAGAGGTGCAGGTAGGTAAGAGGGTAGCAGTTATCGGCGGTGGCAACTCTGCTATTGATTCGGCCAGAGTAGCTTTGAGAAAAGGCGCTAAAGAAGTGGATGTGTTTTATCGCCGTGAGAGAAGAGATATGCCAGCTATACCTGAAGAGATAACAGCTGCTGAGGAAGAAGGAATAAAAATTCACTTCCTAACTACCCCAGTCAGAGTTCTGGGTGAAGCAGGAAGAGTTACTGGACTTGAGTGTGTCCGAATGGAACTGAAGGAATTTGACCAGAGTGGGAGAAGGGCCCCTCATATTATAGAGGGCTCGGAAAATGTGACAGAAATTGATGTTGTTATCGAGGCCATAGGGCAGAGAGCTGATACATCATTTATCAAGAATGATGAAATCCAAACGGGAAAAAGTGGATTGATAGTAGTAGATAAGAGGACAATGGCTACCCAGAGAAAAGGTGTTTTTGCGGGAGGTGACATTGTAAGTGGTCCACAAACAGTAATAGAAGCTATTGCTGCAGGACAGCGAGCAGCCTCTTCTATAAGAAGATACCTTGACGGAAAAGAACTTTCAGCCCTGGTAGAGCGCAATGGATATGAGCCGATTGCGATTTCCTCTGTGCCTCCAAATGATGAAGAAATACGGGTAAAGCCTAAGATCAGAGCTGCCGAAATTGCTATCAACAGGAGGAAAAAGTCCTTCGTGGAGGTTAGATCGACTTATAGTCCTGAAGAAGCCAGGGAAGAGGCTTCAAGATGTCTTAGATGTGATCTTGAGGTTGAGGAGAAATAAGTAATGAGTGAAATAACCTTAACAATAAACGGGAAGCAGGTTAAAGGAAAGAAAGGTGATACTGTTTTAGAGATATGTCAGGCTAGTGGTATCGACGTTCCCACACTATGTCATCTTAATGGATTAATTGATGTTGGTGCTTGTCGGCTATGTGTAGTAGAAATTGAAAAAGAAAGGAGACCTGTTCCTTCCTGTATATACCCTGCTCGAGATGGCCTAGTAGTTAGAACAGACACTGAAAAGCTGGAGAAATATCGGCGACAAATCTTGGAACTTATTTTTACTGAGCGTAACCACTTTTGCATGTTTTGTGAACAAAGCGGAGATTGCGAATTGCAGAAACTGGCTTATCGTTATCAGATGGATAATGTAAGATATCCTCATCTTTTTCCTTCTTTACCTGTGGACTCTATCAGTGAGTATCTGGTAATTGACCATAATCGCTGTGTCCTTTGTGGTCGGTGTATCAGAGCATGTGATGAAGTAGCGGCTAGCCGCACACTGGATTTTTCTCAGCGGGGCTGGAAAACAGTGATTTCTGCTGATCTTGAACAGCCGTTGGGGGAGTCATCATGCCTTTTATGTGGTGCCTGTGTCCAGGCATGTCCAACAGGCGCCATATTTAATAAACTGAGCATATATAAAGGGAGAACTGATGAATGCGAACAGGTAACGGCCATCTGCCCTGCCTGCGCTGTAGGCTGTGAGTTGAATGTGCTGGTAAAAGACAATAACATAGTGAGGATAGAGGCCCCGGACCTAATGGCTCCCAAGGCTGCTTTATGTAGAATGGGGCGTTTTGATTTACTTAGGCAAACACCACCGAGGATTACCTCTCCCATGATACGAAACAGTGAAGGCAAATTGGAGAGGTGTACCATAGATAAAGCAGTTAAAGTGATTATAGAAAAGATGGTAGAGGCAAATGGGGACTTTGCCGGTATTATTTCAACGAGGCTCCCCAGTGAGACAATTACTTCATTCCGTAAACTATTTCAGGAGGTATTAGGAAATAATTTGATTGATACGCTGGATGGTAAAATATCCCGGACAATTATTCAAGGTATAGAGCAGTTCGCAGGGAAAGGAAGGGGTCTGGGTATCGAATGTTCTATTGAAGAAATACTCAAGGCGGATTGTATCATGGTAGTAGAGGGAGACCCTGAAAAAACTAACCCCATTGTTGGTACTTTTGTCCGCAAGGCAATAAAACAGAGGGGTGCTAAATTAATAGTAATAGACCCATCCCAGACTGCCTTTCCTCTCCGGACTGACTTGTGGCTTAAACCAAATGTTGGCAGCGAGAAATATTTACTCAATGGACTGGTGAAAATACTTGCTGATAGAGGATTAGTTGCAACCGGGAAAAAAAGCACAGGATTTATTCAACAATTAGATCAGTACCAAATAGACGAGGTGACGGAAGTTACTGGCGTAGATAAAGAGAGCTTGGAGAAAGCAGCGGAGATTTATGGTAATGCAGAGCACGGCGTCATCATTTATGGAGCAGATTTACTCCAGGGGAATGAGCCAGAGCTTGTAACCTCTCTCCTGACATTGGCTGATATAACAGGCAATCAAGTTGGAGACAAACTACGGGTCATATCACTGAAACCCAATGCTAATAGTCGGGGTGCTTGGGAGTCAGGGTTAGCCAAGGGGATTGAATTCAAAACAATAAAAGGACTATATCTACTTCTTGGTGATGATAACATAAATATGAACGAGGAATTGTCGAGTTGTTTGAAAGGAATAGGGGCCCTGATAGTGCAAGCAAGTTATCAGTCACCAGTTACTGCTATAGCAGACTTGGTTGTACCCTCACCGATATGGGCAGAAAGGGGTGGTACATATGTGAGCATGGATGGGCATACCCTGAAATCAAAGCAGGTACTTCAAACTGGGGATGGGTTACTTCAAGACAAAGAGATACTGATGAAACTTGCCCGTGAATTGGGGCACGAACTATCATAAGTTAGGAGGTTAATGGTGGCAAAGGTAAAAGTCGCTACAGCGTGGTTAGATTGTTGCTCTGGATGTCATATGTCTCTTCTCGACATGGACGAAAAACTAATTGATTTGGCCGAAGTACTGGAATTTGGTGCCAGTCCAATCACCGATATTAAGGAAATTACTTCAGTTGATGTGGGAATTATTGAAGGATCAATTAGTAATTCACACGATGAAGAGGTAGCCAAAGAAATGCGTGCTAATTGCAAGATACTTATGGTCTTGGGTGATTGTGCCTGTTTTGGAGGTATAAATAGTATGCGCAATCTATTTGATACTAAAGATGTTCTTCAAAGGTATTATAGTACAGAGAGTACCGCAGAAGGCAGTAAGGTTCCAGTTTCAGAAGACCTGCCATCGCTTCAAGAGGTAAAGCCGGTGAATCATGTGGTTAAGGTTGATTGTTATGTTCCTGGTTGCCCTCCTAGCGCTAAAGCCATCCACTATGCACTGGCTGAGCTTCTAGCAGGGAGGATTCCGGTACTTCCAAGCGATATGATGAGGTTTGATTGAGGTCTCAAAATACAGGAGGAATAATGGCTAGAAAGATTGTAATTGAACCGGTTACTCGTGTTGAAGGACATGGAAAAGTAACTATACAGCTTAATGATAATGGTAATGTTGATAGAGCTAGATTTCATATTACCCAGGTAAGAGGATTTGAGAAATTCTGCGAAGGAAGGCTCTTTTGGGAGATGCCAGTTATCACTGAGCGTATATGTGGAATTTGTCCGGTAAGCCATCACCTTGCATCAGCGAAAGCAGGAGATGCTATTCTGGGCGTTAAGATACCCCCGGCAGCGGAGAAACTGCGCAGGTTGATTCATATGGCTCAGTTTGTACAGTCTCATGCACTTCATTTTTTCTATCTAGCCAGTCCGGACCTGCTCTTTGGCATGGATGCTGACCCGGCTAAACGAAATATTATGGGTGTTATAGCAGAAATGCCTGAAATCGCTAAAAAAGGAGTAAAGCTTCGCTCTTTTGGTCAGAGAATAATTGAGATGCTCGGGGATAAAAAGATTCATCCCAATGCTGCTATCCCCGGAGGGATGAGCAAAGCGCTCGCTCCTGATAAGCGCGACGAAATCATAAGTCAGATAGACGATATTATTACGGATTGTAAATTCGCTGTCGATCTTGCCAAAGAGTATAGTGCTAAACATAGCAAGGAAGTTACCAGCTTTGCCAGTTTCCAAACTGGTTATCTTGGATTAGTGGATGACGGCGGAAACGTCGAATATTACGATGGAAAGCTCAGACTAAGGGATAAGAATGGATTCACGCTGGAAGACAATAAGTCGCCTGAAGATTATCTGTCCATAATAGAAGAAAAAGTTGAAGATTGGACATATCTGAAGTTCCCTTACTATAAGAAACTGGGATACCCGGGTGGTATATATCGTGTGGGGCCTTTAGGAAGACTTAATGTAGCTGATGGGTGTACTACTCCACTGGCCAATAGGGAATTTAACGAATTTCGGAGCATCGGTAACAATGGGATGGTACAGGGGTCGTTATATTATCATCATGCCCGATTGATTGAGATGCTCAATGCCGCCGAGACTATAAAAGCAATTGTGGAAAACGACCTTGTTTGTTCAAAGGAAATATGGACAAATTCCAGTAAGATCAATGATGAAGGAATAGGGGTAATTGAAGCTCCAAGAGGGACTCTTTTTCATCACTACTGGGTAGATAGGAGTGGGAAAATACGCAAGATTAATCTGATTGTAGCTACCGGACACAATAATATGGCGATGAATCGAGCTGCCTATGAAGTAGCCAGAGATCTTATCAAGGATGGGAATGTTACTGAGGGGATACTTAATCGAATAGAGGTTGCTATTCGATGTTATGACCCCTGCCTCTCATGCTCAACACATGCCCTGGGGCATATGCCATTAGAAGTAACTATTTGTGATAGTAATGGGGCAGTACGCCAGGTGCTGAGGGGTTGATGTGAGAACCTTAATTCTAGGCATAGGTAATTCAATACTGGGAGATGATGGGATAGGTGTTTGTGTGGCCCAGGAACTTAATGCACGGATTAAGGATGAGAATGTTGACGTAAGAGATGTCAGTGTAGATGGTCTGAATTTACTGGAGATAATTGTCGGATACGATAAACTAGTGGTGGTTGATGCAATCATGACCGAAGAAGGGGAGGTAGGAGAGATATACAGGCTTAAACCGGAGAGAATTGGTGATCCGTCGCGTTCAGCTATGTCTCCACATCATTTTAATCTGGCAACTACCCTTGAAATTGGAAAAAAACTTTTCCCCAGTGAGATGCCAGAGGAAGTTGTTGTATATGCGGTAAAGGCAGAAGATGTAACTAGAGTTACCGAGAAGATGACGAAGAAAATGAGGGAGGCCATGCCACAAGTAGTACGACTTATCATGGAAGAGCTCGATCACACAGAGATGAGAACTATTTCGAGCAAGGATTCTATCTGTGTTACCTAGCAGCATCATTAACAGACAAGTACGCCAGTTCTAAAAGGAACTGACATACTTGTCGAGATAACAACTCTTTTCACTAATAAGGACTAATCACTGACACATGGATTTAATGGCAAGTTCCGCTGCATTCACCAGTTGATAGGCGATAGGTGAGGCTGTTACAGCAGGATGGGTACCAAGCTGGAAGGTAGCTATATCATCAGCAGTCATTTTCTTTTGAATGCAGGCACTAATTGTATTGGTGAGTTCTCCCGCACTTGAACCGCCTCTTACATAACCACCAATTAACTCGCTGGTATTTTTATTGAATATTAGTTTTACCTTCATTTTGGCCATACCTGGCATTCCTCCAGGATGCCTGTCCGGTGATTCTGCCTGGCCAGTAGCTATCTCAAAGCCATTTTCTTTGGCTGTTTTTTCGCTTAGGCCGGCTGTCCCTAATACAAGGTCACCGATGGCTGTAGCAAATACGCCGATTACTCCAGTATTTACTCGCCTTGTAGAGAAAAGATTAGCACCAGCAATACGCGCCTCCGTAGTAGCAATGGAGGCCAACTTGAGGCCTGATGGTTGGCCATTAAAGAAGGAAACCTTACTAGCACAATCACCACAGGCAAATATACTCGGGTCTGATGTTCTCATATGCGTGTCTACTACAATACCACCTCGATCTGTCTTAAGGCCTGCTTTTTCAGCGAGAGTTGCGTTTGGCCGAACGCCAACGCCTATAATGAGGGCATCTGCTTTTAGTTCTGTGCCATTGGAAAGTCTTACGCCGGTGATCTTATCACCACCTAAAATTTCTTCTAATCTGGTTCCACAAATGATATTCACCCCTCTGTTTTTAAGTGCCTGTTCTGCCTCGATACAAAGGTCTTCTTCAAAGGCGAGCATCAGGCAATGAGGGAGAAGTTCTACAATCGTTACGTTAATGTCCCCGTTCTTGTTACACTCATCAGCAAATTCCACACCAATAAATCCGCCTCCCAGAACAACCAGGTCTTTTACACCGGTCAAAGTGTCAAGCAGAGAATTAAGATAAGCTACCTCTTTTGTTGCTGAGAAGACATTTCTTTTGTCTATTCCAGGAATGGGGAGGACTAATGGATCAGCACCAGTCGCCAGTATTAATTTGTCATAAGTAACAGTCTCCCCGCTGACAGTTAGAACACTCTTTTCCTTAGGGTGTAGTTCCTGTACTTCATCTATAAGAAGCTCTATGTTATTCTGTTCCAGTGAGGCATCAGGTATCAAGTTTTTATCGGTTGATCCTACGGTACCGAAGATATAAGGAATACCACAAGGAATAAGCACCTGCTCCTCTTTTCTAATCAGCATTATACTTTTTCCCGGATAATGTCTTCTGGCAGTGATAGCGGCAGGAATACCTGCTGCGCTTCCTCCTATAACTACTACATCAGCTTTCTTCATTTTTCTTTTCTCCTATTTATTTAATAAGGTTCTCGGCGCAGTGTAGCATAATGTCTCAATTCAATGTCAGTTCTATGCCATTGCTATGTAATACATGTGAAAAAATGAGTAATGATAGATGTTATCTTGCCCTGAGAGAAGTTGTTACTTTAAGGGCACCTTCCTCATTGATCTTTGTAGCCCGTTTCAAGTCGGATGGAGAATTAATATTGAAGAAACTCAGGAACTGTGGGTCAAATCTGTTACACTCCTCCCACTGGACATATCTAACATGTAACATGTCCAGAGTTTGGCTTATCTTCAGGTGTTCATGCTCTAACTGTGTTTGTATAATATCTGCGCAGCGTCTTGAGTAGATAGCGTGTAGGGGTTCAATCTTATCCATTTCTAGTCGTGGGACTACGGCATCGAATCCCTGTATCTGGTCTACCATGTAGTGGAGCAGATTAATGTTTAAAAAGGGCATGTCGCACCCTACTACAAGGCTGTAAGGGGATTTTGAAGCCAGTAATCCGGTGTATATGCCACCAAGAGGACCTTTGCCAGGGTATATATCAGTGACCACTTCTGCTTTATTGGTTAGTAGAAATCTAGATTGCTCCTCAGCGGTCACTATCAAGATATGGTTGCTTATTGGTTCGAGTCGTCCGATGACGTGTTCGATCAGGCTTTTACCACTCAGAGACTCCGATAGCTTGCACCTTCCAAGGCGGGAACTTTTCCCTCCTGCCAGAATGATTGATGTCAGCATCTAATGAGCTCTGGTAATATCCAGTATTTCAATTTCCGCTAATGAGTTTACTGTGTTTCTATTCACTTTGCTGTTTGCCTGTCCGTAAAAAACATTCGCCGTGGGCAAGGCTTTTTTATTGCTCTGCGTATGGTGATGCCCAGATCCTTGACTTAATCAGATACATTTTACACCATTGCACCATATGATACTCTAGGCAAAGTAAGTGACACTGCTATTAGTACTGGATTTTGCAGTATATTTCCTCTATAATTCGTGTTACTCAGGGGTGTAGCTCAGTCCGGTAGAGCAGCGGTCTCCAAAACCGCGGGTCGTGGGTTCGAATCCTGCCGCCCCTGCCACGCCGAGG